>PLDF01000488.1 GCA_003135055.1 Bryobacterales bacterium | reverse complement strand
TGCGCTCCCGACCCGCTGCTGGGCGTCACCGACAACGGCGCCGGGCCCGTGCCCGCGGCAGCCTGAATGACGGTGATGTCGGTGGCGAGGGCGGTCGCAGAGCCGCCGCCCGACACGCTTACGGAATTCACCTGCGGCGAACTAGCGGCGACTCCTACATTCACTGTCACCGTAATCGGGGGGTAGCTGGCGCCTGGGCTCAATACGTCGCTGCGAGTGCAGACGTTGCCGCCGCAGGTCCAACCTGAGTCGGGTCCCATCGACTGTAGGGTTAAGCCACCGGAAACCGTGTCGGTCACGGTTACCATCCCGGTGGTGGCCGGCGCGCCGGCCTGGTTGGACACCGTCACCGTGTATGTGCCCGTCTGCCCTTGCGTGAAATTGCCGACGTGAGCGGAGACCACAGTCAGCGTCGGAACCGATGGAGCCAAGCCGTTGGCATTCGACAGAGCCCAGGTGTCGCTGACATAACCGGAAGCTAGAATGCCGCCGAAGATAATCATGCGGTTGCCGGCTGCGTCGTAGACAGTGGTCTGCGCCTCTCTGGCGGGAAGAGTAGGAGATAATTGCGTCCAGGTAGGAGTTCCGCCCAAGCCGTTGGCGAAGGAAAGCGTCCAAGCGTCGCCGAGCAGCGAACCCACATTCAACCCTCCAAAAATTGTCATCCGATCGGAAGTGACGTCAAAGGCCGCGCTGGCGAAATCTCTGGGAGGGATCGCCGCTCCGCCCGGAGAAAGCTGCGTCCAGGCGGGAGCTCCGCCCGTTCCGTTGGCATTCGACAGCACCCAAACATCGTTGTAGGGCACCGTCTGCCCGTAGCCTCCAAATACAATCATCCGGTTCGAGTCGGGGTCATAAGCCACAGCGGCGCCCTGCCGGACCGACGGTCCGCCCGAAACCGAGAGTTGCGTCCACACGGGAGTTCCGCCTAAGCCATTGGCATTCGACAGGACCCAAACATCGTTGTAGTATGTTCCGCCAATCGGCACACAGTTATTTCCGCCGAAGACGATCATGCCATTCGTAGCCGGAGAGTAGACCGCCGAGTGAAAGACCCGCGGAACGGGCGGCCCGCCGGTAGGATTGAGCTGGGTCCAGGTAGGAGTTCCACTGACGCTGTTCGCATTGCTGAGCACCCACACATCATTGGAGCAAGGCTGCGTTTCGCCCAAGCCGCCGCCAAACATCATGATTCGAGAGTTGGTGGCATCGTAGACTCCGGTTTGACCGACCCTCGGGTTCGGAAGGGTTCCAGCCGGGCTCAATTGCGTCCATATCGGGCTGCCGACGGTGGTGAGCGACCATACGTCGTTGACATCGGTGCTGCCGCCCGACGTACCTCCCGAGAACACAATCATCTTGCCCGTAGCGGGATCGAGAACCGCACTGGCCCATGCACGGGGCGCGGGAGGGCCGCCGGTAGGAGCCAGTTGGGTCCAGGTTTGCGCTCCTAGCGGCAGAACGAGAAACAGAAGAGTTAAGATGGCAATAGAAACCACAACGCGGTGAATACGGCGATAACCGGGCATTGACCATTCCGTCCTTGCGTGAAACCTGTGTGAATACGTCACGAATCCTCCATTTGAAGCGGGGCCGAGAGCCATTACAGTGCTTGTACGATGCCGAAGCGCAGCTTATTTCAATCGTCCGCCACGCCCGCCGATACTATACCGAGACATGAGTTTGCGCATCGATCCAAGCACGCCAAGAATCTTTCAGAGCGATGAATTACCGAAGAAGTGTTTGCCATGCGCAGGCCAAAATAACCATCCGACTAAGCCTAAGTACCTTTCACTGTGACATCTTCGCCAACTTTCAACATAGTGTGGCAGACGATCAGAGCGTGGTCAGTTCGGTTGGGGCGATCTTGAACTTCAACGTCGGGTGGCTTTCCTCTTTGTCTTCCTTGGCCAGTGTGACACTGGAAACGACAAACTCCGCTTGCATCGGCATAGCCCTCCGCGGCCACGCTCTTATTACGTCACTGGTATTTTGATTCAATATCCATTTATGTGTCAAGATCGCTCGATGGCCGGATGAGAGGATACGAACAGTGGCTGGCGGAAAGCGTACGTTTCTAACCGATGAATCAAAACGCTTGCTTGCCGGCGCGGTACGGCCGAAGACGCCGCTGTCGCCACTGAGCTTACCCCGTTTCGGCAAATCCCCGGTTCCCGCCGGGAAGGGCCGATGGGACCGCCGGAGAGCGCCCGCGCCGACCGACGTCGTCGTTCATAGAGCAAGGAAACTTGAGGGGGGTTGCCGAAGGGGGGTGAGCGGAAGGTCGGGCTGTCGATTTTAACGCGGAGGCGCGGAGTGGCGGAGGACGGCGCGGAGTTTTTGAGGAAGTCAGATACCGGTGAAAGTGTCAGACGATCATGGTCCAGGCGATCATCGAGGGCACCGAGGCAGGAGGAAGCGGAGAAATTAAAGCAAAACTACCGCGACAGTGCCCACTGACGATAACGGGCTTGCCGGTAAGCTTCCGGAGAGCCTCGGCGTGAGATTCGCCTGCCAGAGTCCGCCACCGACCGCTTCATCACCGCGAGGGAGATCATCGCCTTTGAGCAATGGCGCGAATTTATCCATGTAAACCGTGAGTACTGTCCGACACCAAGACGGGCTGCTTTCACCGTCGGGCCATCGCGCAATCCAAGACGCTTGTTAACGGCGTGCGCGGCTCGGGGATCCAGTACGATATGAACCGCCGGGTTGACAGACGAAAGCGTCTGTCCCACGCCGACGATTTATGGAGGCGCGGCGCCTGCCGCTTTCACCGCTCATCCGAATGCGAATGCGGATGAGAGTGCATCGCCCCCGACGCGTGACGATGGCGATGGGCGTGAACCAGATTGGTGCGCTGCAATAGCTCGCTATCGCGTAGTATCTCCTCCGGCGGCGCCTCGGCCACTAACCGGCCTCCATCCAGAACGTAACACCGGTCGGCGATGTCTCCTAAATCCCTAAGATCGTGAGTGGCCGTGATCACCGACTTGGCGCCGCCGCCCCACTCTACCAACAAATCGATTAACTGGCTCTGGCTGCGCGGATCGAGCGCCGCCGTGGGCTCATCCAGAAGCAGCACCGCGGGGTCCAACACCAGCACGCTGGCCAGCGCCACGCGCTTCTTTTCTCCGCCCGACAGCCGGTGAGGAACGCGATCTTTCAGGTGAAAAATGCGTAACCGGTCGAGAATTTCGTCCACCCGCTCGCGTATCTCGGCCTTCGGCCAGCGAAGCTGCAAGGGGCTGAACGCCACTTCATCGAACACCGTCGGATTGAACAGTTGTACATCCGGGTTCTGAAACACCAGGCCCACTTCCCTGCGGAACTCCAACGCAAAGTCGTCATGGGCGAAGAGATCTTCGGTAAGCTGGTCTCCCCGAAACCGTACCGCGCCCGATTGGCCGAAGTACAATCCGTCCAGAAGACGGAGCAGTGTGGATTTTCCGGAGCCGTTGGCGCCCAGCAGCGCCGCGCGGCTCCCTTCCGGAATCGACAGGGTCAGTTGGTCCAGGGCCGTCAGACGCTCGTAGCTGTAAGTAAGGCGGTCAACCTCGAATAGTGTCATCTGCCAGCCCACACAGCGGCGGCGGTTAGGGCCGCAAAAGCCGTCGCCGCCATCCAATCGAGGCGCTGCATCCGAAAATCGTCGAGTAAGCAGACTTCGCCGCGGAATCCGCGGGCCTGCATGGCCAGATAGACATCGCCGCTCAATTGGAAAGTCTTAGTAAGAAGGACGCCGGCGCCTGAAACGGCCATGCGCCGCTGCTCGCTCGCGGTCATCCGCCCGACAGTGCGGCTCTTGCGCGATTCGAACATTTCATGCGCGGTCTGCAGCATCAGAAGTATGTAGCGGCAGGTCATTCCGAGAATCACCACGAAGACTACTGGGACGCGGAAGATCCGCAGCGCTTTCAGTACGTGCATCCACGGCGTGGTAAAGATCAGCAGCAGCGCCAGAGTTGCCGCCGTCTCCACGCGCAGGATCAGATAGCCTGCCGTAGTCAGCCCTTGCGCGGTGACGGTCCAGTTGAGGCCGGGTAAGCGGTAGACGGGGACGCCGGGAGTGAGAAAGACGGCGGGTATGGCGATGGCGCCGGTGAAAGTCAAAGCGCCGATCCACACCCGGCCGGCCAAGATGCGGATCGATATCAGCGAGAGTGCGGCCAGCAAAACAGCCAGTGCGAAGATGGCTGCGATTACCCATAACCTGGCCGCCAGGGCAGACGCAAGAACTAAAGCAAATAGTCCCGCGACTTTCACTCTGGGGTCCAACCGCTGCAACAAGCCGCCGCCACCGGCGGAATTCTCCGCGTGAAGGGCCCGCTCCATTGCCAGATAGAGGCCCTCGATGGCGTTTTCGACGAAGCCGCCCCGCTTATGACTGTGGAAGCCGCTCATGCGGCGCGCTCTTCGGAACGGTAGCTTTGCGCGCGTATGAATCGACCCACGGCCAGGCTGGCAAGCATTACCAGGCCGGCGCCAAACATCGCGGAAAGCAGGTATCCGAAGGCGGCGCTGGTCACGTAAGGCGGCGCGTAGCGCACAAACGGAGCGGTCCACAACGAGGACAGGCGCTGCAACCCTTCCGGGGCCCGCAGCGGGACTGGCTGCTGAAACGAAGAATGCGCAATCTGTTGCCGAACGGCGGGATTCGAGAAATCCGACGCCATCCATTCGCCCCAGGCCGACCCGGCGGCTAGAATCCCCAACGGGGTTAGGATCATTAACAGGCATAGCCCGACCCACAGCGGGCGCAGGGAACGGGCGCCGGGGGCGGTTGGATGGGAAGAACCGGCGGCAAGACCGCCGGCGTTACCTGGCTGTGGCGAATGAGAGCCGGCGTGGGCGGTTGGTTCGGAGGAAGCGGCGGCAAGACCGACGGGGTTGCCTGGGCGCAGGGAATGAGAGCCAGCGTGAGCGGTTGGTTCGGAAGAAGAGGCGGCAAGACCGACGGGGTTGCCTGGGCGCAGGGAATAAGAACCGGCGTGGGCGGTTGGTTCGGAAAAAGAGGCGGCAAGACCGACGGGGTTGCCTGGCGACTGAGAACTGGCGGGGGCGGCCGGATCGGTGAGCAATACGCCACGCCCGGCGGTGGATTTTAGCAGCGATGGGTCGGACTTTTGGATGAACGCCACCACGCCGGCCGACACTACCAGTTCCGCTAATCCGGCAATGGTCAAGTGGCCGAGCATCATCGCCGGAATGGCGACGCTCAGCGGGTAAGGGCAATAGAGCGGCGCGCCGGCGGCATCGCGATACAGCAGCGGCTGAATTCCAAACTCGATGGCCGCGAGCAGCGCCGAAACGTTGATTGCCACATAGCCGGCCAACCCGGCCGCCACCACGCGGCGGAACGAGAGGATGGCGGAGCGACGCGCAAGCAGGCGGTAGACCGCGTAAGAGACCAGCGCCCCAACGATCGCCATGTTGAAACAGTTAGCGCCGATGGCAGTGATGCCGCCATCGCCGAAAAACAGGGCTTGAATCACTATGGCGACAGATACCGCCAGCATGGCCGCCCAGGGACCCAGCACCACGGCCGCCAGCCCGATGCCTATGGCGTGACCGGTAGTGCCGCCGGGCAGCGGAAGGTTGAACATCATGATCACAAACGAGAATGCCGCGAAAAGCGACAAGAGAGGCACCAGCCGCGTGTGCAGGGTCTTCTGAACGCGCTGCATTGCCACATACCAGAACGGCGCGGAGCCGGCGTAGAGCGCCGTGCAGGTCGCCGGGCTAAGGTATCCATCCGGTATGTGCATAATCTCTCTCAGTGTAGTACGATTTGCGAATTCGTAGCACGCGTGTTTGCGGAGGATCGCTCCCTCACGGTCGCGGCCCTGTCGGGGCGGGCAGGCCGCAAGAGCGTCGCCGTTGTCCTCTTGTCTCGTTCTACGAGTCTGGTGAACCGCCGGATGTGCCGGATGAGGAGAATTCCACTGTTTTTCGGCGGGCGGCTAATTGCGACTCCCACCTCCCAAATGGGGCGCGTTCTTGCCGGCGAAGTGCGTTCACACGAGTGTGAACGCTGCACGCATGTGCCCAGAGGGCGCCCAGTGCGCCACGACCGAAAGGTCAAACTTCATCAACCTTAATACAGAATCGCCGGTAGTCTCGCCATCGGCGTCTACACATACTCTGAAGACAGTTGAGGAGGGGATATTTATGCCGAAGTATGTCGTTCTTTCCGTGTTTGCGCTATGCGCAGCCGTGGGCGCGGACCACCCGGCGCTCGGCGGAACCTGGGTATTCGACCCGGCGCACAGCGTTACCAGCGATTCCAAAATCAAGGCGGAGACGCTGGCTATCGACCAGCAGCCGGAATCGGTGAAGCTTTCCGAAAGCGTAACCGAGGCCAACGGCAAAGCTACCGTATCCGAGATTTCCTGCAACACGGCCGGCACATCGTGCAAGGTCAAGGACCACGGGGCGGCGGAGGTCTCGTTCTGGTATAACGGCGACATGCTGGTGATGTCGGAAATGCGGCATGGCAACGATTGGGTGGTGAAGCGCCGCCTGAAACCGTCCGGCGACGGCCATACGCTGGTTATCGAGGTGATCCATATCACCCCGACCCAGACGACCGAAACGCTCACCTTCACGCGGCAGTAGACGGCCAAATCGGGCGGCGGTATGGCCGGACAGTATGATCGCACACAGCGCGGAATAGCGACTTTTGCGACAATGCATTCTGTCGGAGTCTTTCGCCTATGCCTTGCATTCTGCTGCTGGTGTTTCTCGCCTTTCCCAGGGTCGTACTGGTGCTGATGTTCCTGCTTTCGGACTATCTCACGCGGGCGTATCACGGGTTGTTTGTCCCGCTTCTCGGATTCATTTTTCTACCGCTCACCACCCTCGTATACGCCTGGGAGGTGAATTCCGGTCCCCACATGGCCATGCAGGGCGGCAATCTGATCTTGCTGATTCTTGCCGTGGTGGTGGACCTGGGCGGTTTGAGCGGCGGCGAATGGCACAGACGCAGCCGTTGGTAATATCATAGCTTTGATGACTCTCCGCGCCTTGTTCGCCGGCTTTGCCGTTTCCGCTCTGACATTCGCCTGTTTTGCGCAGGCTCCTCCGAAGAAAGGAAATCCTTTGGTCAAGAAACAGGCTTACGGCCACATGCCGGATGGCGCGGCAGTGGATCTCTACACGCTCACCAACGCGACTGGCATGGAAATCCACATCATTACGTATGGCGGCATCGTGACGTCGCTGATGGCGCCGGACCGCGCCGGCAAGATGGCCGACGTGGTGCTCGGCATGGACACGCTCGAAGGCTACCTCGGCGAAACTCAGCATTTCGGCGCGCTGATTGGCCGCTATGGCAACCGCATCGGGAACGGCCAGTTCCACCTGGATGGCCACCTGTTCACCTTGCCGAAGAACGATGGCGAGAACACGCTCCACGGCGGCCCGGGAGGCTTCGACCGTTGCCTGTGGAAAGGCGCGGAAACGCCGAATGCCGATGGACCGAGCGTCCTGCTGACCTATGTGAGCAAGGATGGCGAAATGGGCTTTCCCGGCACGTTGACCGCGAAAGTGATCTACACGCTGACGAAGAAAAACGAGCTGCGGATCGACTACACGGCCACTACCGATAAGGATACGGTGGTCAATCTGACTAACCATTCGTACTTCAATCTGGCCGGAGCGGGCGAGGGCGACATCCTGCAGCACCAGTTGACGATCAATGCCGACCGCTTTACGCCGGTGAATGCCGGGCTGATCCCCAACGGCGAGTTGAAAGCGGTGCTGGGGACGCCGTTCGATTTCAACAAAGCGACCGCGATCGGCGCCCGCATCGACGATCCGGACCAGCAACTGAAGTACGGTCACGGCTACGATCACAATTACGTGATCAATAAAAGCATGGGCGGATTGACGAAGTGCGTCGAGGTATTCGAGCCGAAGAGCGGACGCGTTTTGGAAGTCTCGACCACGGAGCCGGGCGTGCAGTTCTACACGGGCAATTTCCTCGATGGGACGATTCACGGCAAGGGTGGCAAGGTCTACGCGTATCGCGGCGCTCTTTGTCTCGAGACGCAGCATTTTCCGGATTCACCTAATAAGCCGAGCTTTCCGTCGACTGAGCTGAAGCCGGGGCAGACTTATCACACGAGGACGGTGTACCGGTTTTCGGCGCGCTAGCGGGCAGTGGGCAGTCTTCGGAGCGCGCCTCTGGCGCGCGGACCGGGCTCCTGGGCGGTCGCTGGTAGGACATCGCATTTTGCGGTTAGGTTTCGCTAAGGTACGGCCGGCTGACAGGGGCGAAGAACCACCTGGCATATCGGGAAATCCCCCGAGCCTCGCAGAGTTCTTCATGGGATTTCGCGGGCCGAAGGCCCATTCAAACAGACGACAAAAAACGATCGTCTGTCCTACCTCGCATCCGACTTGGCCAGAATGTAGAAACTTTCGGAGCGCGCCTCTGGCGCGCGGACCGGCCGGGAGGCCGGTCCCACTAGCGGACGCGGAGGGTACGGATCATTTTGCCCCACAGGGCATCGGCTAATTCCTGGGCGTCGGCTTCGCGCGCCGGCGCGATTTCGATGTGCAGGCCGGCCATTTCGTCCTTGCTGCCCGGACCCCAGACGACGCGCGCGGGCGGGTGGTTGGGGTTGCGCGGGTTGTCCTCGGAGTTGTCGTAGGTGAACTCCATTTCGACGCGCGTATCGGCGGGGAGGCGAATCGGCGTGGCGTAGACGTACTGCTGCTGCCAATCGAAGTTCCAATCGGAGATGCGGATCAGCGTGCGGCGCGAACCGTCCGGCAGCACCGCGTAGCCGTACATTTCCTTGCAGACATAATGCGCGTGCGGATTGATGGCGATGACGTCCACCGCGACTGGAATGGTGAAGTGGTCGGTGACCTTGTAAGTGCGCTCGCCCGGCGGAATATCGATGCGGTTGGAGCCGAGTGGAATATCCGCGGCGTGACGCGTGGGCTTGCGCGCGGTGAAATAGAGCGCTACGCGGGTACGGCTGGTTTCGGGGCGCCCGCTGGGGTGGTAGTGGACCTGCAACACGAGGTCGGCGCCACCATCGAGCTGCTCCGGAATATCGGCGGGCGGTTCAAACGGCAGCGAGCCGGGCGTCCATCCACCCAGACCGCGCGCGGGCAGAAAGCCGGGCGTGCCGAAACATGGATAGCCGGAACCGGCGTCGCGCTTGCGGGCCGTGCCGGTGACGTCCTGGAAAAGGATGGCGTGGTGGACCACTTTCGGATTGCCGGGGCTGATATCGATGGCGCGAACGTAGTGCGAGCGCGCTTCCGGCGCTGGAATATCGAAGCACTGGTAGATGTCCGGTCCGTCGGCGGGGACGGCGAACGGCGCGCGCATTTCGGCCACGACATCGGGCTTGCCCAGTTGCCAGCCCTCGGGGAAGCGCGGCGCCGGCGGCGTGAGTGCGGCGTCGCCCTGCGGCGCGCCCTCTTCGGCCCACTTAGCGAGGGTGGCGATCTCTTCGATGGTGAGCTTGCGTTCGTGCTGGAAGCGCGGTTCGGAGGGCAGCCATGGCGGCATGTAGTGTTTGGCGGTGACCGTGGCGATGAGGGCGGCGCGCTTGGCCGCGTCTTCGTAGGCGATCAGGCTGAAGGGCGCGACGCCGCCGGTTCGGTGGCACGACGCGCAGTTGCGGTAGAGAATGGGCGCAACGTCATGCGAGAAGGTGACGCCCGTGACGGAAGACCAAAATGCCGCGAGCCATGCGATGAGATGCAAATTCCATTGTCGTCAATCGGGGGGCTGCTGTGTTTCGGGCGTGTGAGGCTTCTGGACTAGGACCAGTCGATTTTGTCGTAGACTTCGGTCAGGGGAAGCGCACAACCGATCGAGGTGAGTTCGATGCTTTGCCCAAGGTCGTCAATGTCGACGAAGTCCCAGTGGTTTTCGCGCTGACGGGTCCAGTGTTCGATGCGGGGCTGGTCCTGCTCGATCATTAAGTATTCGATGAGTGATGGGAGTTTGCGGTAGTGTTGGAATTTCTTGCCGCGATCATAGTTCCGGGTCGATTCCGAAAGCACCTCGACAATGAGAACCGGGTTCAGCACGGTGTCCTTTTGGTCGTCGGCAAATTGAGCGTCGCCGCAAATCACCATCACGTCGGGATAGGTGTAGATGCCGGCAGGAGTCACTCGCAACCGCAAATCTGCGGAGTACACCCGGCATGGCTTCCGCTTCAGTTGCTGCCCCAACTCAATTACCACATTGGTGACGATTGAGACATGCCTTGGACTGGCGCCGGCCATAGCAAAGACCTCACCCTGAAAGTACTCGCTCTTGCGGTCAGCCAGGCGCTCTTGCTCCAAATACTCTTCTGGGCTCACGAAGGTTGTAGGCTGGGAAGACATCGCTATTTGATTTTAACAGCGTTTGCTAAGCGCTCTCGCGTCGGGCACAGGGTTCGTCTTCAGGACTTGCAAGCGGCCAAGCGTACTCTTTTGTGGGTACAATATGGTGTGTCGATTGGCGAATTGAGACGGTTCTTGAGGGCGCAGGGATGTACCTTCAAGAGGGCAAGAAGCACACCATGGTTCGTCTCGGCGCGCGCTCGGCAATGATGCCGCGCCACCCATCGAAGGAGATCGCAGACGGGACGCTAAACGCAATCCTCAAGCAACTCGGACTGAAAGGAAAGTAGGGAGATGGCCGAATACCAAGCTGAATTCAAACAGGATGGCAACGTAATCGTGGTGACTTTCCCGGACGTGGGATATGGCGCCACGCAAGGCGCCACGGAGGCCGAAGCGCTGGAAATGGCGGAGGATTTTCTGGTGATGGCGATCGGCGATCTGATCAAGCAGGGCAAGGACATGCCGAAGGCAACCACTCGCCGGGGCGGGAAATACCGCTGGATCAAGTTGCCGGCGCTGGCCAGCGTCAAGGTAGAGTTGCACCGGGCGATCAAGGACTCGGGGGTACGCAAGGCGGAGTTGGCGCGCCGGTTGAGGATTTCAAGGGGGAACGTCGACCGGCTTTTCGATTTGCATCACAACACCCGGCTGGAACTTCTGGAGGCTGCGTTTGCCGTTCTCGGACGCAGGCTCCTAATTGGTGTGGAGAAAGCAGCGTGACGGTATGAAATCGGCCCGCGCCCGCGTATCGCTCCAACCATGTAAAGTGAGAC
Organism: Bryobacterales bacterium; assembly: GCA_003135055.1. Classification (GTDB taxonomy): domain Bacteria; phylum Acidobacteriota; class Terriglobia; order Bryobacterales; family Bryobacteraceae; genus PALSA-243. Next base: position 14,405 of record PLDF01000488.1, on the reverse strand, counting down.
TTGACAATCGGTGGCTGTTACTTGTGGTGTACCCTGATGATCAGAGGCTTCAAACACCGGGGCCTGAAACGGCTCTTTGAGCGCGGCCGTCGGAGCGGGATACGGCCCGATTTGCTGGAAGATGTAGAAGACATTCTCGGCCGCCTTAATCAGGCCACGACGCCGCAGGCGCTCAACCTCCCGGGCTATCGGTTGCACCCGCTCAAGGGCGATTTGCGCGGTTTCTGGTCAGTGACGGTGCGGGCAAACTGGCGCATCATTTTCCGTTTTGAAGGAGAAGATGCTTTTGATGTTGAACTGATCGACTACCACTGAGACGAAAAGGAGAGAATACGTATGCCCATGAAAAATCCGCCGCATCCCGGACGCAGTATACGGAACGCGTGCCTTGAGCCTTTGGGGTTGTCGATTTCCGAAGGCGCCAAAATTCTAGGCGTCACCCGTCAGGCTCTCAATAACGTCATCGTCGGCAAATCGGCCATCAGCCCGGCGATGGCTATTCGCCTCACCAAGGCGTTTGGCAGCACGGAGGAGACGTGGTTACGCATGCAGCTTGCGTATGATCTCGCCGCCGCCCGGAAGGACGAGAGCAAAATCAAGATCCGCCGTCAGCACGTCCCGCAGGAATTGCACACCTAATAGGGCCGCGTTTGCCGTTCTCGGACGCAGGCTCTTGATTTGTGTGGAGGGGTCAAGTCCGGCCCCGCGCTCGGCCGACGGCACAGCCGTCGGGTTGTAAAAACGGTTATGGCATCCGCTCGACGCTTTAGCGGGGACTTGGTGCTCTTGCCTGGTAAAGTTCAGCGAGCACAGAGTCTGCTACACTGCGCATAGTTATGAAAATGGAGATCAGTTGGGGGAGCAAGATGGTTTTGCTTTTGATGTCAGCAACGCTTGCGGCTCAGCAGCAGCCATCCCCAGCAGTCAGCGTCGGGGCCGGCCTGGAGTCCCTTCCACATGGGTTTTATTACCAATCGGCGCAGGCGTGGAAGAAATTGGAGGTCACAAGTAGCTCCGGCTTCAGGACAACGCATGGCGCGAGCGTGCTCGCGGGCGTGCCCCCTGGCCTGGTTCGCCTTTATGATGGTTCCGAAGCTCCAAATCAGTTTGAGATCTTCCGACCGGTGTTCGGCATCAGGGTGGACGCGTCGCGGCCCGACACTCCGGGCCTAAACGTTCGCGACCTGCTCATTGTTCGCATGGTCAAGAAGAAGGGCCACCGTGGGCTAGACGTGATGCAGGGCGGCTTCGCGAGTGAGCGGGTCGGGCTTAATTCAAAAGACATAGTGGAGGTGACGCTGACTACCGTCGCTGATCGGACTTTCACCTTGACTCCCAAGAGCGACTTGGCCCGCGGCGAGTACGTGATTACCTTTCGCGGCGCGAACGGAACAGCCGGATACGACTTCGGCATAGAATAGCCCGCTTGAGGGTTGCTACTGCCCGAGCCAGTCGGAGTCAGGGCCGCAAGAGGCCGGCTGCGCGGCGGGCTCGATGCCTATTTTGGGCGTTGATATTTTTGTCGCAGCCAACCGCATCTTGTCGTCGTCAGTGGAACGAACGGCGGTAACGGTGAATTCTCCTGTCGCTGGCGTGTGGCCTTCGTCTTGCATGTTTAGCCGCCTTGACACGACCTCCATCTCGGTTTCGCTAAATGTAGTCGTGCGACCGAAGACGTTTCCGCCGATGCCCGAATCCGGCCAGTCCGAATTCAACCGCTTCAAGCGTTTCGCCAGATCGCTCCTAGCGGCTCCGAAGGCGGAAATTTCGATCGCAGAGGGCCCTCTCGAAGCCTGAGAAAGACCAGCCGGGAACTGAAGAGCCCCAAGCGGACGAGATGATCCGCTTTTGTGTGGGCCTCGCTTCAGCGTGATCGGGTCCAGAAGATGAGTTAACTAGTTAACTAATGGATAAAATCACAACCTTCAATATCCGTTAAAATCTCCCAGTGCATGGATCGGGACTGGCCCTTTCGTATGGTTTGCTCGGAGGTTAGGTTTCTCCTATACGGCTCCAGCGCAATCCCAAACTTATCCGTGTGGTTGGCGTCGAACGCAATCGCTGTAATATCTGTATCGGAAATATTCGTCACGGTTGTGTAAACGTCCATTTCCAGATTATCGACCATACGTGTGTTATTCAATCAGATGGGGCAAGGCGTCCGCTTTTTCGGTTGAACAGGTGGCGGATCAGTCACAATCGTCTTAGTCTCGGGCAGAGACGGCGTAGGGCCGTTGCCGCAAGCCGTTAGAGTGAGCAATAGAGTTCCGGCCGCCCCCAACCGAAGTCTATCTATCAATGCCTTCTCCTTCGCTTTTCGCCCCTGCCTTAAGCGTCAGCGTTTCCCAGCCCGGTAGAGCCTTCGAATCCGCCGCCCAAGTTCTTTGAGGTCTATGCCAACGCCCCAGAGGGTCGGCTTGAGAATGAACACTTCTTTTCGTTCCTTCTCTCGTATCCATGCCCGAGCCAAAGCCTGCGTTTCCTGCGTGCCTCCGACATACATAACCCCTCGGGTGTACAGGAAGTCATTTTTAATCTGTTCGAGGCCGAGCCTTTCCCAGTACGCGACTAGGGCTTTCCGGCTCTCTTTATCGTGATCTGGCATAGAGCAACCCTCCAAGGCTTAGTAAAAGCCGCCTCCGCTCGCACTGATCGTGCCGTAGGTGTCGACCACCGAAATATCCGACTTTCGGCCGTCTTCGAGGAAAAGTGTCAGGGGCTCAGCGAGGTTTCGACGGATAAAGCGTGGGTCGCCCAAAGGTTCAACCGCCCCGCTTATATCCATCAGCCCACGAACGCGAGGAGCGCCCGGCGTCGTCTGTATCGTCTCTTGCCGCACTCGGAGCGAGTACTTGACCCGTGCGGTCTCTTCGTTGTCCTTTCGCTTGAGGTAGCCTATGCCTGAAATATCGCCAAACATTCAACGTCCCATCCCTTCCGATGCGGAGAAAGCGCGCGCTCGGGAGCTTGCGCGGGAGAGAAAATGCCCGCACTGCCGGGAGAGGCGATTTCGCTCCGCATCACAGCTTAACTGTCCCATGAGATCGCCGTTAACCGAAAGGGAAAATAGAGGCCGGGGCCTTATCTTACTTCTTCAAACGTGCCAGCGAAACTCAACCCAGCGTCACTGAAAATCTTCCGGCACCGCATCTCTACTTGTTTCGACGTATATCTCAGGCGTTCCGAACTGTATTCCCGGGCAATCGCTGGGTAGGTGAGACCGCTCAATCGGAGTGCCGCCCACTCGAACCGAACCGCCGCTGGCGGAATTGTTCGCTTCGCGCCTGACGAGCGCAGCGGGGGGATCTTGACGTACTGACCGCTGCTCTCCATTAGGGCGATTTCCTGCTCGCAGCGTTTCAGAAAAGCGTCGCAATGAGCCGTCCATAATGCTCCTGCCCGTTGTCGCCATTCGGGCACGGAATCTCTCAGGAAGTCGAAGACCGGCGGCTTGAACTCTGGCGGAGGAGTGAAGAACGCCATTTCCGGGGAAGGGAGATTCAGGGATCGAAACGCCGGCCATTTGTCTCTCGGAACTCGTAGGCGCTCCAGCGCCTGGAGTAAGTATGCCTTCGCCCACATTGTCGGCCCTTGTCGCTCCACCAGATGGGTTGGAAAGAACCGAAACTTCGGAACCTGAATGTCCGATAGCCCGCTCATTGCGCTGGCGTTACGCTGCCGCCTCCGCCGCCCCGTTGAATCTCACCGACACCAGCCTTGAGACGCCTAGCTCCTGCATCGTCACGCCATACAGCGCCTGCGCCGCTTCCATGGTGCGCTTGGAGTGCGTGATCACTATGAACTGCGTCTCGACCGACATCTCTTTCAGCAGGCGCGTAAGGCGCCCGATGTTGGCTTCGTCCAGCGGCGCGTCTACTTCGTCCATGATGCAGAACGGGCTCGGCTGATATTTGAAGATGGCCATCAGCAGGGCCACCGCGGCCAACGCCTTTTCGCCGCCCGAAAGCAGCAGCACGTTTTGCAGGCGCTTGCCGGGGGGCGAGCAGACCAGGTCTATGCCCGATTCGGCGATGTTTTCCTGGTCGGTGAGGCGCATCTCGCCGGAGCCGCCGCCGAACAGCGTCTGGAAGCCGACGCGGAAATTAGCGTTGATGGCCTCGAAAGCTTCGGCGAACTTCTGGCGCGAAACCACTTCGATTTCCTGGATGGCTTTCTCCGTGTCGCGAATGGAATCGATCAGATCCTGACGCTGCGCGCTCAGGAATTCGTGGCGCTGCTGCGCCTCCTGATACTCTTCCATGGCCGCGGCGTTCACGGCGCCCAACGCTTCGATGCGCGCGCGGACTTCATTGCAGGATTGCTCGGCTTCGGCGATAGCTTCGGCATCGGGGATGGGATCGTCGGCCGAGGCCAGCTCTTCCACCGGGCAATTCAGCTCCTTGCGGCTGGTTTCGTCGAGGAACTTCAGCTCCGCCTGTTTGCGCACAAGGTCGAGCTCGATTTGCGAGCGCTTATCGCGGCAAGCTTCGACGAACATGCGAAGCGTCTTGAGATCGTCTTCCCCGGCGCGCAGCGCTTCGCGCATGGAGGCGTCCTGAGCGGCCATTTCATTGACGCGGGTTTCGAGGCCGCCGGTCTCTTCGGCCAGCAGCGCGGCCATCCGGTCGAGCTCGATGTTGTCGGCCAGCAGGCGCGCGCGCTGTTCGCCCATACGCTCCATTTCGCCGGCGATGGCGTTGCGGCGGTTGACGGTCTCGCGGAACTGCTGATCGAGCCGCGCCATGGCGTTGCGCTCGCCGCGCTGCCGCTCTTCGATGGCGGCCAGACCGGCGCGCGTGGCGGCGTACTCTTCGCCAATGGCGGCGGCCTGCGATTCCAGCTTCTCAAGCTCTTGCCGTTCCGCATCGAGAGTCTCTTCGCGCTCGGCGCGCAGGCGATCTTTCTCATCCACGGCGGCGCGGTTGGTCTCGCGCTGCGCGGCCGATTTTTCGGCGTCGCGGCGCAAACGCTCTAGCTCCAGACGCGCCACGGAAAGGCGCGAATTGGAACGCGACAGATCGTCACCCAGCTTGCGCATTTCGTGATCGAGCGCCACGCGGTCTTTCTCGCGCGATTGCTGCAGCGAGCGCAGCCGCTCCAGCTCGGCTTCGAGCGCGATAATCTCTTGATTCAGCGCATCGAGATTCGACGCGCGCAAATCCAGTTTGCTCTGCCACTGGGCGAGCTTAACGCCCAGCTCGCGGGCTTCGCGCTTCATGGCCAGCGGTCCGGCGCCGCTTTTCTTGCCGCCGGTGACGGTGTGTCCGTGGTAGCAGACGCCATCCGGCAGCAGGAAATAGAGGTGCGGGTACGATGTGGAAAGGCGCTGCGCGGAGGCGCGATCTTCGGCGAGGAAGCACAGGGAGACGCGCGGCAATAGATCCGTGGCGCGGTCACGGAAGCCATTGGTCAGGCGCAGGGAATCGCTCAGGCGCGCCACGATGCCGGTTTCCGGGCCGATGGCGGGCTCGGGCAGAGGCGTCTTTCCGGCCGCATCGGGTTCCGGATGCACCAGAAAAGTGGCGCGGCCGTTCAATTCGGCGCGGATGAAATCGAGGCCGTTGTCGGCTTGCCGCCAGTTCTCCACCACCACGTACTCCAGCTCTTCGTGGAGAAATTCTTCCGCCGGCTTTTCGAATTGCGGATCGACTTCCACGTAATCGGCCAGCACGCCGAGCGCTTCGATGCCTTTGGCGTTGCCTTTTTCCATGGCCGCGAACAGGCGCTTGACGGATTCAGTGGTGTAGGTTCGATGCGCCAGCACCTGCTCCAGCGATTCCTTGCGGGCGCGGATTTGGGAAACTTCGTTCTTCAGCCCGTCGATCTCGCGGCGCAACTCCACCGCGCTGCTGCGCCGGCCCGCCAATTCCTGCTCGGTCTTGCCGCGCTCGCCGGTGACCGCTTCGAGTTCCATTTGACGTTGCGCCTGCGTTTCGGAAAGCTGCTTGCGGGCGATTTCCAGTCTCTCGATTTCGGACGCCGCGATTTGCTCTTCCCGCGTGGACCGCGCGGTTTCACGGTCGATTCCGGCAAGATACTCTTCAATCTGTGCGAGCTGGTTCTTGAGCGTGGAGGCTTCGCCGAGCAGGCGCAGAATCACCTGCCGTCCCGATTCGATGGCCTTTTCCCGCTCGCGCACTTTGGTTTGCAAAGCCTCGCGCTGTTGGTTGATTTCGAGCATGCGGGTGCGCGCCTGGGCGATCTCCGCTTCCAGGGCGTCCACGGCCTGCTTCTGCGTATTGATCTCGCCTTCGAGCGCGGTCAGCCGCGCGCCTAGTTGCTGCGTCTCGTTTTCAGCTTGCGCGATGCGCTCTTCAATTGCGCCGCTCTCTTTGACCTGCGACGCCAGACGGCCGCGCGTGCGCTCGGCTTCGACGTTGAGCTGGGCGAGGCGCTGCCGCGCTTCCGTGAGCTGCTCTTCGAGCTGGTAACAGGAAAGCTGCTGCTGCTGGTGCGATTGTTCCTTTTCGGCCACCTGGTCGCTTAAGGATTTCAATTCGCCGGCGGCGAGGCTCAACTCGATGGCGGTCTGGGCGGCGTCGCGCTCCAGCAGGCGATACTTGCCGGACAGCGCGACGCGCAGGCGCGTTTCCAGCTCGGCGTTGAGCTCGTTATAGCGCTTCGCCTTGGACGCCTGACGCTTGAGCGAATTGACCTGGCGCGTGACCTCTTCCAGAATGTCGTACACGCGCGCCAGATTCTGCTTGGCGCTCTCCAGTTTGGCCTCGGCCAGCCGTTTGCGCGTCTTGAAACGCGTGATGCCGGCGGCCTCTTCAATCACCGCGCGGCGATCCTGCGGCTTCGAGCTGAGAATCTGGCCGATGCGGCCCTGCTCGATGATGGCGTAACTTTCCGGCCCGAGGCCGGTACCCATGAACAGATCTTGAATATCGCGCAGGCGGGCGGTGCGGCCGTCGATCAGGTATTCGCTTTCGCCGGAGCGATACAGGCGGCGCGTGATGGTGATCTCGGCGGGCTTCGCCGGCGCGGTTCCATCGACCGCCTGGAGTTTGTGCGGGGCGCCGTCCTTATAGACTTCGGGATCGATCAACGTCATGGTGACGTATGCCATGCCGAGCGGTTTGCGGTCGCGCGTGCCGGCAAAAATCACATCCTCCATGCGGGCGCCGCGAAGGCTCTTGGCCGACTGCTCGCCCAGCACCCAGCTTATGGCGTCGCTGATGTTCGACTTGCCGCAACCGTTGGGACCGACGATGGCAGCGATGCCCTCGCCGTTGAACCGGAGCTCGGTGCGCTCGCAAAAAGACTTGAATCCCTGTAGTTCTACGCGCTTTAGTTTCAGCAAAGCTTCACCTCGACAGCGTCATGGGGGAGTTGCAACCATACTAAACCCGTCCGCGGCAAAAGTAAAGTACCTGGGCCACATTTGGTGGATGTGGTTCGGTGGCGGCCCCAATATATAGTGGGCTGGTATCCGCATTCGACGCAGGCCGTATGGGCCCGCGCCACTGCCCGCGCCACTACTCAAAGCTTGGCCATTTGGGTTCCCGCTTCTCGCGAAAGGCGCGTACGCCCTCCTGAAAATCGGGGCTTTCGAACACCTCCTGGCGAACCCGCCTCGCGATCAGGGCCGCCGTTTCCCACCCCTTGCCACGCGCTTCGTTGATGAAATCCAGGCCGCTGTGCACGGCGCCGGGACTGGAGCGGGAGATCGCCCCGGCGATTTCCATGGCGCGCTGGTTGCAATCCGCCGCGATTTCGTGGATCAGTCCGATCTCGCGCGCCTCGTTGGCGCCGAAGGTGCGGCCGGTGAGGGCCAGCTCAATGGCGCGGCGCTCGCCGACCGCGGCCTGCACGCCGCGAAAGACCAGGAACGGCCATAGTCCGAGTTTGATCTCCGTAAGCCCAAATTTAGCCTGCTCCGACGCCACAGCGATGTGGCAGTTGGCCACCAGGCCCGTGCCGCCGCCCACCGCCAAACCGTTTACCGCGGCGACCACCGGCGTGCCGAGACGCATGGAGAGCGTGAATAGCTGCTCGTGAACGTTGTTGATGGTTTCCATGGGAACCAGGCCTAGTTCCTTGAGGTCCATCCCGGCGGAAAAGGAATCGCCGTTGCCGGTGAGCACCATGGCGCCGATATCCGTGCTGCGGTCGGCGCGATTGATGGCGTCGAGCAGTTGACGGCACAGATCGGAGCTGAGGGCGTTATGTTTTTCGGGCCGGTTCAACGCAATGCGAAGAACGCGGCCGTGCTGAGTAAGTTCGAGGGTGTCGCTCATTGAGGATCAAGTCCGGAAGGCCAGAGATCGATTGCCATGGCGCGCGGAGCCCGCGCCGCTTCGATTATAGTTCGGACGGGACGTCGATTTCCAGGCTCAGAAGGGCCGCGCCGAATGTCTTGCCTTGGGCATCGGTCCGCAGCGAGACGGTTCCGCCGCCGCCGAGCGATTGATGCAGCAGGAAATTCAGCGCGCCCAGGTTGGGCAGCTCGAAGCGTTCGACCTCGCCTTGGACCAATTCCCCGAAGTGACGCTTGACGCGCTCGGCGGTGACTTCGCGGAGCAGAACGGGGTAGTGGCGCTCGTCGTAGGCGATCACGCCGATGTTGCACGTATCGCCTTTGTCGCCGGAGCGGGTGTGGGCGATGCGTGCGAGGGGAGTCTTCATGGAGCCTGGAGATATTCTTGCACACCGGGAAAACCGGGTCACAATGGGGATGACCTATGCAGGCATACGACGTAGCCTTGAAGCTGCTCTTGCAAGGGCCAGCCAGGCTCATGATGCGCGAATTGACGGGCGGGTCCGTCGAGAAATGGTTGGATATAGAACTGCCGAAGGTTCGGAATCTCCGCATGGACCTGCTTGGCGAGACCAGCGAGGGCGGCCTGATCCATATAGAACTGCAGAGCGGAAACGACGCAGCGATGCCGCTGAGGATGGCTGAATACTGCCTTGGAGCGTATCGGCTGTTCGACAAAATACCGCGCCAGGTTTTGTTGTACGTGGGCGAAGCGCCGCTTCGAATGGAGAGCGAGATCCGCGGCCTCGACCTGTTTTTCCGGTATCGCACGATCGACATTCGCGAACTGGATGGCGACCGCCTGCTGGAGAGCGAGGAAACCGGGGATAATGTAATTGCAATTCTGGCGCGGTTGCGGGACCATAAAGCTGCGATCCGGAAGATCCTCGGCAGGATTGCTCACTTGCCAGCGTGAAAACGGGAAACCGCCTTGGGCCAGTTGCTGATTCTGGCCGGTTTGAGGCGATTGGAAGAAACGGTGGAGAGGGAGATACGGGAAATGCCGGTTTACATCGACATCTCGGAAAACAAGGTACTGGGGCCCGCGTTCAAGAAAGGCGAGCTGACCGTCATTCGCAGGCTGATCGAGAAGCGCTTCGGCCCGATTCCGGCCTGGGCGGAAGAGCGGCTGGTAGGCCGATCGACTAATGAACTCGAAGACCTGAGTGTGCGCGTGCTGGATGCTCAGAGCATCGAAGATATGCTCAAATAACGTACCGGCGTCCTGGCGGTTTGTGTCTTCGAAACACAGCCGTGGGGAAAGCGGACGCGGCAGCGAATCGCATCCCGCGGATTTGTCAATGCCGCCGCACGGCCCGCCGAATGCTGTAGTGTGCGCATGAGGCGCGGGCATGAGGCGCGTGCTCCCTTTATCCGCCGTAGCCGCGTTTCTTCCATTAACAGGGAACCTCACTGCCCAACCCAATAAGACCGCGCCGATCGATTCGACCTACCTGGGAGGCGACAGCGTCGACATCGCGAACGCGGTTGCGACCGACGCGCAGGGGAACGCCTATATCGCGGGTCAAACTGTCTCGTCGAACTTTCCGGTGACGGCCGGCGCCTATCAGTTACAAAGCGCGGGGATGCCCTCGCAACTCTTCCCGATAGGCGTGGGGCAGTTAGCGGCGCTTTCGTCGCCAAAATCGATGCTTCGGGGAAGTTAGTCTATGCCACGTACCTGGGCGGGACGGGAACGGATATCGCCAAGGCCATCGCAGTGGATGCGCAAGGGAACGCCTAGGTGGCTGGAGTCACCGGGTCCGCTAACTTCCCCGTGACGGCTGGCGCGGGAGTGACGCTGCTCTACTCCACTTACTTCGGCGGGAATGCGTACGATTCGGCCAATGCGCTGCGCTGGCCCCGGATGGATCGATATAGGCGGCGGGCTCGACGCAATCGGCGAATCTGCCGGCTGTCAATGCCTGGCGAGCACGGCTGAGCGACAGACGACGTAAACCGATCGTCTGTCCTACCCGGCTGAGCGGTTGTATACTAACCGAGCGGAGGATTACGCTTGACGCTCACGCTCAACAAGTCGATTGGAGCAACCCACCTCAACAAGAAAACCGGCGTCCCATGGTCAGAGCCGGAAGCGAATATTCCATACGGCGCGATTGTCCAGCATGTCGGCGCCGACGGCAGAAACGAGAGATTTACCTACATGAGCGAACTGTACCGCTGCCCCGCGGACGTTCTGGCCTCCGCGCTGGACGGCGGCAAAATTCCTCAGGAGGAGCAAGCAACGGCCGCCAAGGCGGTTCAGGAGCCTGGGCCTCGGTCCAACCCGGCGCCGGCGTTCACGCTGAAGTTCGAGCAACTGGCCGCCGGAACCTATTCCATCACCCGGGCCAAGGTGCCAGGCGGGTGGCTGGTTGCGAACGGCGCAACGGGGCTGACGTTTTATCCGGATCCGGAGCATTCCTGGAACGGCCTATCGATATGAAGCTTTGCCGGCGCCGCGCTGGCATACCTCTTGTCCGCACAGCCCCAATCGCCGGCGGCGGATGCCTTCGAGGCGGTTTCGATTCAGCCGCACGGCGCCGCCTTCGCGCACCCTGCGATGCTTGTCCGGCTTTTCAACCTTGACTTTGCTACGAAAAGTGATTTACCATAATACTGATGCTGAAACTGCCGCTCTCCGCATGCCTCTGCCTCGCGGCGGCGCTCACTGGCTGCAGCCGTTCCAACAATCTCCTGCTCGGCGAAGTGGAGGCGCAGGTAGGCAGTCACACCGTGCGCGTGACCGATTGCTACCGCACCAGCGTCCCGCCGCCCGAGCGCCTGGCGGATGCCGGCGGGCAGGCGTCTTACCGTTTCATGCCGTGCCGCGACGCCGACGTGCAGATTCGCGCCGGCGAATTGACCGTGAACGGCCGCTCTTACGGGCATATCCGGACGAGCGATACAATCCTGGTGGATCACGGAGTGGTGTCCGTCAACCCGCCGGAATTGCAGGCGCATTCCGGGAAGTAAGAGCGTGGCACTCGGCCTGGTGGGCGCGCTGCCGGCCCGCCCACCATATTTTTCGCATACGATACGGTGCGATTGATCCATATCGATCTTGCGGCGCCGGGCGTGGCGGCTCGCCGCCAGTCCGGTCGCCACATGATTGAGTCTCGCGATATGGTGACAGCAGCGGTTGGCAACCGCCGCGCAGGATGGCATCCTGTCCGCATCCGGGCACGCCGCAAACGACAACCATCGATCCGGGAAGATTACCGGCTATCAGCGGCAGGCCGATAGACGATCGGGCGCCGGTTCGGCCTCCGAACGAAGTGCGAGAGACTATTCACATGAGATGGAGCGCTTTACCGATCGTCATGGCGGTTTCGCTGCACGCGGAGAGCGGCAGCTTGACGATCCACATGATTCTCCACGCCATCGGCGAGGAGCGCTACGAAATTGCGGCCGGCGATGGTGGGCTGACGCTGAATTCGACCTTCGAGTATTCCGACCGGGGCATGAAGCGCTCCAGCGCCGTGGCGCTGCGCATGAAGAGCGACTACACGCCGGAGGGCCTCGAGGTGAAGGGCGGCGCGGCGCGCACGGTGACGGTCAGGGGCGGCACGGCGGCCGTGCAGGAGGATCAGAGCCAGCGCACCGTCGAGGCCCCCGCGCGCTACTTCACCATCTTCGGCCCGTCGCCCTTCGCGGTGCAGATGGCGATGATGCGATATTGGCTGGCGCACGGCAAGCCGGCGGAATTGCCGGTGATGCGCGCGAGCGCAACGGCCGATCCGATTCGGATTGAGGCGGCGGGGCGCGATTCCATCACGGTGGACGGCAAGGCGGTGGCGCTCGATCGGTACACCGTGGCGAATCTGATGTTCGGCCGCGAGATTCTGTGGATGAACCACGACGGGCAACTGGCGGCGGCGATGACCTTCGCGGGAGGCCTGCCGATGGAGGCGGTGCGCAGCGAGTACGAAGCCGCTTTGCCGCAGCTGTTTCGCGCGGGCGTGGCGCAAGAGATGGCGGACCTGGCGGCGATCGAAAAGCAGGTTCCGCCGGAGCGCACGGGCAGCTTCGCCATCGTGGGGGCGACGCTGGTGGATGCCACGGGCGCGGCGCCGGTCCCGGACTCCGCGGTGGTGGTGCGGGACGGGCGGATTGTCGCCGCGGGGCCGCGCGCGCGAGTGACGATTCCGCGCGGGGCAGCGATGATTGACGCGAAGGGCCAGACGCTGCTGCCGGGGCTGTGGGAGATGCACACGCATTTTTCGGGTGTGGAGTTCGGGCCGGCGCTGCTGGGAGCGGGGATCACGACGGCGCGCGATTGCGGCGGCGAATTCGACTACCTGGTAGCGCAGCGGGACGCGGTGGAGAAACGCAGCGGGCTGGGTCCGCGAATGGTGCTGGCGGGGTTGGTGGATGCGGGCGGGTTGAAGGCATTTGGGCATGTGACGGCGGAGACGCCGGAGGAGGGACGCGCGGTGGTGGACCGGTACCACGCGGCTCGATTCCAGCAGATGAAGCTCTATACGTTCCTGACGCCGGACGTGATTTCAGCCATCGCGGCGGAAGCGCATCGGCTGGGGATGAGCGTCACCGGGCATGTGCCGCAAGCGCTCAACGCGTTTCAGGGCGTGGAAGCGGGGATGGACCAGATCAACCATTTGAACTACGTGAGTAATATGATGCGGGCGCCGGGCGGCGGGAGGGGAGCGATTGACGTGACATCGGAAGCGGCGCGGAAGGCGATACAGTTCTTCAAGGACCACGGGACGGTGGTCGATCCGACGGCGGGCTGGGGCGAGATGGCCGGACATTCGAAGGAGGTCGACGTAGCGGCATTTGAGCCGGGCATAACAAAGGCGCCGTTTACGCTGGAATCGAAGTTCCGCGGCATGGGTGGAAACACCACCGCGGAGCAGATGCGGACTCGGACGGCGCAGACGGTCGCAGTGATTGGAGCGCTGTTCAAAGCGGGAATTCCGATCGTTCCCGGCAGTGACACGGGGTTAGTGGGATACGGGCTGGACCGCGAATTGGAGTTATATGTCCAGGCGGGGATGACGCCGATGGAGGCGATTCAATCGGCGACGATCGTCTCGGCGCGGGCGATGAAGCTCGACGGCGATTCGGGGACCGTAGAGGCCGGCAAGCGCGCGGATTTGATCCTGGTGGATGGGGACCCGGTGGCGAATATCAGCGACATCCGGAAGGTGGTGAGAGTGGTGGCGAATGGGCGGATGTACGACTGCGGGAGGCTGTGGGAGAGCGTGGGATTTCGGAGGTAGAAGAGCCCCGCCAGGGTAAGAAGCCGCGTCACGGTTTTCCCCTACGGGCCGCGTCTCGTTCCAGCAGTCCTTTTATCAGGTCGTCTTATCAGGTCGTCCCGTGCCCGGAAATTAGTCGCTAGCTACTTTGCGGCGCAAAAATCCAAGCCGCATTTTTTGATCAGCCAGGCGGCATCCGCGCCTCGCTGTTGGCATTGGCGGATTGATGAACGGATGTATGGGATTTTTGCGATCCAAGGAAAAATTGCGGGAGTTATAGTTCGGAGCTTGGAGTGCTTGGAGCTGGAGCAGTTTAGTTGCGGACCGTTGATGCGATGGTCAAGGCGCGTCGCTCGCGCTTTTCTTGGGAGTGACGCGCGCGGCGAGCACCTTGCCGATATTGATGAGGTTGTCGGCAATGACCCCCAGACCGACCCAGCGTTGCATACCCGCATCGCCTTTATAGAGGCAGCGGCGGAGTCCGTGGCGCCGCTTGAGCACGCTGATGCGCCCTTCGCAGCCGATGCGCCATCGCTGCGCTTTGCGGAACCAGCGCTCCTTTTGGCGCTTGCGGCGCTCCGCACTTTGCGTGCCCAGAAAAGGAACGGCGACCCGTGCGACTCCCAACTTCTCCGCGGCCTTTTCGTTGGCGGCGGAGAAAAATCCGGCGTCGGCGGCCACCACGCGCGGAACCACGCCGAGCTGCTGCTGATGCTGTTCAATCGACGGGATTAGCAGGGCCGAGTCCGCGGGTCGTTTGTCGTACACCTCGTAGGCGACGATGATCTGGTTTTCCGCCTCCTGGACTTTGATCATCTTGCCGAACTCGGTGGGCTTGCCAGGTTTTCCTTTGCGGATGATTTCAGTGGTGTGTTCAAACAGACTGACGATCTTGCCCTCCGACTTGGTGATGCCTTTGA
>PLDF01000484.1 GCA_003135055.1 Bryobacterales bacterium | reverse complement strand
TTCATGAAGTTTCGCGGGCGGAACGCCCATTCCGACAGACGACAAAAAACGATCGTCTGTCCCACTCACCTCTGACTTAAACTCCAAGGACAGGCTTCCTGTCGCTATCACTCGCGTTCTGAAGCCCGTTCGGAAACGACAGGCCGGGATGCCTGTCGTACATATCGCCGCCAGATGGCGCGCACGGGAAAAAAGAGCAGCGCGGCCCAGAGCAGTGCGCTCGGAGCGTAGGCGACCACAATCAGCGCGAAGCCAATCAGACCATCGGCCACGCTCCGGTAGCCTTCGATGGCGGCGTTGCGGAAGCGGATGAGCGTGGAGTCGGGCGCCACCTGGAGCTGCGCCTTGTAGGTTTCGCCCACATTGAGTTGCAATGCGGCGTAGGCCACCTGCGATTCGGTGTTCTTGCGCTCGGCCTCCATCTGCTCGATTTCGCCTTGCACGCGGCCAAGCTCTGTTTCCACGGCGAGCACGTCCGAGAGCTTGCCGGTGCGCTGCGCAAGCAGTTGCGTGAGGCGTTGCGCGGTGTTGCGGGCGTTGGCCACGCGTGCCACCAGATCCACGTATTCTTTGGAGACGTCGCGTCCGTTTTGCGATTCGGATTCCACGCGGCCCAGCTGCTTGAACTCGGTGAGCGCGGAATCCAATTGCGCGGCGGGAATGCGCAGGCTGGCGTTGAGCGAGCGGCCGGAGCCTTCGGGCGCGTTGACGGTGAGGTCGGCCAAGTAGCCGCGGTGGCGCGCCAGGACGGCGTCGATGCGGGCGCGAAGCTGGTCGAAGTCGTGAGTGGTAAGGGTGAGTTGGGCGGTACGCTCGATCATGGGACCGCGCGACGTCGTTTCGATTTGGTCCCCGGCCTTGGGGGGCGGTGTAACGGCCGGCGGCGCCATTGGGAGGGTTTTGTAGATGGGCTGTGTTAACCTGCCCATGCTGACATAACCCGTGATTTCAGGTGCGCTTGAAACGGCCGGCCGGCGGGCCGCATTTCGCGGAACCATCAGGAGCCCGAGAATCAGGACAGCTCCGGCAACCGCCCACGTCCAAGTGGGCAACCCTCTCCACGGCGGCCGCCGCGATGCCTTCGGCGTTTCGATCGCAGGCGCCGTCAGATTGGGCGCTTCCACCTGCCACGCGCTCAGCTCCTGCGACACGCGTCGCAGATCGCCCACCAGCCGCTGGCATTCCGTGCAGCGATCCAGATGGGTCATGGCTTCGGCGGCGCGTCCGGACGCGAGCTCGCCATCGAGATAAGCCATGATTTCTTCGGGCTCGATGGCGTGACGGATTTCAGACATTGCGCACCTCCGGTTCCAGATAGCTCTTGAGCGCCAGGCGCGAGCGGAACAGGCGCGAGCGCACGGTGTTCAGTGGAATTCGCAGCAGCTCCGCGATTTCGGCGTAGGTGAGTTGTTCGTATTCGCGCAGCATCAGGATCTCGCGGTCATTGGCGTCCAGCCGATCCAGGGCCTCGCGGACCCATAACGCTTCGTCGGGCCGCGCGGCGACGGATGGTTCCGTATTGGCATCCGCATCGCGATGCCGCCGGCGCTCCGCGTAGAGCAATTTGAGCGCGATGCCGTACAGATACGTGCGCACCAGCGCGCGCGGCTCATATCGCGACGCTGCGCGCATGACCGCCAGAAACACTTCCTGCGTCAGGTCCTCGGCGCGCGGGCGGCTCGGGAGGCGCCGGTGGAAAAAACCGTAGAGCGGGTCGCGGTAGCGCGCGAACAATTCTTCGAAGGCTTCGCGCGATCCGCGCTGGAATTCGAGCATCAGGGCTTCGTCGCTGGTCATCGCGGAAGAGCCTCTCTCCCGATCGCCGGGTTGACAGACGAAAGCGTCTGTCCCACATTGGCGCGCAGTGGTTCGCGTTTTGGTGGGGCAGGCGCTTTCGCCTGCCAACTTGTTCCACACCTTCTCACGTTCGCGGCTCTATAGGTGTAATGCCTGGAACGCGGAAAAAGTTCCCGGTTGGCGGAAAAGAATTATGCCAACATGAATGCATGCCCGAGCCAATCTATACGCGCGACGAGCCACCGCCGTTTCTCGGCTCATGGCGGCGGGTCTACGTGGCGGTGCTGATCTATCTCGTCGCGGTCATCTTCGCCTTCTATCTGTTCACGCGAGCATACCGATGAGAGCGCTCGATTGGATCGTCCTGATCGCCTCGCTGGTGTCGATTATCGCCTACGGCCTCTACCGCAGCCGCGGCAGCAACACCGTAGACCGCTACCTGCTGGCCGGCCGCTCCATGCCGTGGTACGCCATGGCGCTTTCGATTATGGCCACGCAGGCCAGCGCGATCACGTTCATTTCCACCACCGGCCAATCTTACGTGGATGGCATGCGGTTCGTGCAGTTCTACTTCGGGCTGCCCATCGCTATGGTGATTATCTGCGCCACCGCCGTGCCGATTTTCCATCGCGCCAAGGTCTACACCGCATATGAGTACCTTGAGAAGCGCTTCGACGGCAAGACGCGCGCGCTGGCCAGCCTGATCTTTCTGGCGCAGCGCGGCGTGGCCGCGGGGTTGACCATCTACGCGCCGGCCATCGTGCTCTCGGTGATTTTGGGATGGCCGGAGCGAATCACCACGCTGATTATGGGCATGACGGTGGTGAGTTATACGGTGCTGGGCGGCATTAAGGCGGTGACGTGGTCGGACGTGCAGCAGATGGGCGTCATCTTTGTGGGCCTGGTGGTTTCGCTGGTGACGGCGATCGTGCTGCTTCCCGCGTCCGTCTCGCTTCCCGACGCGGTTTTTCTGGCGGGCGCGGCGGGGCGGCTCAACGCGGTGACGACGCATTTCAGTTGGAACGACCCGTTCAACATGTGGAGCGGGCTGATCGGCGGCACGTTTCTGTTTCTGAGTTACTTTGGGTGCGATCAATCGCAGGTCCAGAGGTATCTCACCGGGCGCTCCATCTCGGCCAGCCGGCTAGGCTTGTTGTTCAACGCAGTGGCGAAGATTCCGATGCAGTTCTTCATCCTGTTCATCGGCGCCATGGTGTTCGTGTTTTACATATTCGTGCAGCCGCCGCTGCTGTTTGAGAAGGCGCAATTGGCGCGCATCGAAAGCTCCGGCGGATACCAGCAGGTGCGATCGGAGTTCGACCGCGGCATGGCGGAACGGCGCCGGGCGGCGATGGGACTCGTGGCCGCGCACCATTCCGGCGATGCGGTCGCCGAGGGCCGCGAGATGGCGGCGTATCGCGCGGCCCAGCGGGACGTGGACGATGCGCACTCGCGAGCCGAGAAGCTGGTGGAGACTTCCGGCGGCGGAAAGGGCTTCAAAGATACCAACTATATTTTTCTCACGTTTGTGACACGCTACCTGCCAGTCGGCCTTGTGGGACTGGTGATCGCGGTGATCTTTGCCGCCACCATGTCGGCAAGCTCGGGCGAGATCAACTCGCTCGCCACGGTTACGGTGGTGGATTTGTACCGGCGGCACATACGGCCGCATGCCAGCGACCACCATTACGTGACGGCCTCGCGATTGGCCACGCTATTCTGGGGCGCTTACGCGGTGATCTTCGCGGGGTGGGGCAAAAAACTGGGGTCGTTGATTGTGGCGGTGAACGTGGTGGGGTCGCTGTTTTATGGCACTCTGCTGGGGTGTTTCGTGCTTGCGTTCGGGTTCCGGCGCGTCGGCGGCACGGCCACGTTTGTGGGAATGCTCGCAGGCGAGGCCGCCATCTTTTCGGCGTTTTTCTTCACTGGGATTTCGTGGCTTTGGTACAACGTAATCGGGTGCGCGGTGGTGATGGGCGTGGCGCTGGCGATTACTTATCTTACGGGTGGATTTTCGCCGCCGCCGGCTGAAGTTGTGCGCGCGGAGTAAGGCGACGACTCTTGGTGCGCCGAAGGCGGCACTCTGCCACCTTTCGTCGCTTGCGGACGCGTCGGTTTCTGTCGCCAGAGAACTAGCCGGCCAGGTAGCAAAAGGCCATCCGATGAAAACGCCCAAGAGGAATGTCTCCGCACAACCGAAATCGCAGAGGGCGTTGGGCCGGCGTCGGTAATCAAACCTTGTACTTCTTGATCTCGGTTTCCGGAATCTCGCTTCCCATGCCGGGTTCCTCCGGCGCCGCAATTTCCCCGTTCTTGATCTTCTGCGGACCGCTTGTCTCCATGTAAATGGCATTCGGCATTGCAAGGATCATATTGAGATCGGCCGCCCCGCCGCCGTGGCTGGCGAGCTCAAGACCGTAGGCGTCGGCGATGGCCGCAATCTCCATCCATTCCGTCACGCCGCCCGCGCGCCGGTTGTCGGGCTGCACCACGTCCGCGCCGCGGCGGGCGATCAGGTCGGCGAACGCATATTTGGTGTTCAAATTTTCACCCGTGGCGATGCGAATATCCAGTTCCCGCGCCAGTTCCGCATAGCCCTCCATTTCCTGCGGCGGCAGCGGCTCTTCGTACCAGAAACAGCCCATCTCCTGGTAGACCTTGCCGCGGCGCAGCGCATCGTTGCGGTTGAAAACCTGGTTGGCGTCCACCATCAGCCGTCTCTCCTTGCCAAGAATATCCTGAGCGGCCCGGATGCGGCGAGTATCGTCGTCGAGAGAGCCCCGCCCAACCTTGATCTTCACCGCGGGATAGCCCTGTTCCACCGCGTCGCCGATCACGCGCCGGAAGTGTGAGAGATCGCCGTCGTTGTCGTAATACCACCCGCACATCGAGTAGACCGGCATGCGGTCCCGAAACGCGCCGAGCATCCTGTATACCGGCAGATTCGCGCTCTTGCCCAGGATGTCCCAAATTGCGATATCCACGGCTGCAATGGCAAATTGAGTAGCGCCGCCCACGCCTTGATACTCCAGCGCCTTCCACAAGTCCGCGCGGATGCGGCGCGGAAATGCAGGGTCCTTCCCCAGCAGCACGGGCTTCACTTCTTCTTCGAGAATCGTTTGGACCACTCGCGGCCCGCCCGCTATCGTGCCGAACGAGCTGCTAGCCCAGCCGGTGATCCCCGCATCCGTGCGAATGCGCAGCGCCACCGAGCCGCTCCCCGTTCCGAACGTGTGGATCGCATCGTAGTAAGCGGCGCCGGCGGGGCGCCTCAGCACATCCGTTTCAATTCCCGTAATCTTGATCTGTCTCTGCTGGGTGGCTGCCGCGGAAAGCGCGGCGGCCGCGGGCATCGCAGCCACTGAGCAAAGAAGCTGTCTTCTGTTCATGGGGCATCTCCGACTCGTATTCTCGGCTGTAGAGGCGCCCGCGCGCAAGCCGGGGGAATCGTGGGGCGGGCAATCCTGCCTGCAAGCCGCCTTTTCAGGCGGCTTTTCGTAGCAATCTCGAGTCTTCGCGCCACCAAAGCCGGCTGAAAGCCTGGCGTCATCAGCCGTTGTCACCGTATCGGCGAGACTCGATAAGAAGTTACACTTGGCCTTTCAGTGGTCCACGGGTCTTAAGTTATCGTGGGTTGATCCCAGTGACATCTCGCCATCCATTTTGAGTCGCGCCAGTTCGAAATAAAGCGTGCCCATTCTCTTAAGTGTGCAGTCGCTCTTGTCCTTCGGATTCTCCAGCCGCGCAGGCGCTTCGCTCTACCGGGTCACGCTGACCCCGGTGGATTCGCTGCTTACGCGTCCGCCCTGTTCCACTGTCACGCGAGCCACGTACTCGCCGGCGGGCAGCTTTGTATATTGCAGGATGGGGAACGAGTTCACTTCGTCGGGCGATCCGGAATCCGGCATGGCGCGCGCGACGGACTTTCCGTCGTGGAAGAACTCCACCGTGATGCGAGGTTTGATGGGCGCCGTCCGGCTGGCGTCCCGGTCCGGGTAGACCACGAAGAACAGCGCGACGCCAGCCTCCGCGCTGGCGGATTGACTGAGTTCCGGAGTCACCTTGCCTCCTGCGAATTCCAGAGGATTGCCCGGATCGCGAGGCGCATCGAGCGGCTCGATCCCGTGTACCACTTCGACGCTGCTCACACTCGATTCCCCTGGCTCCGGCGCCACCAGCGAAATGCGCTTGGTGCTGGCGCGGCTCCCTTCGGGGTCCATCGCGACAGCTTCAATCGTATACCTCCCGGCGGCGGCTTCGAACGGCATCGTCAAGATCGTCTCGCCGCGCCGGAACCGATCTAGTTGTCCGGCGGGAACCTCGCGGTCAATCTCCCGGCTGACCTTTCCCACCACCTGGCCGCCGGCGTCCTTGATGAGCGCGAGAAAAACGGCGTGCACGCGAGCCTTGTGAGTGTTCCCATCCTGGGGTATCGTCAGGCTTGCGATCGGCATCGCGAAACTCATTTCATAGCGATACCCGTCGCGCACCGGTTTGAATCGCAGGGCGGCCGCGCGGAACCTGAAGTCGTTGCGCGGGCCGGTGTCAGGCAAGGTGTTCAGTAAGTGAAGCGCGAATAGCTCGAACGGCTGGACAGCTTCGCCGTTCAACTCGGGAAGGGCGAAATACCCGTCTCGAGTCTGTATAAGCAGATTCGGATTCGTCACCGTCACCTTGATTTTTCGGTACTTGCCGTCGTAGAGTTCCAACGCCGGCACGTACGAGATTTCGTAGTGCGTGCGCACATCTTCCATGATGCGCGCCATGCTCTTCTTGAAGGCGTTGGCGCCGAACACGGCGAAGCCGCCTGTGCCTTCCGCCAGTTCCGCCATGTTGAGCTGGACGTGAGTGGCCGCGGCCTGCTCCAGTTCGTCAAACTCCCCCGCCTGGGCCATCGCGGCGGAGGGCGAGGATGACATGGTCCCCTGCGTCTGGCTGGTGGCGGCGGCCGATTTAGTCAGCCCCGCGCTAACCCCATTGGAGGAAGCCGGAGTCAGGCCGCGGACATCGATGCAGTAGAACGTCACGTTGCCGCGATTGGCGGCGCCGATGACCGTCCGCACGAAATCGTGACGGCCCGGCGGGTTCACCAGTCCCTCGGAAAGGTAGAGCACCGTCTTGCGGCCGGGCAGCGCCGACTCGTAACGGATGATCTGCAGCAGCGAATCCCACACCTTCATGCCCGCGATCCCGTCCACCATCCCCCTTTGGCCGGTGATCATCTTAGCCAGCGCCGTCTGCGACAAGGAGAATGGATTGGCGGCCGCGGAGCTCGTCGAAAAGTCGGGCTCCCTGGTCACGTCGATGCCCGCGTTAATGGACACTCCGCCCTGACCGCCGGTGATGGTGTAATCGGTCTCGTTCAGAACGTTGGCCGACGCGGTTGCCAGTTCCACCGCATTGCCGTTCAAGGCCCTGCGTACGGCGGCCGTGAGCGCCGCGCGATCGTTGGTGAATCCGTGGATCGCGTTCAGGCGGAGATTCAACCGGAAGATTGCGGCTTGGGTGTTGTCCTGAAACTGCTGCTCCAGGAAATCGGTGGCGGCATTCAGCGCGTTCTGCCTGGAGTCGGCGCCGATCTGATCGAAGACGATAGAAACGAAATTCGGCTCCCGTGTGGAGATCGGCTGGTTCGCGTTCGGGACGCCCGGTCCGCCAACCGGCTTGGGAGGCGCAGCGATCACCCGCGCGTCGCGCCCTCCGATCAAACGAAACCACCGGATGGTCTGCGGCGCGCCGTCTTCGGTGATCGCGAAATCGGACGCCTTCAGCTTGGTATCGAGTGACTGGTTTTTGCGCCGCGCCACCACGTCCAGGACGACTTCGCGAACGTTGCTGCGGATGATGGCGCCGACGCTCTCCGGCGCCTGCGGCTCCTGGGCCGGCAAGATCGTGGCCAACCAGGCGAATCCGAGCGCTACGAGGCAGTGACAGAACGGGCGCATGTCGTCTCTGCCCTAATTGTAAGCAATTCAACCGGGAGCCTTATGGGGCCGTGTGTGGGCCGGATTTCCTTTCATTTTCTTGTTCTCGCACGTCTGTCTGGTGTTCCTCCTCGCGGGAATTCACGGTTCTGCCGGAATACCGTCGGCCAGCCAGCAACGGCAATTAGGACACGCCAGCGCTGCCAATTTTCTATTACATTTCCGACACGCCCTCGTTCGCACAGTGGGTGAACGACGATCTAACTGTGTTTTGGAGCTTCGCGGATGATTCGATAATGACCGGCCGCAAGGTTAAAAACGTCGCCAGACTATTAAGGAACAAGGAAGCTGAGAAAGTTCAACGGAAACAAGGGTATTTGCCACTTGCATATTTCCTCGGGCGGTCGCTGTCTGTTCAGGCATTGAATGGCCATACTCGTCACTATGGCGAACTGGTTCAAAAAGCTGAAGAGACTGGAACCGAGGTGCGAATTGAATTGGAACCTCAGGAAGAAGTACTCGCCGGCGCGTGAACTTTTCGAGAAAGATCACTTGAATCTGGAACGGTCGCTGGCCCTGCATTGGAGAAACCGGACGGATGACCCAGCGAAGAGTGCGGTTTTTCGACTGGTGCGTTATGTGGCAATATCGTTAGTGATTGCTGTGCCCCGGGCGCAAGAGGCTCGTGGGTGATATTCTTGCCCTTTGGACCCCTGCCCCTTCTGTGTCATCGACGGCGCTCGAATCTGGATTGAGACGGAACTCGCCTTTGCCATCCCCGACGCCTACCCGGTGGCTGAGGGTCACACGCTAGTGGTGCCACGCAAGCACGTCAGCACAATCTACGAATTGACCATCCCCGAACAAGGGGCGCTGTGGGAACTGGTCGGCGAAGTGCGCTCACGGCTACTTACCGGTCTGAAGCCCGATGGCTTTAACATCGGGTTCAACGATGGGGTCGCCGCAGGCCAGACCGTGGCGCACGCCCATGTTCACGTTATTCCGCGTCGCGACGGCGACGTTCCCGACCCGCGCGGCGGCATCCGTTGGGTGATCGCGGATAACGCGCCGTCTGGCGTCCCGCAAAGCGGCAGCGCCGCAACCAAAACAGGCGTGGCGTCTCGCGGCAGGCCGGGCCCAGAGGGTGGCCCAGAGGGCGCCCCCAATCGGCCGCGGATTGACCACCTGCCCCACAAAGCGCTTCAAAATTTCAAGGCCTTACAGCCCGCTAGTCTGCAAACGGCCAGACCCGTTCCACACTCCCGCTCAGCATCCATTGCTTATCTTCGGCGGTGAGGAATTTCATATCGTCGCGCACCACGGTGAGCGCCTGGGAGTAAGTTGCGACGCTCTCAATGATAGGCCAATCGGTGGCCCACATAAGGCGCTGCGGGCCGAAGGCGGCGTGGAGACGCTTGACGTGCTCTTGCGCATCCAAATACGGATAAGGCTGATGCGAAAGCGACCATGTGTGCGATACCTTGACGAAAACCTTTGGGTATCTCGCTAGCGCGATCAGCTTTTCCAGTTCCGCCGGCTTATCCACCGGACAATCGGCCATGTGGTCGATGACTACAGTGAGATCGGGGAAGCGCTCGATCAACGCGCCGGCATCCGGGACGCGCGCAATGGGAACCAGCAGAGTCATCGGAACTTTCAGCTGGCGGCAGCGGCTCCATAGCGGCGGCATCAGCGGGCCGCGGATCCAATCGCCTGCGGCATCGGCGCCGGGGCTGAGACGGACGCCGCGGAAACCTTGTTCCTCAACCAATCGCGAAAGATGATCGGGCGCCGCATTGTCAAGTGGATCGACGCGGCAGACTCCCTGAAAGTACTGCGGGTACCGCTTCAATACGGCTGCCAGATAACTGTTGTTATAGCGGTAATGGATCACCTGGATAATGACGGTCCTGGACACGCCGTTCGCCTTCATGAGACCGAGCAGCGTCTCAGGCGTGGCGTCGCGCTCGGGCGGATGCGCCTCCTTGGCGAAGGGGAATTCGGGATCGTGCTTCCATACGTGTACATGCGGGTCGATGATGCGGTAATCGGCGGCAAGGTCGGTTGTGCTCATGGCTGTCTTATCCAGGAAAGCTCCGAGGAATGCTCCGAGGAAGGCGCGCCGCGACGGGTCATGCATAAATCGGTTCCAGCTTGTCGACCACGTAAGCGCCGCAACGCTCGTAGCTGACACGCGGTCCCTTGCGCGCTGTATCGAGATCCACGCAGATCCAGCCTTTGTAGGCCATGGATTTGAGCACGCGATGGCATCCGGGGAAGTCGATTTCACCGTCGCCCAGATCGAAGATATTGTCCTGCAGCTTGTCGCTCACCTGGCGCGCATCCTTGTAGTCCATCATCATCAGCCGGTCCTTGTATTTGGCGAGCGTCTTGACTACGTCGATCTTCGCGAGGTAAAGATGCGCGGTGTCGGGAGAGAAAGAGAAGAGCTTGGGATCGGTCATCGCCATACAGCGATCCACCTCGGCCTCGTCCTGCACCATTTGGCCCATGTGATTGTGCAGGCCGGCGCGGAAGCCCATTTCGCCGGCCACCGAGCCTAGCTGGTTGTAGCATTCGCACATGGAGCGGAAGGCGGCGTCGCCCGATCCCTGGGCGCGCGAGGGCGAGAAGACCACCAGTAGGTTGGCGCCGAAGCCTTTGAGGAATTCCATGGCGCGTTTGGCATTGGCCAGGACCTCGGTGCGGCGCGCCGGGTCGTGCGCGGGTCCGTTGAAGGAGATGGTGATCACATGCAAATTGCGCTTGGAGACCTCGCGCTCCAGGTCGGCCGCGGTCATATTGTAGGTGGTGAGGATTTGCGGAAACTGCGTGACGCGGACGCCGATGAAGCCGGTGTCGCGCATGACGTCGAGAATATCGGTGAAGGGTACGTGCGGAAAATAGTTCCACAGGTTCGATCCCAGAGCCCAGCGGACATTGCGGTTGGCGGGGAGCCGGCCGGCCGCGCGGACGAAAGAAGCCGCCATGGCGGCCAAGATTGCGCGTCGAGTCATAGCGATCCCGATTATCTCTCGAAATGCGCCGTGTTGGGGCGGCATCTTTAAGACGGGTGCGTAGCCGATCTGGGGAACAATCGCCGATATCGCCGGGTTGACAGACGAAAGCGTCTGTCCCACGCTGATGCGCCAGGCTTGCGTTTTTGTGGGGCAGGCGCTTCCGCCTGCCAAGTGCGACTGAGCGGCGATAATCCCTAAAACTGTTAAGCATCTCAAGATTCCGCGAGCTTGGCCGATTAGACAAGAGTGCAACCGGCGCCTTCAAACCACCGCTTGAGAGGGCCCGCCGCGCTGGCGGCCATGCTCGTAATTTGGACGCCTGCGGTGGGCTTCGGAATCCACAAGCTCCTGCAATACTCCTATACTCCGGGACGGCCGGCCTCGGCCGCGCCAGTCTGGCCAGCGAATCCGTGGGTCGCGCCGGCGCCGAGCCGCCCCACACTTTTGGTATTTGCGCATCCACGGTGCCCCTGTTCCCGTGCGACCATTGGCGAGCTGGCGCGGATCATAGCAGTGTATCGGGGCCGTGTCTCGGCGACGGTATTCTTCTATGCACCCTCCACGGAGGCGCCGGATTGGGATCGGACGGATCTGTGGCGCGACGCTTTGGCGATTCCGGGCGTCCGGGCCGCCGAAGATCGCGATGGCGCGGCGGCACGGCTTTTCGGGGCTTTCACCTCGGGGGAGACGCTGTTGTTCGGAACCGATGGGCGGCTGGCTTTCCACGGCGGGATCACGCCTGCGCGCGGGCATGCTGGCGATAGCTCCGGCCGGGATGCCATCCTGGACCTGCTCGCGGGACGGCCGGCGGTCCGGAACAGCGCACCCGTGTTTGGGTGCAGTATTCAGGGAGGCGAATAGCATGGCGTCACGGCCCCGCGCCGAGGAGCTGCTGGAGGCGCACCAGAACCGCATCTACGCCCATACCAGCCGCCTGTTTGCCATTCTGATGACGGGGCAATGGGTGGTGGGCATCGCAGCCGCCCTCTGGTTATCGCCGCGGACCTGGGCCGGGACCGCGAGTTCCGTTCATGTGCACGTGTGGGCCGCTCTATTCCTGGGGGGAGCCATCACCATACTGCCGGTGTTTCTGTGTCTCACCAAGCCCTGCGCTTCGTCCACGCGTCACGTGGTCGCCGTGTGCCAGATGCTGATGTCGGCGCTGCTGATTCACCTCAGCGGCGGCCGCATCGAAACGCACTTTCACATTTTCGGTTCCTTGGCGTTCCTGGCTTACTATCGCGACTGGCGGGTCTTGGTCTCCGCAACGGCGGTCGTGGCGGCGGATCATGCGGTTCGCGGCCTGTATTTCCCCCAATCGGTTTTCGGAGTCCTGTCGGCGAGCCCCTGGCGGTGGGTGGAACATGCCGGATGGGTGGTCTTCGAAGACGTAATTCTCGTCCCGTTTTGCCTGCGCGCCAAACACGAAATGTGGGAGATCGCGCAAAGAACCGCGGAACTGGAAGCTGCCAATGCCAAGGACGAATTCCTGGCGAAGGTAAGCCACGAGATTCGGACGCCCATGAACGGCCTGTTGAACATGACGGAGCTCGCCCTCGATACGGAGTTGAATCCCGAACAGCGGGGGTATCTGACTATCGTCAAGAGCTCGGCGGATTCGCTGCTTGCGGTGATCAACGACATTCTCGATTTTTCCAAGATCGATGCCGGCAAACTCCGCATCGATCCAACCGATTTCGAGGTGCGCCCAATGATGGATCGGGTGTGCGCGCCGTACATTGTGCAGGCGCGGCTGAAAGGTCTGCGGTTCGGTTGTGAAATCTCCTCCGCCGTCCCGGCGATGGTCCGCGGCGATGCTCAGCGCATCCGGCAGATCCTGGTCAACCTGCTCGAGAACGCATTCAAGTTCACCGAAGGCGGCGCGATCTCAGTCGCATTGAGCCATGTCTCGACGAATGTGGGCCAAATCTCGACGAAGGAAGGCGAATCCCTGCTGCATTTCGAAGTGTGCGATACCGGCATCGGCATTGCGCCCGAAAAACAGGAGATCGTCTTCCAGGCATTTTCCCAGGCGGACAATTCCACCACGCGCCGATATGGCGGAACCGGGCTGGGTTTGACGATTGCGGCGCGGCTGGCGCAGAACATGGGCGGGCGGATCTGGGTAAAGAGCGACGCCGGCTCCGGCAGCAGATTCGGATTCACGGTGAGGGTATCGGCCTGCGAAAACCCGGTGAATTCCGCGGCCTCCGGGCGCGTACCCGGCGAGGGCAACAAACACGGCCTGCGAATCCTCATCGCGGAAGACAATCCGGTCAATCAAAAGGTGGCGTGCGCGATCCTTAGAAGGGAAGGGCACACCCTGACTGTCGCGTGTAACGGCGTGGAAGCGGCCGGAGCCATGGAAAACGGACCGTTCGACCTGATTCTGATGGACATCCAGATGCCGCTCATGGATGGATACGGGGCAACGGCCGCCATACGCGCTCGCGGAGCTGCGGCGGGCGGGCGGACGCCGATTGTCGCCATGACGGCGCACGCGAGACCGGAAGACCGTGAAAAGTGTCTTGCGGCCGGGATGGACGGGTATCTGAGCAAACCCATCCGGAGACCGGAGCTACTGGAGGCTGTGGAATTGTATGGTGGACGACGGGGGGATCGAACCCCCGACCTCTGCATTGCGAACGCAGCGCTCTCCCAGCTGAGCTAGTCGCCCCAAGGTTGTGTACTACGGTCCGGCAATCTTAATTTACCACGCCGCTGGCGCTTGTACTGAGCCGCGGGCGTTATTTATACGCCGCAGGCGTTGTTTACACGCCGCAGGCGTTGTTTATCGAGCCGCAGGCGCTCAACGGATGCGCTCGAGCCGCTGTTCCACGCGGGTCAACCGCGAATCGAGATCTGCGAACCGGTGGAGCATTTCGCTGTGGTTCTTCGACATTTCCGCGCGAAGAAGGTCGCGCATATCGTCAATGCGGCGGCTGACGTCGGTGATGCGGCGGCTGACGTCGCCAATACGGCTGTTGTTGAAAATGGCGCCGGTAAGGACGGCAAGGGCCATAATCGCAACCGAGATAATCTGGCTATCGTTCATCAAGGCCGATTCCATATTACCTCGCGCGAAGGTGGGAGCGTATCGCGCGACGGCTACAATATAACAGATGGCGGACCGCCTGATCGCTAAACAACTCCGCCGTATGCGCAACGACTGGGACCGTCGCGCGAGAGAGAACGCGCGCCACTACGTGCTGACCGGCCAACAGAGCTGGTCCGACGACGAGTTCTACCAGGCCGGCGAGGTTACGATGCAGGAGGACATCCTCAACGACCTCGACAACATCTGCCAGGGTAAAGACCCGAAGCAAATGAGCGTACTCGAGATCGGCTGCGGCGCCGGCCGGGTGACGCGCGCATTCGCCAACTTTTTCGGGAGCGTTTATGCCGTGGATATCAGCCGCGAGATGGTGGCGCAGGCGCGGCGCGCAGTGGCCTCATTCCCCCACGCACATGTGTATCGCAACAACGGGAAAGACCTGAGCGTGGTGGGCGGGCATTGGTGGAACCGCCTCGGCATCGGCCGCGCGCCGCAACTCGATTTCGCATTTTCCATGATGGTTTTTCAACACATCCCGAGCCGCGAGATCATCGAGAGTTATGTGCGCGAGGTCCACCGGCTGCTGCGCCCCGGCGGCTTATTCAAGTTCCAGGTGCAGGGTTCTCCCGATGTCCATTTACGTCCGGAAGACACCTGGGTGGGCGCGTCGTTTAACCAGGACGCCGCGCGCCAAATGGCCGTGCGCTGCGGATTCGAAATGAGATACCAATCGGGTGTGGGCGATCAATACTACTGGCTATGGTTCTTTAAGCTGCCACTCGCGGGTCAAAAGCAACCGGGCAGCTAAGGTTCGCTCCCTTCCGAAGCCTCGCCTTCCCGGCGGGCCGCCCAATACTTCTTCATTCTTGCCGAGACTTCCTGGCGCTCGTCGACGTTCATGGATTTTCGTCCACGGCGCTTTCCGCTGCTCGGCGCGGGTGGTACGCTTCCGCCGGCGGCGCGCTGCAATTCTTCGAGTGAAGCAATTACGCGCTCCAGTTTTTCCTTCTCGGCGTATAAGTCTTGAATCGCTTTGTATAGGTCCATCGCATCTCATCGTCGTCGCGGCCCGCACCCCGGGACGCGGGGTGCGAGCAACTGCAATGTTACATCAGGATGAGCTCGTATTCCTATAGCACTTCAATACTTTATCTCGTTAGAAAGGGCCAGTGTGGTACTAGCTTGAAACCGTACCAGGTAACGGCAACGTAAACCGCTCCAGCTAGCAGCAACAGTACGCCAAGAACGATAGTTATCGTCATCCGCCAGGGGAATCTGCGATTTTCACGATGTAGTACTAGTAAGTAACTGGCGAATATGCCGACATAGAATAGCAGGCACATCGGCAGCGCGAATAACATCAGATTGAAAACGTCCGGAGTTGGCGTGACCACGGCCGCAATAATGAAGATGATCAAAATCGCGTAACGGCTGTGGTTCATCAAGAACGAGGGCGTGACGATTCGAAGCAGCGCGAGAAAGAAGATCAGCACAGGCATCTCGAATACCAGGCCCACGCCAAGCACTACGTCGACGAAGAGGTCGAAGTAGTGTGTGATGGTGACCATGGGTACCACGCCAAGACCTTTGCCAATTCCCAACAGGAAGGTCAATCCGAAGCGAAATACCACAAAATAGCCAAACAGGCCGCCTATAATAAACAGACCGGCTGCCGAGAGAATAAAAGGAACGGCCCAACGCCGCTCCTTTTTGTAAAGTCCCGGTGAGACAAACGCCCATATCTGGTAGAGCAGCCACGGGCACGAAAGAAAGATCGCGCAGACAACCGGCAGCTTGAACCAAATGATGTTGAACATCTCCATCGGTTCAATCGCTACAAGATCTGTCGGATAACCAAGAGTTTTAAGCGCCTCCTTAGCCGGCTGCCGGACGATATCCCAAAGCTGCTGGCTGAACAAGAGGCTGCCACCGAAGGCTACGCCCACGCCGATCAACGACTTGATGAGGCGCGAGCGCAGTTCTTCGAGGTGTTGCAGGAAGGACATGCGGAGCATGCCCTCATCGTCTTCGTCTCCGTCGTCCGGAGGCGGACCGGGCGGCGGCGTTCTGCCGCCACCGCCAAAACGCCGCCGGGTTGCTTCTATGGCGGACGCAGCGCTGGGAATAGACAGTCCGCTGGACGCACTACGCGCCGGGGGAGCGCCGCTCCCCTTAGGTTCGTCGGTTGGATGCATTCGCTATGTGTTCTGCTCGGCTGGAGCCGTTTCGGCGACGGTCGTAGGGGCGATTCCGGACGGAGGAGCCTCAAGCAGCAAGGTTTCCGTTTCAGTACCGCGTGCGATTACGCCTTCCGGCGCGATGGCCGACGGTGATTCAGCGTCCTGAGTTGCGGATGCGCTTTCGGTGGGTGGGTTGTCAGCGGTGGACTCGTACGGCTGGGGCACGTATGAACCGTCTACGTATGAACCGTCATGGGTTGACCCATCATGGCTATTCTCATACGAAGAGTAATCGTAGTTATAGGTGTCCAGTTGAAGGTCGTTCTGCACTTCCTTCAAATTGGTCTCCGCTTCCAGGGTCTTTAGCTCCCTGTCGAAGGTGGTTTTCAGCTCGGCGGACGCGCGGCGAAATTCGGTAAGGGCTTTACCGATGGTCCGGCCGAGCTCGGGCAGTTTTTTAGGCCCGAATAGCACCAACGCCAGTACGAAGATGAAGATCATCTCCTGGGTGCCTAGCGTTCCGATCATCGGATTTCCTCCAAGACTCTACTTCGTCTCAATTGTATCATGGCGCCCCGGCGCTTCCGACCTCCGCCCAACAGCGTCAAGCAAACCGGGCATCGTCCGCGCCAGCCGCCACCGGTCCGGCCCGGTCGCAACCATGCACGGTGGCGACCGGAATAGGGGCCGTTTCAAGATGTGTCCTACCAGACCTGTGAAGTCTCCAATAGTGTTGCGCGTCACGGAAGGGGTCGCGTGGTTTTTCCTGTACTTCGAAAAGTGCGGACCGCTTCCACCAGGTTCCGCCGTTCTCCATTTTCAGCAGAGGGACTAGGGAATCGATGAAAACATCTGAACGAACACTTGTGACCGCGGGAGTTCTGCTTTTCGGGCTCGGCGTAGCCACGCCTGCGTTTGCAATCAACGGCTGTACGAATCAAAACATCATGGGCACGTACAACGCGCAGATTACCAGTGCGGCGTTCACCAGCGTACTCAGCACTGTCAGCGCCAGCGCGGGCGCCACCGGCTCGACCGCACTGCCAGGCGGCTTCGGCAGCAACGCCGCCAGCCTCGCGGGAAGCACGCCGGCCCTGAGCAGATTCTACTTCGACGGCAACGGCAGCATCCTGGGCGTCAGCAGTGCCAGCAGCGGCGTTCTCACTCCGGCCGGCGCGTATTCCGTGGCCGGCAATTGCACGGCGGCGATCACCTTGAATACCGGGCAGCACTACAACGCGGTCGTAGTGAGCGGAGGCAATCAGGTATTGGTCCTCCAATCGGACGCAGGCTCGAATGGAGTCACCGGAATGTTGCAGCGGTCGAACAATAGTTGCGTCGCGCCACAGTATCCGACGAGTTTCGGCTTTAGCTTCTACGGGGCTGCCGTCGCGACGGGCGCCACTGGAAGCACTGGAACCACCGGCAGTACCGGCTCGACAGGATCGACCGGCAGTACGGGTGTCACCGGCTCAACAGGATCGACCGGCAGTACGGGTATCACCGGCTCCACGGGCACGACGGGGAGCACAGGAACCACCGGCTCCACCGGCTCCACCGGCATGACGGGGAGCACAGGAACCACCGGCTCTTCCGGAACGACGGGGACCACCGCCACCGCGACTCCCAGCTTCAGCGCCTCCTCGGGTATTGGAACCCTCAGCCTGGATGGCGCCGGCAACTTCATGATCGTCGAATATTCGGTGAACGGCAGCGTGGGTTCCCAGGCATTCTCCGGAAGCGGCACTTACAGCGTGAACAATAACTGCTCCCTTAGTCTGACCTTCGCGACCCCGGTCCCCGGATCGAGCGGAGCGCTTACTCCTCCGGCGGCCTTTGCCACTTTGCTCGGCATAGGCAGCAATAACTCCAGCTATAGCGGGCTGATTACGGTCCAACCGACAAGCGGCGTCATCTTGCCGGGAGTTATGATCGGTCAGTAGGCGCGGGGCAGAACTACGGCAACGTCTCGCGCAGAACCTTTTCGCTCTGCTCCGTCCGGAACTGACGCAACTTCTCGCGCAGCTCCGGACGGCTATTGGCGAGAATCGCCACCGCCAGCAGCGCCGCGTTGCGTGCGCCGGCCGGGCCGATGGCGAGCGTCCCCACGGGAATTCCCGCGGGCATCTGCACCGTGGAAAGCAGCGAATCGAGCCCCTTGAGCGCGGCGCTTTCAATGGGCACGCCCAGCACCGGCAGCAGCGTGTGGGCCGCGCAAACGCCCGCCAGATGCGCCGCGCCGCCAGCGGCGGCGATGATCACTTCCAAGCCGCGCGATTCGGCTTGACTCACATATTCGGCCGTCTGCGCCGGCGTCCGATGCGCCGAAAGCACGCGGCATTCGTGCGATACGCCGAACCTGGCGAGGGTTTCGTCGGCTTGGCGCATCGCTTCCCAATCCGACTTGCTGCCCATGATCACCGCGACCAGCGGTTTGGAATCCACCGCGGTTAATGCCCCTGCGCCGGGGTTGGCAGGCGGAAGCGCCTGCCCCACTTGATCCGCCACGTTATTGCCCTTGCGCCAGCGTGAAGCCGGGCTGGCCGTCGAAGTTGCGCAGGCTTTGCGTAGCCGCAATCTCGATTCCCGCCGCGGAAACGCGCCCCAACAGGGCGAGAATCCTGTCCATGCCGATCTGCCTTTCCGCCATGAAGCGGCAGCGGAAGCTGTCGATGCAGAAGGTCTCGGCGCGTCCCGCGGGCCAGACTTTGACGCCGCGATTATCGATCATCTGCAGCTCCAGGCCGTCTCCAGCCAGGTCATTTCCAGCCAACCCAGCGCCAACCAGCTTGCCCATGGCTTCCGCCAGCGCGTTGGGGTTGCGCGACGGCCAATAGACGAAGACGTCCACGCCCTTCAATTCCATTTGCGCCGAACTCGCCGCAACCGGGTTTTCAAGCGCCTTCCCATCGCCCTTGGCGTAGCTCACCACCTTCAAGCGGTTGGGCTTCTGGCCCAGGCGCGCGATCACCGCGGCGGCGAATTCCCTGGTGCCCACCTTTTCGACGCTCACGCCTTCGGTATAGATGTCGTAGGTGTGTACGCCATCCTCAATGGTGCGCAGCCAGGCGTTATGCACGCGCTCGGCGGCTTCCGGGTGGTTGATGTGCACCAGCATCAGCACCGCGCCCAGCAGCAGGCCCGAGGGATTCGCCAGATTCTGCCCGGCGCGCCGCGGCGCGGAGCCGTGAATAGCCTCAAACATGGCGCACTTCCCGCCGATATTCGCCGAGCCCGCCAGGCCCACCGACCCGGCGATCTGCGCGGCCACGTCGGAGAGAATATCGCCGTAAAGATTCGGCATCACGATGACGTCGAACGCTTCCGGAGTATCGGCCAGCTTGGCGGCGCCGATATCGACGATCCAATGCTCGTTCTGAATGTCGGGATACAGCGGGGCAATTTCGTCGAACACCTTGTGGAAGAGACCGTCGGTCATCTTCATGATGTTGTCTTTGGAGAAACAGGTGACCTTCTTGCGCTTGTGCAGGCGAGCGTATTCGAAGGCGTAGCGGACGATCTTCTCCGATCCGGGCCGCGAGATGAGCTTGATGCACGACATCGCTTCCGGGGAGAGCTGATACTCGATGCCGGCGTATAAATCCTCTTCGTTCTCGCGCACGATCACGACATCCATGTCGTGATGTTTGGTTTCGATGAACGGGTAGTAAGAGACGCACGGGCGCACGTTGGCGTAGAGGCCGAGCGTCTTGCGGGTGGTGACGTTGAGGCTCTTGAAACCGCCGCCCTGGGGGGTGGTGATGGGCGCTTTGAGGAACACTTTGGTTCGCAGGAGGGAGTCCCAGGAGCTAGGGTCGATGCCGGCCGAATTCCCGCGCAGATAGACCTTTTCGCCGATCTCGATGGTTTCGATCTCGAGAGCCGCTCCGGACGCTTCCAGAATGCGCAGCGTGGCGCTCATGATTTCGGGGCCGATGCCGTCGCCGTGCGCGACGGTTATGGGAGTTTTGGTGGGCATATTGGGAACTCTCACGATATCATGCGGCTGCAAAAGACGCCTTAGCCGCTTAATCGATTCGGGAAACGCCGGTCAAAACCCGCCCTTACGGTCACGGCTCTGCTTGAAGAAGACGGAGCCGCGACCGTGAGAAGCTGTGAATTATTCCAAAACCGCCAAAAACCCGGAATTTGGCTCTGTAGGGGCCCTGCCAGAAGCCCTAGGAGACGTTCTGAGCGAACGGGTGACGATTTCATACCCCCCATGCACCCATTTTGGGCCTTTTGGCATTAATTCCCGGCTTCTGAGGGAGCGGGATATTCATGCCCGGCGAGGAAATCCCGAAAACGTTTAAGAACCCCGCGGTCGCCAGTCGAAGTCCGCTTGCTTCCGCACGCGGCTCAGCGGCTGGGAAAATGCTTAAAATAAGACCATGCCTTTACCTCGCCTGCTCGTGGTCCGCCAAAAGTTTCCCGATCGCCGCATTCCCGATGTCGCGGCGGAGGTTCGCAGCCAACTTGGCGCCTCCAACTTCGCGGCGCGGCTGAAGCCGGGCGCGCGCATTGCCATCGGCGTTGGCAGCCGCGGCATCCACAATATCGCTTCCATCGTTCGCAGCGCGGTCCGATACTGGAAGGATGCGGACATGCAGCCGTTCCTTTTTCCCGCCATGGGCAGTCACGGCGCGGCATCCGCCGCCGGGCAGGCGAACGTCCTCGCTCACTACGGAATCACCGAAGCATCCATGGGCTGCCCGCTGGTCAGCCAGCTTGAAGTGGTTTCGCTGGGCAAGACCGCCGACGGCATCGAAGCCTTCATGGACCGCGAGGCTTACAACTCCGACGGCGTGATGTTGATCGGCCGCGTCAAGTGGCATACCGATTACGACGGCAAGATCGAAAGCGGCCTCTTCAAAATGATGGCCATCGGCTTGGGCAAGTTCGCCGGCGCGCAGCGCTACCACTCGTATGCGTATAGGCTTGGCCTCGAGCACGTGGTGGCTACGGTGGGGCGGCAGGTGCTGAAATCGGGCAAAATTCTGGGCGGTCTGGCGATTCTGGAAGACGCGCACCACAACACCGGCAAGATCGACGCCGTTCCTTTGGAAGCCATGGAGCAGCGTGAGATGGAGAATCTGGCGCTGGTGAAATCGTGGATGGCGAAGATTCCGATGGATCTCGACATCCTGATCTTGGACGAGATCGGCAAGAACATCAGCGGCGCGGGCATGGACAGCAAGGTGGTGAACCGGGGCGTCAACGGCGAGTACAATCCGTGGCCCAACACGCCGCGCTTCGAGCGGATCTTCATCCGCGACCTCAGCGAGCTCACCTACAATAGCGCCGTCGGCCTCGGCATGGCCGATGTGGTGACCAACCGCCTGGTGGAGCGGATCGACTGGGCGCCCACCACCATCAACTCCCTCACCGCGAACACGCCGGCGGCCATCCGCACGCCGGTCCACTTTGCCACCGATCGCGAGTGCCTGGAGCGCTTCGCGCCGACCGTGGGCAAGCTCGATTT
The DNA here is from genome assembly GCA_003135055.1 of Bryobacterales bacterium. Classification (GTDB taxonomy): domain Bacteria; phylum Acidobacteriota; class Terriglobia; order Bryobacterales; family Bryobacteraceae; genus PALSA-243. The sequence continues at coordinate 16,572 of PLDF01000484.1, read as the reverse complement.
GAGCCAGGTGACGTACGGCTGGATCCGCAACAGCATGGAACTGGACCGCATCGGACTCAGCGAGAACCTCCGGGCGGAGGTGGAGCGCAACCCGAATCTTGAAATCGAGGCAGCCATCGATTTCGAATTCGACGGACACAATAATCTGATCAGCCCGTTCGCTCCGGTGGAAGAGACCGCCGGCGTCCACTAAGCAGGCAGGTAAGTGGGACAGGCCTCCTGGCCTCTCGCGGCCTTTCGCATAACTCCGCATGCATGAGATTCTGGATCGCTTACCGCCCGGTTCGCGCGTGCTCGATCTCGGATCGCAGGGGGGAAGTTTCAACGCGAGCGACTACCCGGAGCTCGTATCGATCGCGGTCGACATAATCTCTCCAAGCGACAGTTTCTCCCTGCGGCCCCGGGGCCCGTTCCACTTCGTTCGCGCCGATGCGAGCTTCCTGCCGTTTGGTTCGCGCACGTTCGACGCGATCGTTCTGAACCATAGCCTCGAGCATTTCGAGAGGCTGAAGCCGGCTTTGCAGGAGATCGGGCGAGTAGTTCGACCGGACGGCGCGATTTATGTCGCAGTACCGGATGCAGCCACGTTCAGCGACCGCTTATACCGCAAAGTCTTTCGAGGCCGCGGCGGTCATGTGAACCTCTTCGCCAGCGGGCCTGAGCTGGCGGAGACTTTGTCCTGGTATTTTGGCCTCCCGCTGGTTGGGTCGAGGACCCTGTGCGCATCGCTCACCTTCCTCAACAGGAAGGCCCGCGATCCTGGCCCTGGCTCGCGCCGCATCCCGTTCAGCCGTCTCCCGGAGCCTTTGCTACTATGCTTGACCGCGCTGCTGCGCGTTGCAGACTGCAGGTTCGGAACGCGGCTGAGCGTCTATGGTTGGGCTCTCTATTTCGGCAACCTGAAGCAGCGGGTGGAGTCAACGGTGCGGCCGAATATATGCGTCCGGTGCGGACAGGCGCATCCAGCCGATTGGCTCTTGCGGATAGGGGCGGCGCAGCGTCGGCGCTGGCTGCTCCCCCGCTACAAGTGCCCGGCTTGCGGCGCGAGCAACTTCTTTACTCCGGACCAGTTGAGTCCGGACCAGTTTACCGAGGATCACGATCCGCCAACCGCCGCGTAACTTCCGCGGGCGCCATCGGATCCTCAAGAACTCCGGCATTGCGGAGGGGCCGAGCGCGAGTTCTCACAGTTTCAGTTCGCAACCGGAGTCGGCTACAATTCCGGAGAGAGCGCGATCGAATGAAAGCCCCGCAGGCCCATGCGGACAGCCCGGAATGGCAGCCCCGCCTAACGCGCCTTCGGAATCAGATACCCTTTGCGCGCCAGCACTTCCGCATTCGGGTAGCGGCTCTTGGCGCCGGCCGCAAGCTCGACGGTAACCTGCCGCGCGGCGCCGGGCTTATCGGGCGGCATGGCGTAGTAGATGCTGTAGCGCTTGCGCATGCGGCGGAGCATTTCGCGGAACGTGTGGCCCGGGTCGTTGGCGTTCACAGTCTCGCCACCGGTTTTCTGGGCGGCGCCGAGCATGTCCTCGGAGGCCATGCCAGGAAAGGAGCCGGCTTCGCCCGTGCGGACAATCAGGCCGCAAAGCAGCACGTCCGATTCCCACATGCGCCTCACCACGTCCTTCTCGCTGGCGGACGACTGGCCGAAATTGTCGGTGAAGATCAGAATCGCATGGCGGCGGTGCGGGTCGCCATGCTGCGCGAAATACTTCGCGCCATCCTCCACGGCTTTGAGGATGTGGGTTCCGCCGCCGAAGCGAACATCGACGATGCGGCCCACGGCTTCCTCGGCCTCCTGCAAGTCGCCGTTGAAGGGCGCGATGAGCGACGCGGCCGTGTTGAAATTGGCCACGGCCACGCGGTCGCCCTTGCGCAGCTCGGACAGCGCGGTGTGCGCCGACGCCGCCAGGCGCCTCATGCTGGGCAGCATGCTGCCGCTGGTATCGAAAAGCAGCAGCAGGTCGAGCGGCTCTTCGTCCTGCGTGCAGTAAAGGATGGACTGCGGCTTGCCGTTATCCAGGATGAGGAAATCGTCTTTCTGCAGGCCCTCGACGATTTCGTGCGCGCGCGTTACCTGCGCATCGACGCGCACCAGCGAAACGTCGGCGCGAAAGACCGGGTCCTGCGCGGAAAGCGCCGTGTCTTGCGCGAAGAGCGCGGCAGCGGCCAATGCGACGGCCCATGAGAACTTGCGTGCGCCGGCGGGACGGACCATCGCCTTTCCTGTTCTGCCGGCAGGCGGTGGGACACGCCGGCTTCTGCGGTCTGCCGGCAGTTTGACAGACGACAAAACCCGATCGTCCGTCCTACCTTGGGGCACTTCGCTACCAAACCCTGCAGGCCTGTGCCCGCACCATCGGCTGGCCGGGCTTGCAAGCGAAAGCCTGCCGGAACTCGGGCATGTTCGATACGACGCCGTCGATGCGGTACTCGAGCGGCGAATGCGGGTTGGTGATGGCGTTCAACCGCTTGCTTTCGGGACGCTCGTCGCCGCACGCCCACTGGGCCATGCCGATGAAGAACCGCTGGTCGGGCGAGAATCCATCGGCCGGCTTCAACGTCTGGCCGCGCGTCGCGTTCTTCCAGGCGATGTAGGCCAGCACCGTGCCTCCCAGGTCCGCTACGTCCTCGCCTTCGGTCAGCTTGCTGTTGAGCTTGATGTCGTCCACCACGGTGTATTGCGCGTATTGATCGACTACGCAGGCGGCGCGTTTTTCGAATTGCGCGGCGTCCTGTTTGGTCCACCAGTCGCGCAGATTGCCTTGGGCGTCGAACTGGCGGCCTTCGTCGTCGAAGCCGTGAGTCAGCTCGTGGCCGATGGTCGCGCCGGTGTTGCCGTAATTGGGCGCGTCATCCATCTTGGGGTCGAATAGCGGCGGCTCCAGCACGCCGGCCGGGAAGTTGATGTCGTTCATTTGCGGATCGTAATAGGCGTTCACGGTGGGCGGCGTCATCTGCCATTCCGAACGGTCGACCGGCTTGCCGATCTTGTCCAACTGACGCTTCGATTCGAAAATGGCGGCCCGGTTCCGATTGCCCAGCAAGTCGCCGCGCACGATGTTCAGGGAGCTGTAATCGCGCCATTTGTCCGGGTAACCGATTTTGTTCACCACGGCGTGCAGCTTGGCCAGCGCCTGCTTCTTTGTTTCCGGACCCATCCATGTGAGCTGCTCGATATCGGTCTGCATGGCCTTCTCGATTTCCCTGGTATCGGCCAGCGCGCGCGCCTTCGTGGCGGGATCGAAGGTCTTTTGGACGAAGACCTGGCCGAGAGCCTCGCCCAGGTCGCTGTCCACGTACTGCACGCAGCGCTTCCAGCGGGGCTGCATTTCGGCGACGCCGCGGAGATACTTGCGGTAGAAATCGAAATTCGCATGGACGAACGCGGACGAAAGGAAAGGCGCTTTATCGCTTGCCAGATGCCAGCGCAGATACGCTTTCCAGTCCGCGAGGCCGCGCGTCTTCAGTTGGCGCTCCACCTCCTCGAAGAACTTCGGCTCGGTGACATTGACTTCGGCTTGCGCCGGCAGTCCGGAAGCCGCCCAGTACGCAGGCCAGTTGAATGACGGAGTGAGTGCGGCCAGTTGCGCGGCAGTCAATTTGTGAAACAGGTTGTGCGGCTCGCGCTGCTCGACACGCGTGAGCGAGGCCTTGGCGAGCGCGGTCTCAATCGCCATTACGGTTTGCGCCTCGGCATTGGCTCGAGCGGCGGTATCGCCCAGCAGGGTGAATATTTTGGCCACGTGCTCTACATACTTCGCGCGCGTTTCCTGGGATTTGGCATCGGTCTTGACGTAGTAATCGCGGTCCGGCAAGCCGAGGCCGCCGCCGGTGGCGAATGCGATCACGCGGCTCGAATCGGCGTAATCCTGCGAAGAGCCGAAGCCGAAAATCGGGCTGGTCTGGCCCGATTCCAGATGCAGGCGCGCCAGCAATGGTGGAAGACCGGAGATCTGCTTCAGCCCCGCGATGGCGTCCATCTCCGGGCGCAATGGCGCGGCGCCGGCTTTGTCCGCGGCGGTCTCGTCCATGCATGCGCCGAAATAGTCGCCGATTTTCTGTTGGTTGGCGCTGCGGCTGGCCGAAGGCTTCGAAGCTTCCTCCAGAATGCCCCACAGGTACTTCTGATTATCGGTGGTGAGCTTGGCATACACGTCCCAGCGCGACTGATCGGCGGGGATGGGGTTCTGCTTGATCCAATTGCCGCAGGCAAATTTGTAAAAATCCACGCATGGATTCACGGAGCGGTCGATAAAATGGACGTCCAGGCTCGGGGTGTAGGGCAGCGAGGTTAGCGGCCGGTCCTGAGCCGCGAGCCAGACGGGCGTGGAGAGCAGCAGCCAGACAAGATGCTTCATGCAAGTTAGGTTACTCCATTGTGGGAAACGCGCCGGCGGCAAAGACCGGGGCGCGCATACGTTTTCGGGATGCTCTCGCTCGACCGCGGCAAATGCCATGCGGATGCGGGCTTGCGACCCGATTCCAGTGTAGCGCGGGGAAGCTCGTGGAACACGGAGATTCGGAGGGCGGAAACGTTAGGACAGCGGCTGGAAACGGGCGATTTTGGAGAGATCGGAGAAAGCGCGGAACCAAGCCAATTTCGCGGAAGGCCAAGCTTAACTGTGGGTTGAGAGGATGGCTGGCGGGCCGCCGATGGGAATCGAGTGGGGGAGCTGAGGCATCCGTGGAGCCGCCGAGCGCGAGGCCGGATTTATTTTGAAGTGCTGTGACCGATACGGCGACCTTGCTGGAAAACGCTTGGGCGCTGGCGGGGGCGCTCAAATGCTTTTCGGATTTCCTGGTTCGGGCGCGCCTCTGGCGGAATAGAAACCGAGGCGCAGAGCGCCGGCTGAAAGCCGGCGGCAGCCAGGATTGGCTGCCCCACAAAGAGCACCGGCGGCAAAGACCGCCGGCGTTACCTGGCAGCGTTGGCCGCCGAGGCCCGCCGCGATTTGATTACTTCTAACAGCGTGGGCATTAGCGACGCTACGATAATCACCAGGATCACCTTGTCGAAATACCGCCGCACGAACGGCACGCTGCCTAACTCGTAACCCAGCATAGTCATCAGAAACACCCAGCCGATGGCGCCGCAGATGCTGTACGGCAAGAAGCGCCGGTATGGCATTTCGGCCACTCCGGCCACAAACGTGGTGAACGCCCGTACGATAGGCACAAAGCGCGCGTAGATTATAGTCTGGCCGCCGTGCTTGTCGTAGAACGCCTTCGTGCGCATCAAGTGCTCGCGCTTGAATAATCGCGAATCGGGACGGCTGAAGATCGCTTTCCCGGTACGCCGTCCCAGGAAGTAACCGGTGGAATCGCCCACCATCGCCGAGAGCGAGAGCAGTACGATCACCAGAACGATGTTCAGCAAGCCGTCGCCGGCTACTACTCCAATGGTGAACAGCAGCGAATCTCCCGGCAGGACGACGCCCACCAGCAGGCCGGTCTCGGCGAATGCAATGACGCAGAGCGCGGCGTAGCCCAGCCACCCCGAGAAGATCTGCTCGAGTATATGGCGCAGGCCGTCGGGAGTGGTCAGCGACCGCAGAAAATCAAAAATGGCGTGGATCATCCGGCTGCCAGACCGCTTACCGACGGGGCGTGTTCCGGTCCCGGCTCAATTCGAAGCGCGTTCNNATTGGCTGCCCCACAAAGCAGGAGGGCTCCCCGTGCGCCACGATTATGGGTAACCATTCGATTCATTTAGCTGCGGTACCCGGCGATGATGCTGTTGATCACGTTCTGGTGGATCTTGATCTTGCCTTCCTGAATCAAGCGCTCCTTCAGGCCCGCTTCGAACAACTCGTCGCGCTGCTTGGCCTTCTGGCTCTTGATCTGGTCGCGAAGTACGACCCGCTCCGCAGGCAGGTTTGCAAGATCCGCGGGAATATGCGCAAGCACCTTCGCCACCATCGTGCCATCCGGCATGAGCACCGGACCGGCGATGGTGTTATCCGGGCTCGAGAAATTCTGGGCGATATAGTTGGCGGAACCGAAGCCCGCCGGCGAATCGTTGCGCGTGAATCCATCGGTGGTCTTCACTTCGAGGCCCAGCGATTTGGCGGCCTTCTCCAGATCGCCGCCCGTCGCTTTGGCCTTATCGGCAAGCTCTTTGGCGATATCGCGCACCTTGACGGTGATCCGGGCCTGAATCATAGTGTCGCGAATCTGGTCCTTGACCTCATCGAAGGTAGAAGGCCGCGGCGGAACGATAGCCACCACCTCCGCAACCGCCACCTTGTTACCGGGCAACGCGACCGCTTGCGATACTTGCCCCGGCTTCAGCGCGGCGACGGCCTGGTCGAAATCGGGGCTGGCGCCGATACCCGGAATCGGCTTATTCGGTTCCACATTATCGGCATGCACCACCTCCATATGCAGATCGGCAGCCACCTTGTCGGGATGCATCGGGTCCTTCGCCAGACTGGTCTGCGCCTTATCGGAGATGGCTTGCATGGCCTCGCTCACGCGCGCCTTTTTCCAATCGGAAGCCAACTGGCCCTTCACTTCGTCGAACGTCTGCTGGTGCGCGGCGTCGCGCGATTCCACTTGTACGATGTGATAGCCGTAGCTGGTTTTGACCAACGCCAGGTCGCCCGGCTTCTGCGTGAAGGAGGCTTCTTCGAATTCCTTCGCCATCTGGTTGCGCTGCACCGTGTATTCCCCGCCTTTATCTTTCGAACCCGGGTCCTCCGAGTATTTCTTGACCATGTCCTCGAACTTGACGGTCCCGGCCTTGAGCTGCTTCAACACGTCTTCAGCCTGCGCCTTGATCTTGGGCTCGTCGGCAGGCGGCTTGCCCTGCGTCATGAAGAGGATGTGGCGCACCTTCGCCTGCTCGGGCACGTGGTACTGCGCCTGATTCTGGTTGTATATCTTCTGCAGATCGGCATCGGCGGGGTTGAGAGTCTGCTCCAGCTTCGCCTGGTCCGCCACCAGAATCACCAGGTTCTTCTTCTCGGGCGTTTGATACTTGGCGACATTGGCCTGGTAGTAAGACTTCATCTCCGCATCGGTGGGCGTCGCGTCTTTCTTGAATTGATCGGCGGTGAGCTTGACGTATTGGATCTTGATCTTTTCATACTTCTTCCGATAGGCGTTCTCGATTTCGAGCGGGGTCACCAGGCTTCCCTCTACCGCGACGTCCCTTAAGCGGGTAATCATGATCTGCCGCCGCAAGTCGCTCTCGAAATCCGCGATGCTCAACTGCTGCTGCGCCAACATGGCCGCATACATGTCTTTGCCGACAAAGTGGCCGTCCGGGAAAAGGCTCGGAACCATTTGCTGAATCGCGCCGCGCAGGTCGTTGTCGCTCACCTCGAAGCCCAGGCGGCCGGCCTCATAGGCCATGGCGCGATTGACGATCATTTCGTCCACCAACTGAGGCAGATAGATGGGCAGCATTTCGGGGGGCAGTTGTTTGCCGCGCATAGTGCTCTGCACCATCTTCTGCACGTCGGCCGACGTTATCTGGTCGGACCCTACGGTGGCGACCACCGCGCCGGCGCCGCTGCTGCCGGTGTCGTAGTTCGGCACCAGGTAAGTCAGCATCGAGATTGCCACGACCAGCAGCAAACCTCCCAACAGAATCCGGACCGCTTTATCCCGGCTGCGAAACAGATCAAACATTTTTGAGTGAACTCCTGTGTTCTATAAGGGGAACTTTCATTATATAACGGGCGGGTCGCGCCCTGTTGGCCGCTGCGTTCCCCGCGCGTCCCGCACTGTCGGCGCTTACGCGGTTTCCATAGAGCTCCGGCGCCGACTGACGTCGTCGTTCATAGGGCGGGGGAACTTGAGGGGCGTTGCCGAAGCGGATGGGGTGAGCGGAAGGCCGGGCTGTCGATTTTAACGCGGAGGCGCGGAGTGGCGGAGGCAGGCGCGGAGTCTTTGAGGAAGTCAGATACCGGTGAGAGTATCAGACGATCATGGTCCAGGCGATTATCGAGGTCACCGAGGCGGGAGGAAGCGGAGAAATCAAAGCAAGACTACCGCGACAGTGTCCACTGAAAATAGAGAGCTTGCAGGTGGGTTTCCGGAGAGAGCGTCGCCGCCGGCCGAGCTTGACGCACACTGCGAGGGAGGCGGATTGACAATCCGCCGCGGGTTTGTCAACCTGCGCCACGGACGGGGTTCACGCCGCAGCCTGTGACAGCTCCCTGACGGTCGCGGCTCTGTAAGCACCCCTATTCCCGGCAGCCAGGACGGGGCGTCAACAGGCCCGACGGAAATACCGGCGCCGGAGGTCTTCTGCCAAGGCCGCACTCGGCGTGTACGGCGCGCACAGCTTTTTCGAGGCCATCGCGGCGCACAACCACCGCAATGGTCAATTCGCTGGACCCTTGCGCGATCGCGATTATATTTACCTGGACGCGGGAGATGGCGGTAAAGATACGCCCCGCCAGGCCCGGTTTGCCTTGCATGCCTTCTCCCACCGCCGCCAGCAGCCCGACGTTGTTATCCACCGAAATGGGCCGCAGATATCCGTGCGCCAATTCGAGCGCCAGCGCCGATTCGAGAGACTGCACCGCCCGGTCCAACTCCTCAGACCGCACCAGAAAGCAGAAGCTCTGACGGTAGCTCGAGCTCGAAACCACCAGCACTTCCACATCCGCGCGCGCGATCGCCTCGAGAGACCGCGCCATCGCCAGCGTACCATTTACCTCCGCACTGGCCGGCTCGAGGGATACAAGCGCGACGTTGCCCATCGACGCCACGGCGCGCACGCCGCCCTCCGCTTTCGTGCTGGGTACGATCTTGGTCCCCGGTTTCTCGGGCGCGAAGCTGTTCTTACTCCATACGGGAATCTTCTTTTCGGCCAGCGGCGCAAGGGTGCGCGGATGCAGCACCTTGGCGCCGTTGTACGCCAGCTCGGCGGCTTCGGCGTAGGTGATCTCGTCCATCACCTCGGCATCGTGCACCAAGCGGGGGTCGGCGCTCATGATGCCGTCCACATCGGTCCAGATCCACAACTCGGCCGCGTCGAGCGCGGCGGCGACAATGGACGCCGAAAAATCGGAGCCGCCGCGGCCCAGAGTAGTGGGGCGCCCGTCCGCGGTGGCGCCGTTGAAGCCGGTAATAATCGGGATGGCGCCGCGGTCGAGCAGCGGCTGAAGGCGCGTCTGGGCCTTGACGCGCGTCGGCTCCATCAGGGGAGACGCGTTGCCGAAAACAGCGTCGGTCACTACCACTTCCCACGCATTCACGGCTTCGGCGTCCACGCCTTCCGCGAGCAAGTGTTCGGAAACCAGCAGCGCGGAGAGCCGCTCGCCCAGCGCGACGCCTTCATCCACCGAGCGCGGCGGGCGCTCGTTGAGCATGGCCATTCCGTTGACGATGCGTTCGAATTCGTCGATCAATCGGCCGATCTTTTTCATGGCCTCGGGCTGCCGCTCGTGGGGCAGCAAGTCGCGGCACGTCTGCTGGTGGCGCTCGCGCAGGGCGGCGAGGTTCGATTCCATGCCCGTGCGGTCTCCGGCCTCGGCATGGCGCATCGTTCCCAGCAGCAGGTCGGTAATTTTCGACATCGCCGACACCACCACCGCCACGGGACGCTTGCGGCTCTCTTCCACGGCAAGCCGCGCGGACGCGCGCATGCGTTCGGCCGAGCCGACGCTGGTGCCGCCGAATTTCATCACTAACAGACCGTTCAACGGAATTCCTTGGGCCTCGCTATGAAGTAACCTTACCATTTCGACTTGGCGGCGAAGGACCTAAGCGCGTTCACGCGAGTGGGGGACGGCGACTGGCGGGAATGTCTCTGGCGGCCGAAACCGGCGGGTGCGCAGGTGAAGAGAGCGAGTGAAAGCCGGCCTGCGGGCCGGCCGGCTTGGTAGGACAGACCATCGCCTTGTGCGGCCGGTTATGTCGCTAAGGTACGTCCGCCTGACAAGACGACAAAAGGCGATCGTCTGTCCCACCTTCATACCACCTTGCATCACCTTAGGTTACCTTACGTCCTACTTGACCAGAATGTAGAAACCCAGGAGCCGGCTGAAAGCCGGCTGCAGCCAGGATTGGCTGCCCCACAAAGCCGATCAGCGGAATTCCTTGCCGTTCGCTACGCGGGCCCGCACTATTTTCAGAATCGCCTCCTCCACTTCGTCCAGCGTCAGTTTGGTGGAATCGAGATACACCGCGTCCGGCGCCTGCGCCAGGGGTGCGTCGGCGCGCGTGCTGTCGCGGTGGTCGCGTTCCTTCATCTGCGCCAGGAGGTCCTGCTCGGGCACCTCCTGCCCTTTGGCGCGCAACTCCGAGAGACGACGGCGCACGCGCTCGGCGAGCTGCGCGTCCAGATAGATTTTCACCGCGGCGCCGGGAAACACCACGGTTCCGATATCGCGGCCTTCCATCACCACGCTGGTGCGCTCACCGATGGCCCGCTGCTGCGCCACCATGGCTCGGCGCACGCCCGGAATCACGGCGATCTTCGATGCCCCGCTCGATACCTCCGGCTGGCGGATCTCTTCGGTGACGTTCTCGCCGTTGAGCTCGATGCATCCGGGCGCGAGTTCGATCTGGGACGCCGCCGCAAGCTGTTCCATACGGTGCATGTCGCCCATGTCGACGCCCTGCCGCAAGCCCCACAATGCCACCGCGCGGTACATGGCGCCGGTATCGATGTAGGTAAACCCCAGCCGCCCGGCCAGCCGTTTGGCAATGGTGCTCTTGCCCGCGCCCGCGGGACCGTCAATGGCTACGACTACGCTTTTTTGATCTGTCAACTAAGCTAGGATACCAGTGGCAGGAACGGCGCCGCTTGGCGCCGGACCGGACGGACCGGACGGACCGGACCAGACGGACCGGCGTGCTACGTGGCGACCCCGCAAGCGCCGACTAAACCCTTGATCTTCGAATCGATCAAAATGCAGGGCACGCCGAACGGACTGTTCAGACACTGAATAGTCAGGCTGCCCGCTTCTTCGTTGAAATTCCACGCGAAGGTGAACCCGCCCTTGGTCTGGGTTCCCATGGGTCCATCGATCGGGATGCCGACTTCGGCGCCAACTTTTTGGGCTACGCACGCAAACTGGGCTGCGTCGACCTTCGTGAAAACCAGCGGGTCGCAACTCATACTCAGCTCCTTATAAATAACTAACGCGGTCTCCGGACGCGGTGACCCGAAGGGCGACTACAGAATACGGCATCCGACGAATGTCCGGCAAGACTCGCCCCCGGGCGCCTAAACGTATTCGGGATTTGCTCGCCCGGCCGCGAAATCCCGCTCCCTTATGGTCGCGGTTCTGTCCCGGCTGCGCCCGCTTCTGAGCGCTTACGTTCTCGGGATTTTCCCGCTCGACGCGGCGGATATAAAGGCGCCTTGCGGATGCGGCTTGCCGATTCCAGTGTAGCGCGGGGAGTTCGTGGAACCCGGAGACTTGGAGGGCAAGAACGTTAAGGGGGCGGCTGCCAACCGTGCGATTCTGGCGGGGCTCGGAGAAAGCGCGGAACCAAGCCAATTTCGCGGAAGCCCAATCTTAACTGGAGGTTAGGATGAAGGCTAGCGGGCCGCCGATGGGAATCGAATGGGGGAGCCACGCCCTCCGAGGAGTCGCGGCTCGCGAGGCCGGATTTATTTCAAAGTGTTGTGACCAGGCACGGCGGCCTTCCTATCGAATCCCTGGGCGCTTGCGGGCTGCGCCAAGATTTTTCGGGATTTCGACGCCCGGCCGCGAAATCCGGCCTTTCCCGAAAACGTGCAAGTACCCGCTACTTCTTCCCGGGGCGTATGTCCGGCCCGCCCGCTTGACCGAACGCCGACGATCCACCACCGGCGGGCGGAGCGGAGCCCGCTGCGCCGCTAGCGCCGTTGGCCCCAGGCGCGCCAAACGCGCCGGTCTGGCTGGATGATTGGCCTGCGCCTCCAATGCTTCCCGCGCCACCTATACCACCGACGCCACTTTGGCCGGCCACCTGAGTGCCGCCTGGACCCGTGCCAATTGGCGTGCCAGGCGCCGACATCCCCGCGTTCGAGGCCAACTGCGAAGCTGGAACTCCCCCGCCGCCGCTGCCGGTGTTCGGATTCGCCGGGACGCGGAATTTCATCGGATCGTAGATGAACTCCCATTCGGAGAAATCGGTGCGGTCCCCATAAACCATGATGGATTCGCCTTCCCCCTTGCTGGCAACCCCGGCAATGCCTCCGCCCATGATGGCGCCGCTTTGGCCCGCCGCGGCGATGCCCGCCAAACCGCCGGGCCGCGGTTGTGTGAGCAGGTTCTGAAGCAAGCCGGCCGCGGCCGCTTGCGCCTGCGGGTTGATCTGGACGCCTGGCTGGCCGCTGCTCTGGGCGCTGCCAAGACCAGGAGAGAAAGCGCCGCTAAGCCCGGGAGAGAAACCGGGCGGCGCGCCCGGAATCGCCGGCTGATTCCCAAATGCCGGGCTCAACGGGGAACCGCCCGAACCTATTCCGCCGGAGCTGGTTTGACCCCCCACGCCCGGCACGGTGGGAATCCCCAGCAGACCGGGAATGCCGACCTGACCGTTGGGAGCGCCTTGCGTGCCGGCCATTCCCGGCAATACGAATCCCGGCGGCACAGAGCCGGGAGACGGCGGGACGCCTGGATAGGGGCCGGCCGGCGCGCCCGGCAGCGGCTGGCCATCGGGACCCACAGCGCTGCCTCCGCCATCGCTCGGCCGGCGGCGCAGCGCCGGGTTGGTGGCCTGCGAGTCCGTGGCCTGCTGTCCCAGGCCTTGCAGCTCGGTGATGAACCCGTCGTTGGACAACCCCGCTTGCTGGGTGGCGTTGTTGGTCTTCTTATTGGTGACGGAATCCTGCAATACGCCGTTCTGGATGTGAATCAGCCGCCATTCGTCCTTCCCCGTGATGGGGTCGATATAGCGCTTCCGCAGGGACCGGTGGTTGTTGTAGCTTTCGAGCTCTTCGATGCTGGCCGGCCAGCGCGAGTTCTTATTGGTGCGGAGAAAAAGGCCGATAGCGCGCTTGTACTGCTCGCCGTGCTCGATCAGCAACTGCTCTTTCTGCCGTTCCGCCTGGAAAGCCACGCGCGGCAATTCCATATAGAGCGAGATCGCGATCAGCGACGCCATCAGGAAGACCAGCAAGAGGGCGAACCCGGAGTCTTGGGGGCGGCGAGGGATGGAGACTCCAACGCGACAAGTGTCGGCGCGGGACCGAAGCGCGTTCCCACGAGCGTGGGACGATACCTTCGGGAGCGTGTCGCCGACGGCTAGGCGCGAGATGAAGAGAGCCGGCTGACAGCCGGCTGCAGCCAGGATTGGCTGCCCCACCAGGCAACGGCGAAGCGCGTTCACACGAGTGTGAACGCTGCACGCATGTGCCCAGAGGGCACCCAGTGCGCCACGACTGCCCTGCGGATTTGTGGCAACAGTAAGCATATTATCCTTGTGCATCGGCTTATCCTTGTGCATCCTCGGTGAGAGGCAGCGTCTGCTCGTGCTTGTATTGGATATCTTCCACCACGGCCGAGTTTACGCCGATGCGCACCAGCCGGTAGCGGCCCTTGAAGGTGACGCCTTCGGTCTCAAGCAGGATTTCGTCGCCGTCCATGAAAAACGCGGTCTTGTGGCCATTGGCCAACGTGGTGACGATGCCATAGTACTTCAGGTTGATCGGCGGCGGCCCAGGGGGCTTGGGCGGACCGGAATCGACAGCCTTCGGAGGAGGCGGAGGAGTGCCGGTTTGCTTCAGTTTCAGAGTGGGCTCCGTCTTATCGAGCACTGGCGCCGGCTTGCCGAAACTGAACAGATCGCGTCCACCGCCCGCCGACGGCACCTCGAGCAACTTGGCCAGCAGGTCAGTATGCAGCGTCGGGTCCACGGTTGTGGGGTCGAGCGGCTTGGCGTGCGGGACGCGCAGCACCGGCAGAAACTCGTCGCGCCCGCGCGCCGCAATCTGCTCGCGCGTGGGGGCTGCGTCGTCGGAAACGGCGTCCGGCGCCGCTACCCGCGCACGCGCCGAAGAGGAGCCCGGCGTGGATGAATCCGAGAGTACGTTCGAATAGAACATGTACCCAAGTAATACCAAGACCACGCCCAAGGCTACATAGCCTTTTTGCTGTCTGTTCAGCTTCATGGCGCTCCCTCCACGCCATTGACGAACGTATCGACCTTCATTTGCACCGTCAGCGCCGCTCCATTCTGCTGCGGCGCCGTGGTCTGCAGGCCTTCGATGATGAGGAAGCGCGGCGATTTATCCACCAGGTTGATAAACTTCGCCAGGCTGGCATAATTGCCTTCGAAGCCTCCGGTCAACGACACCATCTTCATGCCGTCGCTGCCCTTAATATCCTGCTCTCCGTAAGTCACCGGCAACTGCCGCACGCCGGCTTCAGTCGCGATGCGGTCCAACTCGACCCCCAGAGTGGAAGCGCCAAAGTGTTCGTCGGTGACGTATTTGGCCATAAACCGATCGGTATCCTTGCGCGCGTTTTGCAGCTTCGCCACCAGCAGCTTGCTCTTGGCAACGTGGTCGCGCAACCCCGTCAGTTGTTGGTTGAGCGCCGCTTCCTCACGCTGCAGATCGTCGGCCGATCCGCCGAACGGCTTGAACGCGATCACCGCCGCGACCAGATTGGCCGCCAGCAGCGCGCCCATGATGCCGCGCAGCAGGATGCGCGGCTCTTTCCAGGCTGACGGGTTAATGCGCATGGGGCATCGGCTTTCTGGTGGAGGATGCGCGGGCGGTTGGGCGGCAGGTGGAGAGAGCCGGCTGAAAACTGGCTGCAGCCAGGATTGGCTGCCCCACAAGCGCGTTCACACGAGTGTGAACGCTGCACGCATGAGTGCGTGCGCCACGGCTTGGTTGCAACTGGAAAACCGGCGGCAAGACCGCCGGCGTTACCGGTGAGATATGCGGGCTAGAGTTTCTGGGCATAATTCACCGTAAATCGAAAGCGGTAGAGCGGCTCGGCCTGCGTGGGCGGGAGGCTCGAGCCGGGCTTCACCGTTCCGAACGAGGGCGAGTGTTCGAGCGCCTGGAGCGCCGAAAAAATGGACCCCGACTTATCGGCGCCTAAGGTGATGTCGAGCTTCACGTGGTTCAGCGAATCCACCTGCGGATGCAGCGCGACTACCTTCACGTCGTAGGGCAGCGTCTTTTCCAAATCCGCGAACAAAAGGCTCCAACTGATGGCTTTCTGATAGATCAGCGTGTTGATGAGGACGCTCCATTCGAGCACCGACGAGTTCTGCGGCTGGCGCATGATTCCGTCGAGGCGCGTCCTTTCGATGGATACGGTGTGAATCTGCCGGTTCAACCGCGCAATGTCCTGGTGCATGCCCACCAGCTGCTGCCCGTTCTGCTGGATGAATATTATCAGCGCTACCAGCGCGATCGCCAGAATCGCGCTTACGGCGAGATACGCGGCTATCATGGGCCGGTCGCGCCGGAACGGCTGGCTGGCGATATTGATTGGAATCTTCATGTCAGTTGTTTCTACCGAGGGACCGCAAATACCCCAGCAGCCCGGCGTTATTTTCCCCCGGCTCGCCCAGAGGCGACCGCAACGCTTCCACCGGCACGCCCAACTCTTCCTCCAGGCGCGAGCCGTCGAATCCGCAGACCAGCAGCCGCTCGGCCCGCCGTCCGAAATTATCCTCCACGTATACCAGGGTGGGGGCCAGGACCGCGGCGATATCCTCGAAATCGCTCGACGGCATTTCGAGGCACCGCGCCAGCTTCAGCGTGGCCTTATCCCTTACCAGCACCGTGAGCACGCGCCCCGTCAACTTGGCCAGCACCGAAAGGCCGGCCTCGGGAGCCAGTTGCAAAGCCGCCATGGACGAGGTGGTGATGAGGCCCGGATTCATCCCCGCCGAGCGGAACGGCGCCTCGTAGCGCGAAACGATCTCAAGCGAAGCTACCACAACCACCACATCGATACGTTTCTGCGAAGACGCCTGCGCGAAATAGCTGAGCGCGGCGGATTCCACGTCGAAAGGCACGGCGCGCTTCAAGCGGAAGCGGACCAGGGCGTCCTGTTCCTTGGCGTCGGTGGGGAAGCCGTCGAAATCGAGCACCGCGACGCGGGTGCAGAAATCCGGCAGAATCACCGCCACGTCTTTGCGCTTGCGGTCCTTCCCAGACGCCACGCGCCGGACCGCGCCGGCAAATGCGTCGTCGTCGATCACGTTTTCTTTCAAAGGCGAGACGCAGAGGGCGCCAGCGGGAAGCGGCGCAAACTCCATCTCGGCGCGCGCGCCGATGCGCGCGGACGCGATGCCGGCTTCGGAGATCTCGAACGCCATCGCCGGCGGGAGCTCCTGCAGGATCGACTTGAGCTTGTCGAGTAACATGAGCTAGACCTTCGACGCGGAGACGCGGAGACGCTGAGATAAGCGCGGAGAGGACAGACTAATGAGTCTTGAGAGCGGCGGTTGCCAACCGCCGCGCAGGTTGCCAACCTGTCGGCATGGCCCTGCGGGCCACCAAAGGCGATGAAAACGTCGCCCGTGCACACTTCTCCCTCTGGTATATGGATGCAGCCGACTGCGGGCAAGTCGCGCAGTTGGGAAGAGCCGAGGGCGAGGTTTTCGACCGTGCCCCACATCGGCCTTCGAAAAAGCCGCCTGAAAGGC
>PLDF01000379.1:12500-31158 GCA_003135055.1 Bryobacterales bacterium | reverse complement strand
CTGCGCGCGTTGCGGTTGCTGCACCGGCTTAGCCTGTTGCTGCGCGCGTTGCGGTTGTTGCGCCGGTTTAGCCTGTTGCTGCTTCTGCTCCGGTTGCTTCCCCTGCTCTCGTTGTCCCTGCGCGTCAGCCGGCGCCATGGCGCCGGGAAGCAGGAGCAGACTTGCTATTCTTAGAACTTCAATTGTTTTCATTGGTTGTTGCCTCGATTGCAACTCAATCTGAAGTCAGTAATGCAACCCGAAGTCCGCGCCGGACGGCTGTCGAATCCTGTTGCCCAAGCGCACACAAAGACTGCCACGCGCCTCACAGACCGGAATGTGCGGGTGGAAGCCAGGCGTCCTCATCGTCCACGCTAATTGGCCTCATTTGGTCATGTGACCACATATAGTCGATGGCCGGGAGTCAACCCTCCACCGGTTCGGGGAAGGATAGTTGGCGAAAAGAGCAGGGTGATTGGCGGACTGGCGGCCACGTTCGACGTTTCCGTCGTGTTCCACCCGTTCGTAGATCGGCCCGCCGTCCGGACCTATCACTCCGGAGGATGCCCGCAGGCTGGTCGAGCGCTCGTTCGGCGGTGTGGCGCCTGCGGTTTTCCTGCAATGGATGAATGAGAAGGCCGGCCTCTGAAGCGATGCGATAGGGTCCCAACTAAACGCACTCGAAGTGCGGAAGGAGACTGGCTCCGACCATTCGATGGCGTCTAATTCCCGGCGGGTCTCTCCACATGGTCGATCACGTAATACTCCGCCGGTCCCTTTTTGCGCTTGCAGGTTTTTGACCTGGTTGCTCCTTCAAGGCGTCGAAGATCGACGGACGACTCAGGAATCAGTGGCCCGGAATTACACTCTCTCCCCGGAGCGGCATTATTAGGTTCGCGTAATTGAGTGACAGCCGATTTGGGGCAGGTTGCAAGCCGCCCCTAAGCCGGAAGCCGAGAGCGATGCCGAGGACACAAGCGCGACGGAGACATCGATGCGCTTCCCGCCACCGGCATCGAAGACACCGCGCGCCGTTAGTTTTCGGAAGGCTTCGCTACCCGGTCAATGACGATGACGTCGACGGGAGCCTTGACAGCTTGCAGCTTCAACCCCAGTTGCTCCTGCATTGCGGTGAACAGATCCGGGGGCGCCGCGGCATCGTCGGTCGGCGGCGGCACTTTAATTCCCAGGCCGCCGAATTGAGTCTCATCGGGCGTCCATTTCAACTGGAAGTCGAATCTTCCCTCAAGTCCGGTTTGATCCACCACCGGCCGATCCAGAACGGCGCTCTGCATCACGCCGGCGAAGTCCGCAATGGTCGCATTCGTGACAGGCAAGTTACCGAGTCCTCTGAAGAACAGGCCGGGAAGGCCGCTCGGATTGCCCGCGCTCTTGGTGAGCTTTGGTCCAGTCTTTCCAATGACGATCGCGTAAACGGAGAGCTCTTTCTTCTCGCGATGGAAGGTGAGCTGGAAGCGATCCGCCAGCAGTTTCTGAAACATGATCTTCCACTGCTTATCGTTGGGCTGACCCTCCCCTGCCGGCTTCGCAGTCACATCGTACTTCTCCGATTCCATCCATGCCGGCCCCCCCGTGATCTGGCGGGCATGAAGCCCGTAGGCGAACGTGATGATATCGCTCACAGACGTATTTATCGTGGAGAACTGGCGTCCGCGCAACTGAAATCCTTTGCCCGGACCCGCGGAAGTGTTCGGCTTAATCACGGCCACATCAAACGCCGGATCGGCATCCGCCGCCATAGCCTTCAGCGGAACCGGAGGAGCCGGAATCGCCCACGCCGCATCGTCGTTCACATGCTTCAGGTTCAGGGGCAGTTTTCCGGTTCCCTGGCTAAAGGTCCCAGTGAGGGCGATCGCGTCCCCATCCAGCTTTCCCTCATATGCGCCCCCTATTCCGGGAATCGAGATTTTCACGGTCGAACCTTCCAAAGCGACCGTGCCGGCGAAGCCCTGCCCACCTTGGTCGATGCTGTACAGGGTGGCCTTCAGCCCGGCATCCGCCTTCGAGATCTTGATCACCGTCCGCAGTTCCTGTTTACCGGCGAGCAATGTGCCCTGCCAAGTGCCGGTTATATCCTGGGCGAACAACGCGCTTCCCGGCAACGCCGCGAGAGCGAAAATAAACAGCATCAACTTCTTCATGGGCGATCTCCTATGAGAACATTTGTTCATTCTCTTGCCAGATCTTGCTGATTAATGCGATAAGGTCCCTTCGTGACGGTATCGCGTTAAGAAGATGCGCTGTCGACGGATTGAGTCGGCAACCGGCGTCTCCTTTTTGCTCGTTCTCATATATTCTACTTCGTTTTCGCACGGCAACAAGCCACAACGCGGAGCGGATGATCAAGCACTCTGCGGCACTCCCCAAAAGAGATCTGCCCTTGGCTGCTCGTGATTGCTGCTAGGAGCTAGGGATCGATACTCTGTGGAATGCACTACCTGGAAGTGATGCGGATTCCGGTCCGTCTTTCTTCGGTGAGACTCCGCAGCGCTTGGGGAACTACTCTAATAGGAGACGCTACCGGCGGCGACCTCCGGACTTAGATGAGACTGAACATTCCGTTTTCCGCACACGCGCAGTCGAGACGGAGCCCCGAGCCTGAGGGAGTGGGATTTTCGCGGCCGAGCGGGCTGAAGTGGATCGCCTACTAAGGAACTCCATCCCTTACCGGGAACGACGCAATCATCCAAGAGCCGCTCACAATTGGTGAGATCATGGGAGAGGTGCATATGCGGAAATGCTCCAGGCGGGGATTCGCCGGTTGTCTCCTGGCGTCGCTATTTCGTCCTCTTAGCTTCAAAGGCCAATCCACAGCCGCGGCATCCGCAACCTTGCCGCCAGGCCCGGGCACGCGCGCAGCAGGAGCCCCATCGCGATCCACGTCCCGTACTTATCGTGCCGACGCCGTAATTCTATTCCTCGGAATTCCGATCTACCGGCGCGCAGCGGTCGGCGGCGGACGAGCCTCGTTCGAGGAGACAGGCGAAGGTGCGTCGCTAAGCCGCTCGCTTTTCTTCGCGGGAGGCTCGGACCCCAAGCAAGCCCACGGGTTGAGGCGGCTCGGTTGGATTCAGGAAGTCGTGCTTGGACCCGCTTCCGCCCCGTCTGAAGCCGCCTACTTCGGAGTGCTCACATCGTCGCCCGAGGAGAGTCTGGAGCACGCCCGAAAGTCGGTTGCCACCCCGCCATCCGGCCTCAGCGTATTCAGCGCGGTAAGGGGCCGCAATACTGCCGGCCATAGCCGCAGCGCCATTACCCACTTCGATTACGCGGCCAGCGCCATCTGGTCCGACCGCGGACTGATCGAGCGGGCGCAATCCACGTTTGACGCCAACGTCGATTGGCGCGAGACTTCCTGGCCAAACTCCCCGAACCAGGCGCCTCCCACGTTTCTTTTTCAACTGGCGACTCTATTGAGGCAACGGGCCCCCCGCTCCGAGGGCCGGTATGTCTATGACGAGCAGGAGTACCTGCTGGAACTCGAAGTACCGCAAACGGGCCGCGAGGGGGAGCGCCTCCTGCCGGTCCGCGGCATGATCCGCAACCTTCGCACGGGGCACGAGGTCCCCTTCCGCCTGTGGCTGGAGGACGCGGCTGATTCCATCGTGCCCGTCCGCATCGAGTTTCAGCCGCGCTCGTTTCTGCGGCTCACTTTCGAAGCCTTGCCTGCCTGACTGCAACGCCGGGAGACCGGCATTTTCCACCAGCGATAGCTAGTGACTCGTTTGGCCTCGGCCGCGTCAATCCGTTTAGCCGCCGTGTCCTTCCCGTTCTGGTGAAGGGTTGCTTGCGCTTCCCGCCCGAAATGTTGGCGCATGGGTCAGTTGATTCGAGCGCCGGCAGCCGCCTCATCAAAGGGAACCAGCGCCTCAGCGAAGCCTGCTACTACGCCGAAAACCGCTGGGACCCTCAACAACCCTTCCTCAAGCCGGCGGAGGCGGGGCCTATAGCCGGCCGTGGGCCGCCCCGCTTCGGGGTACCCTGTTATTGTTCCGATTCGACTATGAATCTTCGCGATATCGCCGCTGCGCTGGGTTGCCGCATTGAGGGGGGCGACCCGGATTTTGAAATCTCCGGCGTGGCCGGCATGGAACGCGCGGGTCCGGGCGAGCTTACGTTTCTCGCCAATCCCAGGTACGCGCCCAAGGTGAAGAATACGCAGGCCGGCGCGATTCTGGTTTCGCAGGCGCTGCCGGGCATCGCGTGTCTGGTCTCGGAAAACCCGTATCTCGATTTCGCGCGCGCGCTGGCGCTCTTTTATCAACCGCCGCGGCCGGCGCCGGGGATTCATCCGCTGGCTTCCGTCGCGGCCTCCGCGACGGTTGGCGAAGGCTGCTCCATTGGGCCATTCGCGGCGATCGGCGAGAAGGTGCGCATCGGGCGCAACGCGGTGATCCATCCGCATGTAGTGGTTTACGAGGGCGCGCAGATCGGCGACGATTTTCTGGCTCACTCGCATGCGGCGGTGCGCGAATTCTGCCGCATCGGCGACCGCGTTACGCTGCAAAACGGCGTGGTGGTAGGCGGCGACGGTTTTGGATTCGCCAAGCGCGCGGATGGGTCGCACGCCAAGATCGTGCAGTCGGGCGTGACCGTGATCGAAGACGACGTGGAGATCCAGAGCCTGAGCTCGGTGGACCGCGCCACGGTGGGCGAAACGCGCGTCAGACGCGGCGCCAAGGTCGACAGCCTGGTGCAGATTGGCCATGCGTGCGTGGTGGGCGAAGACAACATCGTCTGCGCCCAGACGGGCCTGGCAGGCAGCACCACGCTCGAGCGCGATGTGCTGCTGGCGGGCCAGGTGGGGTCTTCGGGACATCTCACGGTACACGAAGGCGCGATCGTTTACGCGCAGAGCGGCATCGGCGGCGATGTGGCCGCGCGCGCGCGGATTTCCGGATCGCCCGCGTTCGCCGCCAACGAGTGGCTGCGCGCCATAACCGCATTCCCCAAATTGCCGGAGCTGCTGAAGACGATTCGTGCGCTCGAAAAGAAAGTGGAACAACTGGAAAAACATGCCAAAACATCTTCCTCCGCCTGACGGCAGCCGCCAGGTCGCCTACCTGAACGACGATTTCCTGAACAGCCCCGATGCGCGGGCGGTGCGCATACTCGCGGAATACCTGGAGCCGCTGTCGCACTTCCGCCGCCAGAAGGTGCGCGATACGGTGGTTTTTTTCGGGTCGGCGCGCATCAAGGAAGACGGCCCGCTGAGCCAGTATTACAAGGCCGCGCGCGAACTGGCAAAGCTGCTCACGGGATGGTCCGCGCAATTCGACCATGCCAGCTACCGTTTCGTGATTTGCTCCGGCGGCGGACCGGGCATCATGGAGGCGGCCAACCGCGGCGCGGCGGACGCGGGCGGCAAGACCGTGGGACTGAATATCGGCCTGCCGTTCGAGCAGTTTCCGAACCCCTATATTACGCCCGAGCTCAGTTTCGAATTCCACTACTTCTTCATGCGCAAGTTCTGGTTTGCGTATCTGGCGAAGGCGCTGGTGGTCTTTCCCGGCGGCTTCGGCACCATGGACGAAATGTTCGAGATCCTCACGCTCACGCAGACGCAGAAACTGAGGAAGAAGATGACGGTTATCCTTTACGGGTCGCAGTATTGGAAGGAAGTGATCAATTTCGACGCGCTGGTGAAGTATGGAACCATCTCCGCCGCCGATCTGGAGCTTTTCCAATATGCCGACGATCCGGCAGCCGCGTTCGAGCTGCTGAAGAAGGAGCTCGGCGCGTACGCCATGCAGGTGGACACGCCGGAAGTGCCGGCGATCGCAAAATCGCGCAACCCTCAAATGCCGGAGGGGACGGCGTAGCGTGCGCCTCATCGACCTGAGTCACACGGTGGAACACGGCATGGTGACTTACAAGGGACTGCCGGCGCCGGCGATTTGCGATTTCCTCAGCCGCGAGGCATCGCGAGCGATCTACGCACCCGGCACGGAGTTTCACATCGGGCGCATCGACATGGTGGCGAATACCGGGACGTACGTCGATTCGCCGTTTCACCGTTATGCGTCGGGAAAGGATCTGGCGCAGTTGCCGCTGGAATCGCTGGCGCATTTGGACGCGGTGGTGGTTGAGGCTTCTCCGGACCGGGCGATCGCACGCGATGCATTCCGCGGCGTCGACGTGCGCGGCAAGGCCGTTCTGATTCGGACTGGGTGGGACCGGCATTGGCGCACCGAGGCGTATTTCGAAGGGCATCCTTTTCTCGCCGCCGATGCGGCTGAGCTGCTTGCGGGTGAAGGCGCGGCGCTGGCGGGCATCGATTCCTATAACATCGACGATACGGCCGATCGGTCGCGGCCGGCGCACGGCATTCTGCTCGGCGCCGGGATTCCCATCTGCGAGCACATGCGCAATTTGGGCAGCCTGCCCGAGCGCGGGTTTCGCTTTTCCGCCCTGCCGGTGAAGGTGAGCGGCATGGGCACGTTTCCGGTGCGCGCCTTCGCTATTGTGGAGGATTGATGTTTCGACGCGCCGTGACGCCCGAGATCGAAATGCGGCTGCTCGAACCGGGCGATGCCGAAGCCTGTTACGCGGTGGTGGAGCGCAACCGCGCCTATCTGCGCGAATGGCTGCCGTGGGTGGACCGCACTCACTCGCCGGAAGACATTCGCAGCTTCATCGAGACCATCGCGATTCCGCAATATGAGGCCAACAACGGTCCTAATTGCGGCATCCGGATAGCCGGAGAATTCGCGGGCGGCATCGGCTGCCATGTTATCGACTGGGCCAATCGCAATTGCAGCATTGGCTATTGGGTGGATGCCGCGCGTCAGGGTAAAGGCATCGTTACAGAGTGCTGCGCGAGCCTGCTCGACTATCTGTTCGACGAGCTGCGGCTGCACCGGGTGACGATCGATTGCGGCACGGAGAACACGCGGAGCTGCGCCATCCCGGAGCGCCTGGGGTTCGCGCGCGAAGGCCTGAAGCGCGAGTCTCAATGGGTGGGCGGGCGCTGGCTGGACCTGGTGACATGGAGCATGCTGGCCCGCGAATGGCGCGAGCGGCCGCGGGTGAAGCGATAAGTGGGCGAGACCATCGCCTTAGGTGGTCTGTCATGCCTCGCTTACGTGGGACAGACGATCGCCTTAAGTGGTCTGTCATGGCTCGCTAAAGCTAAAGGGCGGTGGCTTGACAGACGACAAAAGGCGATCGTCTGTCCCACCTCCATTTGGCAAGCGCGCGCTCGTCCATGTGAAAGAAACCCGGATGCGGCGCGAGAAATGCGCCGCACGGAGGCTTCGCGAGAGTGTCGAAACTATGGTGGTAGCCGGCGGCGATCCGCGGATAATCGCGATTCGAGCGTGTCTCTCCGGGATTCCGTCCAGCAGCAGTCGAGGGGGCAGTGAAGATCGCGCAGGCCGGAATTCAGTTCCGGAATACCCGGTGCGCGTCTCTCCACCGCTCCATAGCCTGTCGATTCGCAGCATTCGTTGGTTTGGATCCGAATCGACAACCGCCAGAGCAGTTCCGGGAAGTCAACCCTCGCGCAAGCGATCAAGCTACTTAGGCGCGCCCCTCTTTCGATCCGGGTGAGAGAGGGGAACTCGCGAGTCTGGCGACAACCCTATTTTGCCGATTTGGCGGCCGCTGCCCGGACTAACGCCCAACGCTTCTTAGTGGCTTCGATGATTCTCTTCCGGCCAGCCGCACTCAGTTTCCGTTTCGGTTTTTGGGCCTCGGGCTTGGCGGCTTGCGGCGCCGCGCCGGATTGCTTCTTGACATCAGCCCATCTTTTTCGCTGCGCTTCGGCTATGCGCTTCCTGCCAGCCGCGCTCATCTTCCGCCGCTTGCGTCCGGATTCCGGCGTAGCCGCGGGCTGGGCGCTGCCGCCTGTCACGCCTGTCAATTGTTGCCGGATCTCTGCAATCTGAGCGTCGAGGCGCTTCTTCTGAGCCTCGAACCCTTCAATGGCAGCGGCGAGAATGTCGTTATCGAGTTTAGTAGGCATAGCGTTCCTGTCTTTAATGAGTCGTAGAATCAGATTCCCGTTTTCAATTCTACAGCAGATACTATGATCCGCGCGGAGCTTATATCGCAGGCTCGCAGAATAAGACTCAGTCTGCGAGGGCGTCAGGAGCGGTTCGGATCTTCCCCGCTGCAAACGTGTGCGATGCACTCCCGCGATCGCGTCGGTGCCGAGGGTCGAAACCGGCGCGCGGGACGAAATCGGAGAACGCGCAGCCGTGGACGCGCAGAGAGCGACGACTATCGGGAACTACCCCTCCCCTCCGCCCGGCAAAATAGTGAAGCTTCGGGACGCGATTCGCACTGATCCGGGAAATCGGAAATTCTCTCCGGCATCGTGAAGTGACGCAGCCATCGGCGCAAGGCCGCGGGCCACTCTCTGAACTGGCATTATTGCTTCTGATATATCCGCACGTAGTCGACTTCGAACCGTGCTGGAAGTTCGGTCGCGGATGGGTCGCCGCCGGCAGTTCCGCCGATCGCCAGGTTCAGAATGATCGAGTGCGCCTGCCGGAAACCGTTCTTGCCATCCGGATTCGCCGCCTGATTCAGGTCGGATTCGTTCAACACCTCGCCGTCCACACTGATAACGATCTTATTCTCGTCCCAATCCATCCGCCAGACGTGGAACTTACCTGCCCATTGCGGGTCGGCGAACGACGCGATCGGCTTTCGCTTCGTGAACGAGCTCGTGCGTCCCTGCCCCGCCCAGATCAGGTTCGCCAGCAGCGTGCCCCGATAGTACTCCATAATGTCGATCTCGCCGTTGTTCGGCCAGCGTCCGTCTACTCCCAGCGACCAAAACGCAGGCCACAAGCCCGACCGAGTGTCTATGCGGCCGCGCATCTCAAACCGCCCGTAGCGCCAGCTCATCAAGCCTTTCGTAGTCAGGCTCGCCGACGTGTATTCGGCGTACTCCCGGTTCGTCTTCCAATTCTGGCTGCCCGCCTCGAAGATCGGATTCTTCTTGCGCTCTCGCCGTCCTTCGATAATCAGCAGCCCCTTCTCGCACCAGGCGTTCTCGGGCTGATACCACTGCAACTCCTCATTCCGCACAAAACCGGTTTCGTAGGTCCACTTCGTGGGATTGGGCCTCCCGTCCCGATCGAACTCGTCGGACCACACGAGCTTCCAAGCATCGGATGTCTGCGCGGCGGCGGCTGAAGCAAGCAACGCTCCGACCGCCCAAAGAATGCATTGTCGTCTCATGAATCGTCTCATGATTGGCTCCTATGCCAGAGAATCACACCTGGCAGACGCTTTCCAGGGCCGGCCCATTCCCGGATCCGCAGGTCCGCGGCGGCCAAAGATCCGGGCACTTACGATACTCTCACTTGCCAGTGCCCATTTCCCGCCTCATAGCGGCTATCGTATAGGTAATGGATTGGCAACACAACGGCGTCAAAATCGTTCCCGCCGGCGAACTGGACCCCAACACGCCGCAGACCGCTGGCATGACTCGCGCGGCCGCCATCACTCACGCCCGAACCGGCGCGGCCAAGCTATGGGCCGGCACGGTGCTGGTACAGCCCAACGCCAAGACTGGACCGCATCACCACGGCGAGCTGGAAACCGTTCTCTACATTGTTCGCGGCAGGGCCCGCATGCGGTGGGGAGAGCGCCTGGAATTCAGCGGCGAGGCCGGACCGGGCGACTTCATCTACGTTCCGCCCTACGTGCCGCATCAGGAGATCAACGCTCTCCCCGACGAGCCGTGTGAAGCCGTCGTGGTACGCAGCGGTCAGGACCCCGTCGTGGTGAATCTCGATCTCGAAAGCCCCGAGCCAGCCAGCACCGGCAGCCCAACTCCGTTCCATCCCAAGCCGTAATCCCGATGGCAAACGGCGACCGCAGTTGCGCTACTTTGAAACTGTGAACCCGGCTCAACTGGCGAAGCTTGAGGCGCTGCCGCTGCACTCGCGTACCCCGGTCGAGTGGGGGCGCGCGGTGCTGGCCCACCCGATCAGTCTGCTGATCGATCACGCCTTTCTCGAAAAGAAGGCGGCCACGAACGCGCTGGAACTGCTGACGCGCTGGCCGAACGACTGGACGGAGGGGTGGGTTGAGACGATGACTGGCGTTGCCCGGGACGAAGCGGCTCATCTGGCGCAGGTCATGCGCATCCTGCTACGCCGCGGCGGGCGTCCGGACAGGGTCCACAAAAACCCGTACGCGAACTCGCTTCGTGAGCTGGTGCGGAAGGGAGAGCCGGCGGAAATTTTGGACCGCCTTCTGGTTTCGGCCCTGATCGAGGCTCGCTCCTGCGAGCGCTTCGCGGTGCTCGCTGCCGCGGCTGGCGATGGGGAAACCAGCGACGAGGAACTTGCGAGTTTCTACCAGGCGCTCTACTCTTCCGAATTCGGGCATTACAGAGTCTTTCTGAAGCTCGCCGTCAAGATCGCCGGCCAGTCGGTGGAAGTCCGGTGGCAGCAGATGCTGTCGCTGGAGGCGCAGATCCTGGCGCGGCAGGCTGCCGGTCCGCGCATCCATTCAGGGTTCCCTGGGCAGTAAGTCGCAGCGACCCTTCACTGCACGGTCAAGGTCAATCCCGTCTGAGTCGTCGCTCCATCGATAGTTAGAACCAGCAGGATGCCCGTACCCTTGGGCGCATTCACCGGAACCAGGATATCGATTTGCTGCAATCCTGTGGTGTAGCCCGGCGCCTGGCCGGCGAACAAGACCTGCGCCGGAACGCCGCCGACGGTCGCGGAGACCGTCTGCACAAGTCGCGTCAAGCCATCGGCGCTCACCGGGGCGTAGAGTCCGAAGCCGGTGCCATAGAGCTGAATCGCAGTGCCGTCCGGGACAGGCGCATCGATGCTGTTGTCCTGGTTGACGGAATCGGCCTGGCCGGTTCCGCTCTGAGTCACTGTGAACAGGCTCGGCGCGATGGCCGCTACAGGGAGAGTCAACGGCCCCGTCGAGAGTTCGGCGCACGTAATCGCCAGCGCAGTACTCGCCTCGCCCGCTATGGCGGCCGGAATCAGGAAATTGATCTGACTGGGCGAGCTATAGAAGACAGTGGTGGGACTGCCATCCACCGTCACCTGAGCGCCCGCTGTGCAACCGGGGAAGGTCCCGAATACGCTGAAGATGGTGTTCGGCGCCGCGGCCGTAGTCTGCAGGCTGCCGGCGTTGTCGAGTCCCCTTATGGCGATCGCAGACGGCGCAATCGTCAAGGTCACTGGAATGGCCAGTGCATTCGTTCCCGCGCCGGTGGAGGTAATGGTGATGATTCCTTGGTAGGTCCCCGGCCCCAGCCCGGTTGGATTCACCTGCACCGTCAGTGTCTGCGGCGTCGTGCCGCCGCCGGTCACCGATAGCCAATTACCCCCGCTGGAGGTGGCTGCTGTCGCTTGCGCCGGGATGTTCGAGCCGCCGGCCGATACCGTGATTGTTTGCGTGAGCGGGCTCGCCGATCCAGCGGCGGCGCTGAACGTCAATGCCGTTGTTCCTACGGGCAGCGCGAACTGCGGCTGCGAGATCGCCTGCAGCGTCACCTGCGCCACTTGGGTCGAACCGTCGCCGAACGTGAACGTGAGGTTCACTGCGGCGAAGAACGCGCTTATCACGGCCTGCGTGTTCACGCTGACATTGACCTGATTCCCGGCGACGCTTACGTTGAGCCAAGGGGCCGAGCCACTCAGGGTGAAGCCTCTGTTATCGGACGTGGTCACCGTGAAGCTTCCCGACAATACCGACGCGCCGTTGCCGCCGATGTAATCCACCAGACTCAGGCTCGATGGCGATACGGTCGCATTCGAATTCGGCGTAAAGACGGCCGTCACCGTTTGCGGCTGGTTCATGAGCACGGTTCCGGCGCCGGATGAAGTCACAGTCACCGGCCCCACCCAGTTGGAGAAATGGGAGCCGGCGTTGGCCAGCGCCAGGACGCTCACCGTGGAACCGGCGTTGAAGAAGCCGGTTGCCGGGGTGACGGCGCCGCCACTCGCCGACGTCGTTAGCAGATACTGCGTGGTAAACGACGCGGTGTAAGTGGCTGGCGACAGCGGGCCGCTAATGGAGTGACTGGCCGCGCCGGAATCGCTCCAGTTGGCGAAGACGTACTGCGTCCCCGGCCCGCCGGCTTGCGGACTGGATACCGCGACGATGTGCGCGCTGCCCGGCAGGAATCCGATGGTGACCGGAGATGCGGAAGCCACCGAATCGATAGTCACGTTTAGGCCGGCGGGCGAGGTTTGGAAGGTCACCGGGATCAGCGTGCTCAAACTCGCGGATGCCATATTCCCCGTGCCGCCGTTGGTGGATGATACGGCGCCGGTGACGTTGCTGTACGTTCCGCCTGCGCTGGCGGTGACACTGACGCTGAATATGCACGACGCACTGGCTGCGAGTGTTGCGCCTGCCAGGCTGACGCTGCCGCCGGCGGCGGTTGCCGTAATGGTTCCGCCGCCGCAGGCGCCTGTAAGGCCGTTCGGCGTAGACACCGTCATGCCGGCCGGCAGCGTGTCGGTGAAGGCCACGCCGGTTAGAGAGCTCGTGCCATTCGGGTTGCCGACAGCGAAAGTCAGGCTGGTCGAGCCGGCGAGGGGAATGGTCGGGGCGCCGAACGCCTTGGAAATGCTGGGCGGCGCGAGCGTGCTGAGACTCGCGGATGCCGTGTTCCCCGCTCCGCCGTTCGTGGATGTAACCGCGTTGGTGGTGTTGGCGTAATTCCCGGGTGCAGTTACGGTCACGTTGACGCTGAAGGTACACGACCCGCCAGGCACCGGCGGAAAACCGGGAAGAACCAAATGCGCCACCGAAATAGTTGCGCCTGAGAGGCTGACGCTGTTGCCGGCCGCGGTTGCTGCGATGGTTCCCCCGCCGCAGGAACCGCTTAGGCCATTGGGCGCCGCCACTGTCATATTCGCAGGCAGCGTGTCGGTGAAGGCCACGCCCGTGAGCTGTGCCGTGGTGCTCAGGTTAGTGAGGGAGAAGGTCAGGCTGGTCGTGCCGTTCACCGGAATACTCGCCGCGCCGAAAGACTTCGCGATAATGGGCGGAGATAGCGCCGTTAGACTCGCGGTTGCGCCGCCTTCGCTGCCGCCGTTGGTCGAAGAGACGGATACGATGGTGTTGGCGTAGTACCCGGCCGAGCCAGCGGTCACGTTGACGCTGAAGGTGCACGACGCATTGGCGGTCAGGGTCGCGCCCGTAAGGCTGACGCTGCCGCCGCCGGCTGTGGCTGCGATCGTTCCGCCACCGCAGGAGCCAGCGAGGCCGTTGCCCGGCGAGGTTACTGTCAAGCCGGCGGGCAGCGCGTCGGTGAAAGCCACGCCAGTGAGCGCCGTCGCAAGGTTCGAATTAGCGATCGTGAAGCTCAGGCTGGTGGAGCCGTTTAGCGGAATGCTCGCCGCGCCGAAGACCTGGCTTATGGCGGGAGGAAGTGGCAGAACCGTAAGATTCGCCGACGCGATGTTTCCTACGCCGCCGTTTGTTGAGGAAACCGCTCCCGTGGTGTTGGTGAAGCTCCCGACCAGGTTGAATGCGACAGACATGCCGAAACCGCACGTCGCGCCAGCGGGGAGGGTTGCGCCCGTGAGGCTGATGCTATCGCCGCCTGCCGTCCATGTAATCGTTCCGTTGCCGCAAGAGTCCATCAGTTGGGCGAGGTCGGGCGAAAGCAATGTCATACCTGGCGGTAGCGTATCAGTGAAGGCCACGCCAGTTATGGCGTTCACCACATCCGTGTTGGTGACGGTGAACGTCAGGCTGGTAGATTCGCCAACCGTTATCGTTGTTGCGCCGAATGTCACCATGAGCGAAGGTGGCGCCGCCACCGTAAGAGTAGCGGTGGCCGCCGGTCCAGCGCTGCTCTGGTTCGAAGTCACTGTGCTGGTAATGTCGACGATCGAGCCTGTCGAAGTCGCGTGCATGTGACTCTGCGTAATGCACGAAGCGCCCGCCGCCAGCGACACGCCGGAGATAGTGAAGCCGCTGAGGCTGAAGCTCTCGGAGCCACCGCAGTTGGCCGTGCCGATAGAGTCCCTGACAAGCCCCGCCGGATAGGTGTCGCTGAAGGCAATTCCCGTGAGCCCCGCCGCGGCGTTGGGATTGGTGACGGTAACGGTCAGGGTGGTGGTCCCCGAGCCGCCAACCGCAACCGACGCCGGGCTGAAGGCTGCGCTCAGCGCCGGCGGTGAGGCGCTTACAGCGATCGTCCCCGACGTTCCGGTGAGGCTGTTAGGCACATCGCTCGCGGTGATGGTTTGGTTGCCTTTGGTGTTCAGGACTGCCGAAAGCGTTCCCACGCCGTTAATCAGCGTCGAACTACCAGGCAGCGCCGCCGCTCCGTCCGTGCTAGTGAAACTTACCGTACCGCCATAGGCCGGGGTGGCGTTGTTGTTTAGATCGACAGCCGTCACTGTGAAGGAGAACGAGACGCCGGGGATCGCTGTCGCAGGCGCCGAGACTACGAATCGAGCGGTTGCTCCCGGATTGACGGTAATGGAATTCGACGTCCCGGTAATCGAAGCCGTCACCGAATCGGTCGCGGTCAAGGTCTGCGTTCCCGCCGTTTTGAACGCAAAGTTGAAAGTGCCGGCGCCATTGGTAAGCGAAAGACCTTGGCCGGACGAAGCCACAAAGCCGGGGTCGGTGCTGGTGAAATCCACCAGTCCGTTATAGCCGGTGGTCGGGTTGCCGAACTGGTCCAGGGCCGTGATGGTGATGGGGTCCTGGGTGAACACCTGTGCCGGCGTACCCGCCACTACGCTGAAGTGCGTGGCTGGAAGCCCGCCTGGCAAAGCTCCCGGGATCGGACCCTTGGTCGCCGAGCTGTTGACGCTCCCGCTGTAATTGAATACGGGTGTGGCGTCCGAGACGCCGGGGTCGCCCGCAGTACCACCAAGGGCCGCGCCACCGGCCCCGGGTGTTGCGGAAGAGCCGGACTGCGTGCTGTTCAGGATGGTGACGCTGCCCGCGTTGACGAAGATCGCGGGCCCGGCCGCGGCGCCACCGCCGCCGCCCGCGGGAAGAATCGACAAGCTGGAGATAGCGCCATCGCCACCATGAACCGCGGTTGTCAGCAGCCCGCCAGGCCCGATGCTACCTCCCGCACCGCCGCCTCCTCCCGGCCCTCCACTACCGCCAGGGACGTTATCCGAGCCAACGCCGCCGCCGCCGCCACCGAATCCGCCATTGCCGCCTTGAGAGG
This sequence comes from Bryobacterales bacterium, assembly GCA_003135055.1. Taxonomy (GTDB): domain Bacteria; phylum Acidobacteriota; class Terriglobia; order Bryobacterales; family Bryobacteraceae; genus PALSA-243. The sequence goes on along the minus strand of PLDF01000379.1, from coordinate 16,016 downwards.
CATTTCCGCCACCACCGCCACCGCCGCCAAAGCCACCATTTGCGCCACCGCCTCCGTCGGCGTCTCCGCCATTGCCGCCGCCGCCACTTCCGCCAATGCCCCCAGGTGTGCCGGTGGATGCAGCGCCTGGGCCCAGCGTGCCGCCGCCACCGCCGCCACCGCCGATTCCGTTGACATCGGCAGAGGGTGACGCGCCGGCGGCGCCGGCAAACGGCATGCCCCCACCGCCACCGCCGCCGCCGCCGGCTTGGGCTGCGGCGATGCCGGCGCCACCATCCCCGCCGCGCGCAACAGTGTTCAAGAAATAGACGTTGGCCAACCTCACGACGGCGGAAGACTGGTTGACGAACAGCCCGGCCCCGGCTCCGAGTCCGCCGCCGCCGGCTGTCGCATAGCCCACTCCACCGGTACCGCCCTGGGCCCGCGCGTTCTGGATTTGCAAGCTGGTCAGCGTGACCGTGCCGGAATCGACGAAGAACACCCGATACGCACTATTTCCGTCGATGACGATGTTGCCGGCCGTCTCTCCGTCGATAGTCAGGTTGGAAGCGATCGGCGGCAGCGGGCCGCCCAGAGTGATCTTGCAGGGTGGACTTGCGCACACGAACGTGATGCTGTTCGTGCCTCCGACGGCGTTCGCCATCAGGATCGTATGGCGTAGATCTCCCGAGACGCCCGGACCGTCGCCCGCGCCCGCCGCCGAGCCGCCTGCGGTTGCCGCCGTGTCGGTGAAAACGGTCACGGGATAAGTCGCGGCGCCGGCATCGAAGGCCAGGCAAAAAGCGAATAGTAAGCCCGGAGCAAGGACCTGGGTTCGGTGCGCCATAGGAGGTTAATGTTAGATTACCAAGTTAGTCTGACGCAATCGACTTATTACGCTCATTGGCATACGATTATCGCTTAGTATGTGTTTTAGGGTGCTAGTAACGACACGACGGACCGAAATCCCACGCTCTTCCACAGCTCCGCCGGGTCGTACATCCGGCCCTTGGTTACCACGCGCATCACCTTTCGCAGATCCGCGAAGTTCTCGAGTGGATTGCCCTGCACCAGAATCAAGTCGGCCCGCTTTCCGGCTTCCACCGTACCCACTTCCCCATCCATGCGCATAACTTTCGCGGCTCCGCTGGTGGCGAGTTGAATCACTTCCATGGGAGTGAGTCCGGCTTGTACGTATAACTCCAGCTCGCGATGCAGGCTGTGCCCGGGCACGGCTTTGTCCGTACCCGCAACAATCGGAATCCCCGCCGTATACAACGCATGCAGCACCGCGAACTGGTCGTTCCAACGCGCGTTTTGCGGCGCATTGGCCGCCGGAGTTCCGGCTGTGCCAATCACCGATGTCAAGGTATAGGGCGCCTTCGCGAAACCCGGCTCAAAGCTGGCGATATCCACATTCATGGGACGGCCCAGCAACTCGCCCCAAGCCATGGTGGGGTCGACCACGGTGTGGTGGTCCTTGAAGAATTGGATCACGCGCTCGCGGCCATCGCCCGCGCGGCGGACCTCCTGGTAGACCGGGCCGAAGTGGTTGATCTGATCCATCCCCGCTTCCACCGCTTGCATGGCGGTCATGCCTTCGGGGACATGCCCGGTCACGGTCATTCCTTGCCGGTGCGCCTCAGTGGCGATCGCCGCCAGCACATCCGGTTGGATGCGGCTGTAAATCTTCATCTGCGCGAACCCCGCCGCCTTGTACCGGGCCACCTGCGCGCGGCCTTGGGCGGGCGTATCGGCCCAGTTGACTCCGAACGTGCCGGTTCCGCTGCGATCCACCAGCCCGGCCAACACCAGATGCGGACCTAAGCCGCGTCCGCTCTCGATCAGATCGCGAACCGAGGTGATGAACTCGAATTCGCCGCCGCAATCCCGCGCCGTGGTAACTCCGGCGGCCAGATAGGCCGGGCCCCACTCCACCTGCGCGAAATGCGCGTGCATCTCCCATAAGCCGGGCAACAGCGTAGCGCCGCGGCCGTCGATCACCGGCATTCCCTTCGGCACGGCCACTTGAGACCGTGCGCCGGCGGCCGCGATTTTTCCATCCCGCACCACGACTACGGCGTCGGGTACCGTCGCTGCTCCTGTGCCATCGATCAGCGTCGCGCCGGCGATGGCGAACTCGCCCTTTGCCAGCGGCTGAATCCGGCTGCCCTCCGCCGCGAGTTCCTTCATGCGGTCCGCGACGGCGCTGCGGATCAACTGCGGAAATGCCGGGCGATACTCCGTTCGGATAGCTTCGAGCGGCAGACCGCCCGCATAGCTGACACCCCCTGCGAGCTCGCCGCTTTCGTTCAGCCAGATGGTTTCGCGACCCCAAACCACGTTGCCCACCGAATAGCGCGTGAGGCGAACCGGCCTGCCGCTCTCTTCAATGGCGTCCTGCCCGGCGACCTCGATCTGCGCCTCGGTCCCCGGCGCCTCCGCCGGAAGCTGAGCCAGACGCGCGGGCTTGCCATGGCCGGCCCAGTAGCGCAGAAGCATCATCTGCACGGAGAACGGCGCGTAGCCGCTGATGGTGAAGAAGCGCGCGGGCAGCGCGGCCTGCCGCGTCTTCTCGCCCTCGCGTACGGTGGCGGTCAGTCCATCGGGATTCACTTGCACGGCCGCATCCACGCTGAAAGGCCGATAGCTCTTGCCCTTGGCCTCGAATTGCAGCGGAGTGAGGTCCGGCTTCATGCGAAGAGTGGCGGAGAGAGGCACGCGCGATCCACGCTCGGCGTACTCGAAGGAGGCGTGCAGAGTCAGCGACCCGTCGGCTTCGGTGGTTACCCGATAGGTTTCCTCGCCGACCGGCAACTGCAGGAAATAGAGAGTCAGGGCGCCATGCTCATCCGCCGCCAGGAGAGGAACGGCGAGTGTTGCCGTGAGAAGAATTAGCATTCCGAAAGCTCGCATCCTGCCCACATTCTATTACCTTCCCAGGGATACGATCACTATGGAGAATGCATAGGACGGTCGTATTGCCGTTCGCGGTTGGCGCGCTGTTCGGGCAGGATGCCGCACTCATCCGGCTGGCGCGGGAAGCGGAGCGTGTGAAAACCTCGCCGGAGAGTTTCAGTCGATGGGCCCACCGATACCGTGACAGCGCCGCATTTGGCGTTGCGCGAATGGATCGAATCGCGCCTCCCGAAGAACAAGAGCGGCTGGGGGTGGAGTTTTCGTCTCCTGAAGGCTCGATGAAGCCGGAACTGAGCCCGGCCGGTATAGGTAAGCATATCGGTTGACCCGACGCCTACCTACGGGGCCGCGAGTTCCAGGGTTCGCTTTTTGGTACTGCAAGGTCGCCCGGTCCGAACTCCGCCAGCTACTCGGTGTACGTCTCAGAATGGGTGAAATGCGTGGATGGCTTGATTTCTCGCGGCTTGATTTCTCGCGGCTTTTTGCGGGGCGGGTGGCGTGGTCTTGCGGCGGCTGGACGGGCGCGGAATAGTGTCCGTTTGTGGGACTAGGGTCGTTTGGCATATCGGAATATCGGCGGCGCCGACCGGCTGGAGCCGCGAAAGATGCGGACTGTGA
>PLDF01000379.1:0-12459 GCA_003135055.1 Bryobacterales bacterium | reverse complement strand
GGGTCGTTTGGCATATCGAAGGGGACAGACCAGGAGGTCTGTCCTACAGGTGCCAGCGGCTCCTCCAGCCGGGGCCGCGCCGCATCATTTGCACCAGCCGCCGGAAGCCGCGCTGCCAATCCGGAAACAGATCGGTATACTGCAGATGCCTCTGGATGGACCGGGGCATCCTGCAATCGTCGAATCGGACGGGCGCCAGATAAATTTCGTCGAGCGGCATACGGCGCTCGCAATCCAGCCCATAGCGGACCTCGGCTTGAAAACCGCCCTTCTTGTCCACGGAATTGCGCGAAAAGCACGCCACGAAAAAGTCCGACGATTCAATAGCGCTCTCGATGGCGCGCGGCCAGTTCTGCCCCGGCAGCAACTTGCGCGCGTCCATCCAGGGGCTGAATCCCGCCTCCTCCAGAGCGTCATACAGCCGTCCGGCGGGCGCCGCGTCCTCGGTAACGTAGGCGATGAAGACCTGCGCCTGGCGGCGCGGCTCGAAGCGGAATCCGTGCGCCCCTTGCGCCTCATCCGGATAGAAAACGCCTAGTCCATCGATTTCCACCGGCTTGCCGGCAGCCAATCCTTCAATCACCACGTTGGCGACTTGTTGGAGGTCCGCAGCTTCAATCCTGGGACGTGTCATCGCCACCCCCGTCGCGTTCAAACAGCGCACGGCCGTCATCGTCCTGGGAAAAGGTTCCCAACCCGGGCAGAGAGGTTTTTCTACCGCGGCGCAAGTCTGCCAGAATCTGGTTGACCACACGGTCCACCCGGTCTGCGGCTGCGGCGCGGCTCACGCCCGATTGGCGAGCAATTCGCTTAGCGATATCCTGCTTTTTCATTCGACTTCACTGTAGCAGCGCGAGCCGCCAAAAAAGCCGCACCAGACCAGCTTTAGCGCGCTCAAATTATTGATAAAAAAGGAGAATAGGCTAGCCAAACGATTTGGAAAGTCCTGTGACCGCCAGATGAAGTGTTTTTAATTACAGATTAAGCGACTCTTCATGTGCAGTTCGCTATCATAGCCCAGAGAGACGATTCAGATCGTCTAAATAACAAGGAGAAAAACAACCGCAATGAAGAAACTGATGACTCTGATGCTCGGCCTCGCCTTCCTCACCGCCACCGTGGCCGTAACCTTCGCCCAGGATACGAAGTCCGACACCTCCAAGAAGAAGAGCAAGAGCAAGAGCAAGAAAAAGGACGACACCTCCAAGAGCCCCTCCCGCTAAGCCGTCTCCAACATTGCTGGGATCGCCGCGCAGGTTCTTCAAGGATCTGCGCGGCTCTCCAGTACCTTCCTTCCTCCCTCGAATCCGTGCTTGCCCATACCCAGTTTGCGTGTAATCCTCCCATTTCCAGTGCTTTCCCCGGGCTCCCTTCTTTTCAGGCGTGTAACCTTCTGTAAAGAAGGGACGCCCCTTGAATTTAAAGTTCCCGTCGTCGTTTAGGCTGATATCCCAATGAAGTATGCTTTGGTCGTTTTTATCCTGTCCGCTTTGAGCGTTTCCAGCGCTTCCGCACAGACCGCGGCGCCCGCTCGTCTCACTGGGACTGTCACCGGAGTCAATGTTTCCGCCAACCAGGTCAGCCTGAAGAGCGACAAGGGCGATGTTGTCGCTTTGACGCTCACCGCCCGCAGCTTCGTCCTCCGTATGCCCCCAGGGGAAACCGACGCCAAGAAGGCCGTCAAGATTGCCATAGGGGATCTGGCAGTGGGCGACCGGGTGGCCGCCACTTATCAGGAGTCGAGCGATCAGAAGATCACGGAAGCGCGCACGCTGCTGGTGATGAGCAAGGCCGACGTAGCCGAGGTCCATCTAAAGGAAGAGGAAGACTGGAAAAAGCGTGGAACCACCGGGATCGTGACGGCGATCGATCCGGCCAGCAAGGTAGTCACCATCAAAGTGGGGTCGAAGGAGATCAAGGTCCAGCCCGAAGAAAAGACCGAGTTCTTCCGCTATTCGCCGGATTCCGCGCAATTCAGCGATGCCAAGTCCAGCATGTTCGCCGATATCAAACCGGGCGATCAACTGAAAGTGCTGGGCGATAAGACCGCAGACGGCGATGTCAAAGCCGAGAAGGTGGTTTCCGGCGCTTTCCGCCAACTTGCCGCGACTGTGAAAACGATAGATGCCGCGACGGGTGAGATCACCGTAATGGATTTGGCGACCAAGAAGCCGCTCGCCATTCGAGTGACCGCTGATTCGTCCATGAAGAAATTGACCGACCAGATGGCTCAAATGCTGGCCCGCCGCTATGGGGCCGGCCGTGGCGCCGCCCGTGGCGCTCAGGCAGCCCCCGACCAGGCAGGCCAACGTGGCGGAGGCGCCGGCCGCGGACCGGGCGGCGGCGGACCGGGCGGACGCGGCGGCGGGGGCGATATCGGACAAATGATCGACCAGCTTCCCGCTATCCATGCGACGGACCTGAAACCGGGTGACGCGATCATGGTGCAAACCACGATCGGCAGCGCCACCACTCATCCCACGGCCGTTACTCTGCTGGCCGGAGTGGAGCCGATTTTGACCGCGGCCCCGAACTCGACTCGCGACATCATGGCCGGCTGGAATTTAGGCGGCGGCGGTGGCGGCGAGGGAAACTAGCAGTTTCGTGAGCGACCAATTCTTGAAAGGCTTATTAGTGAAAGAGAGAGACAGAGAAAGTATGGCCAACCTGCGAAGAATCTGCATTTTGCTTCTGGCAGCCGCGCTGACGTTTTGCACCGCGCTGGCTCAACAGACCACTGGAACTGTCAAAGGAACCTTGCTGGACGACTCTGGCGCCAGTGTCCCAGCGGCTAACGTCACTCTCACCGGTCCCGGCTCCGCCAAGACCGTGAAGACCGCTCAGACCCAGGCGGACGGAACCTATTCGTTCACTGGGCTGCTCCCGGGCCCATACACAATGGGAGTCGTCTTTCCGGGTTTCACCACCATCGCCAAGCCGGTCACAGTCGCGGCGGGCCAGACGTTGACTGTCCCGGTCCAATTGAGCGTTGCGGCCGAGAAGCAGACAGTCGAAGTGAAGGGCGAATCCACCGTTACGGTCAGCGTGGAGCCGGACAACAACGCCACGGCGTTGGTAATCAAGGGCGAAGACCTGGCGGCTCTGCCCGACGATCCGGACGATTTGGCGGACGCGCTGCAGGCGCTCGCCGGTCCCGGCGCCGGTCCCAATGGCGGCCAGATCTATATCGACGGCTTCAGCGGCGGCCAGTTGCCTCCCAAGGAATCCATTCGCGAGATCCGCATCAACCAGAATCCGTTTTCGGCGGAATTCGACCGCCTGGGTTTCGGCCGCATCGAAATCCTCACCAAGCCCGGCAGCGACCATTTCCACGGGGCATTCCGCTTCAACGATACCGATTCGCTGTTCGATTCGCGCAATCCGTTCGAAAACTCGAAGCCCGCTTACTCGGTGCGGAATTTGTCGTTCAACGTCGGCGGTCCGATGAGCCACCGGTCGTCGTTTTTCTTCGATGTTAGCCGGCGCTCGATCACCGATAACTCGATTACTTTAGCGACATATGTCGATCCGTCCACCTATGCGCTCATACCGGTCACGACGCCCGTGGTGACGCCGACCGTATCGTACAACATCAGCCCGCGCATCGATTATCAATTGAGCACGAACAATACGCTGACCGTCCGCTTCGAAGATCGCTGGAATTCGCGCGAAAATGCCGGGCTGGGCGGGTTCAAGCTGCCGCCGGGCTTTGAGGTCGGTACCCAACTGGTTCCTCCTTCCGCATTCGCCTATGACAGCTCGGGCGACAACCAGAACCTGATGGTGACCGAGACAAACATCGTGACTCCGAAGATAGTGAACGAGACGCGGTTCCAGTTCACCCGCAGTTGGACGGAATCGAATGGCAACGAGATCCCCTCAATCAACGTGGCCAGCGAGTTCATGACCGGCGGCAATGGCATCGGCGACACGCATGACCGGGGGAAACACTTCGAGCTGCAGAACTACACGTCGATTTCTCATGGAACGCACACCATCCGTCTCGGCGTGCGCCTGCGCCGCGAAAGCGATCAAAGCAACAACCCCGGCGGCTACAACGGCAGCTTCACGTTCCTCGGCGGCACCGAGCCGGTGCTCAGTTCGGCCAATGCGATTGTTTACGACTCGAACGGCAACGAAGAAACCACCCTGCTTAACGCCGCCCAGCAATATATTCGCAACCTGCAGTTGACGGCCGCCGGACTATCGGAGGCGGTCGTTCAAACGCTAGGCGGCGGCCCGTCGCGATTCACTATCCAGGCGGGTATTCCATATATCAGCTTCACGCGCTGGGACGCCGGCCCGTTCATACAGGACGACTGGCGCATCAAGCCCAATCTGACGTTGAGTCTCGGACTGCGCTATGAGGTGCAGACGCTGATCAGCGAAAAGCACGATGTCGCGCCGCGTTTGGGCTTCGCCTGGGCGCCGGGCAACGCCAAGAACGGGCGCCAGAAGACCGTCATCCGCGGCGGTTTCGGCATCTTCTACGACCGGGTGAGTTACGGCGACTACGAACAGGCGGCGCTGAACAACGGGCACACGCAACTACAGTATGAAGTGTATAACCCGGCGTTCTATCCGAACATTCCGCCGCCGTCGTCGCTGAGCCTGGGGCAGAACGCCACCTACATAGTCGATCCCAAGCTCCGCTCCGATTACAGCTTGCAGGGCGCCATCGGCGTGGAGCGCCAGTTGCCGAAGAACACCCGGCTGTCGGCGACTTACACTTACGATCATTCGGAGCATATGGCGCAGACCATACCCATCAACACTCCGTTTCCCGGGACGTTCAACCCTCTGCAGCCGCTGAGCGCCACCAACGGCGTGTTCCCCTACGGTTACAATGCCGGAAACATATACGAATACGAATCGGGCGGCAAGTTCAATCAGCACATTGTGATGGTGGGCTTGAACACCGCGGTGACGAGGAATATTTCGCTCAACGTAAACTACTCGCTGACCTACGCCAAGGATCTGCCCGGCACGCCCAGCGATCCTTACGATTTCAACCTCGACTACGGCCGGTCGAATCTGGACCGCCGGCACAATCTGAGCTTGTTCGGCAACATTACCGCGCCGCTCGGCATCAAGATCGCTCCCTTCATCACGCTGCGGTCGGGCGCGCCCTATGACGTCGAGATAGGCCAGGACATTTTCGGCGACACCTACACCAACGCCCGGGCTACTTTCGCAGCCGCCGGAGCGGCATGCAGCGGCGATGTCAAGTGCACGCCGTTCGGCGATTTCAACACGGCTGTGAGCGTCACCAATCTGGCTAACCTGGTCCCCAGAAACTATCTCACCATGCCAGCGCTAGTTTCGGTGAATACTCGCGTTTACCGTATCTTTGGCTTTGGCCCGAGGCGCGGAGCGAACCCTAATGCCATGAATGGACCGGGTGGTCCCGATGGCGGTGGTCCGGGCGGCGGTGGTCCGGGCGGTGGCGGCGGCGGCGGTGGCCGCGGCGGTGGCGGATTCGGTGGTGGTGGTGGTGGCGGTGGAGGGCGCGGCGGAGGCGGGGGCGGTATGCGCATGGGCGCCGCTGGTGGCCGCGGCGGCGGCACTACCCTGACCGAGCATCGCTTCAATCTCAACGTGGGAGTGAACGTGACCAACGTTCTGAACCACTTCAACCCGTCGGGCTTCAACGGTAACCTGACCTCGACATATTTCGGCCTGCCTACCGGCGCGAATACCAGCTTCGGCGGCGGCGGCCCCGGTGGCGGCGGCGGCGCTGGCTCCAGCGCCAACAACCGGAGACTCGATTTCGCGGTTTCGCTGAACTTCTAGGCATTGGCTAAGCCAGGTGGGACAGACCATCGCCTTCCGTGGTCTGTGTCATGCCTTTGCACAAACCCGACAGACGACAAAAAGCGATCGTCTGTCCTACCCTAAACAAAAACGCGCCGGGCCTTCCCAGTCTCCGGCGCGTTCTGCTTTAATAGGTGGCTGGCGCCTGTTTTCCCGATGAACATATCCGTCAAGGGCGAGTATGCCTTGCAAGCCATCTTCGATCTCGCCTCGCATCACTCCGGGGATCCCATCAAAATCGCCGAAATCGCCCAGCGCCAGAAGATTCCACAGAAATTCCTTGAGCTAATACTTGCCGGACTCAAGCAAGCCGGGTTCGTCGAATCGCGCCGCGGCGCCGAAGGAGGATACCTGCTGGCGCGCGCAGCCGATTCTTTGACCGTGGGGGAAGTATTGCGCTTTGTCGAAGGCCCGCAGTCGTCCAAAGGCCGTCCCCGCCGCAAAGCCGGCGCGCCTTTCACGGATATGTGGCAGCAGGTGGACCGCGCCGTCTCGGAGGTGATCGATAAGACCACATTCGCGGAGCTGGCTCGGGCCTGGACCGACCGGCAGAATCGCCACGTGCACACCTGGGAGATTTGAGTTTGCGCATCTTCGAAGACAATTCGCTCAGTATCGGACGCACTCCGCTGGTCCGTCTCAATCGGGTTACCGATGGCGCCAAAGCCCTGGTTCTCGGCAAGATCGAGGGCCGCAACCCGGCGTATTCGGTGAAGTGCCGCATCGGCGCCGCCATGGTCTGGGACGCCGAGAAGAGCGGCGTACTGACAGCGGGCAAGGAACTGATTGAGCCGACCAGCGGCAACACCGGCATCGCGCTGGCCTTCGTGGGCGCGGCGCGCGGCTATCGCGTGACGCTCACCATGCCCGAGAGCATGTCCGTGGAGCGCCGCAAGGTTCTTCAGGTACTGGGCGCGAAACTGGTGCTCACCGATGGCGCCGAAGGCATGGCCGGCTCCATCGCCCGCGCCGAAGAGATGGTTGCGCAAGACCCTCAACGCTTCGTGATGCTGCAACAGTTCAAGAACCCGGCCAACCCTCTAATCCATTTCCGTACTACCGGGCCTGAAATTTGGGGAGATACCGAGGGTTCGATCGACGTGCTGGTAAGCGGCATCGGCACCGGCGGCACCATCAGCGGCGTCTCGCGCTACATTAAGAAGGAAAAGGGAAAGAATATTCTATCGGTGGGAGTGGAGCCGGCGAACAGCGCGGTGATCGCGCAACACCTTGCAGGCTTGCCGCTGCGGCCGGGCCCCCACAAGATTCAGGGAATCGGCGCCGGCTTCATTCCCGGCACTCTCGATCTTGCTATGGTCGATCGCCTGGAAACTGTGACCAACGAAGAATCCATCGAGATGGCGCGCCGGCTTGCAAAGCAAGAGGGAATTCTCGCCGGCATTTCGTGCGGCGCAGCGGTGGTGGTGGCGGTGCGCCTGGCGAAGGAGCCGGAATTCGAGGGCAAAACCATCGTGACAATATTGCCCGATGCCGCCGAACGCTACCTGACCAGCAGTCTGTTTGAGGGAATGTTCGACGAATAAGAAAGAGTAGCGGGCGCGGTTTGGGTGATAGGGGTGAGTGCGCCCGCTGTCGTAACGGGGATTTAATTACTAGACGACCAAGCACGCGAGCCATGTTACAGGGTGGGCGATTATTTCGCCCTTACAAATAGAGTCATTTTCAGATAGCCCTTTTGAGCTATGTTACGGAGAGCCATAATCTTCCCCATCGTATGCGCCGGACTATTGGCGCAAGATACGCCGCCGCAGACCACAGCGCCATCCGCGCAGACCACAGCCACAGTTCCGCCCGCGCCCGCCCCACCCAAATTCCAAAATGACGGCAAGCCCATCACTCTACCGTTCCAATGCACAGCCGAAGATACCCGATGGGCCGGCATGGCATGTTCGGAAGACGAGCCGTGCCCAATTTATTTGGAACTTTCCACCGCCGAGGGAGTGGGCGACCACATCTTCGCAGCCGGCAATATTCATTCCGACACGGTGACGCTATACTCGGTGCTACTGGGCAGCGACGACGCTGGTCATACGTGGAGCCAGGGCGGCGATCTTTACCGGGGCGCCGGGCTCGACCATATCCAATTCCTGGACCCTCTCACCGGCTGGATTAGCGGACAGACTCTATTCCCGATTCCGCAAGATCCGTTTTTTCTGCTCACGTCCGATGGCGGCGCAACCTGGCGTGCGAAGCCTATTTTCGACGAGAGCCGCTTCGGGTCGATCCAACAGTTTTCGTTCGACTCCAAGACTACCGGCAGCGTGATTCTCGATCAAGGGCCGTCCGGCGATTCGGAGCGCTACTCGCGCTATGAAAGCCTCGATGGCGGAGAGACCTGGCTGCTCAAGGAACAAAACAAGAAGCCGCTGCAGCTGAAACGGAGCGCCACCCCGGCGCCGAATTGGCGTGTGCGCGCGGAGGCCGCAACCCGCTCTTACCGCATCGAGCGCCGCCAGGGCGACCGGTGGATTTCCGTTGCCGCCTTTTCCGTCAGACTGCCCGTTTGCAAACCGTAGTAGCCGCTTGAATTTACGCGGAGCACCCGCGCCGACTGACGTCGTCGTTCAGGGGCGTTGCCGAAGCGGATGGAGTGAGCGTAAGGCCGGACTGTCGATTTTAACGCGGAGGCGCGGAGTGGCGGAGGACGGCGCGGAGTTTTTGAGGAAGTCAGATACCGGTGAGAGTGTCAGACGATCATGGTCCAGGCGATTATCGAGGGCACAGAGGCAGGAGGAAGCGGAGAAATCAAAGCAAAACTACCGCGACAGTGCCCACTGAAAATAATAGCCTTGTAGGTGAGTTTCCGGAGAGAGGCGTCGATGATGCGCATCCGCCCCGGCAGCACGGCAATACTTCGACTTCAAACGACCAATCCCGGTTTTAATGGAGATCTCCCAGATGGAGACGGCGCCGACTCAAGGTTAGGTTTAGTTCAGTTCCCGTTATAAGGCCCGCAATGACGCACCGGATGAAGTTTTCGGCGCCGACGCCCATCGGCCGTAAACGACAAATGCCGCGAGCAGCCCCACCACTAATGGCATCAGCGCAGGCGCGCCGCCGCCGCTCGCCAGCGTGAGCAACGTCGCTCCGATCATGACGATCGCCAGTCCGGTGGCGGCCAGCGGAGTCAGTCCCTGCCGGATGCGCAGGATCCCAGGCAGGATCAGGCCGATCGCTCCGAGCGCCTCGCAAACGCCGATGAATCGCAGGAACAGGCCCGGCAGCGCTATCTGCTTCTTCATCGCCTTGATCGGCAGGACCAGTTTCATTCCACTGGCGAACAGAAAGAGGAGCGCGAGCAGCCACTGAACGATCCACAGTGCGCGGTTCATGACCGGTCTCTTCCGTGGCGACTCGACGCCATGCCGTTCCATCGTCTCTTTGTCATTGCGAATTCTCCTTGGCTTTATATTAGTAAAGTGAAAAACCGTCTGGCCCGCCGGAGCCGATCAGGGGTTGAGGTCAAAGGCGGGCCGCAAGCTGCCATCCATGTAAAGGGCACGGACGCGTGCTCGTGGACGATCCGCCAGGCGCCCCCGCCTCGAAGCAGGCACACCATTGCGCGCATCCAAAAACTGACCGGCCGGCCAGCCGCCTTAGGAGTTCCGCTGAGCCGGAAGAAGCCATGGCAGAACGCGAAGCCGCCGCTCACGGTAATGCCGAGATCGCGCGACTCACAATCGATAGGCCCTTCCCACGTGCCGAGCCACGCCTGCTTTTCCTCGAGCGGCGGCTGCGCGAAGTTCAGCCGCCCGCAGCGTGACTGCTCGCTTGAACTCGCTTGTACAGAGATTCGAGATGCGGGCTTTCGCAGTCCGAACCTCCAAGTCGGAGACATCGATCGGAAACCGGTGGCAGAAACGCGCCATAGGAAGGGATGGCGCTAATTAAGGACCAGCCGGTACCTATACCGGCAGCCGATCCAGCGCCCGGCGACAGCTAACAAGGTCAGTGACTGAGTGATTCTGTGCTCCTATTGGAAAGCACTCCCTTACGGTCGTGGCTCCGTTCGGAGCCGTGGTATTGCGGTAGCGCCGAATCGCGCGGTCGAGGAGCTAAATATTCAAAGCCGGATGCCCTCATGGCGCAGTAGCCGCGGCGCGTTACAGAGCGGATGATGCCCCTGGCGGCGATGAGGCGGTGCGGGATTCTTAGTGCACCAGTATCCGGCTGCCGCCGTACAGCCGGCCTTGATCTTTAGAACGCAGCACAACTTCAATCTTGTGACGCTTCCGCTCGCGGGATACGGGCACATAGAAGCCGGCGATGTAGCCGGACCGAATCTCTGCCGCGAGCGCCTTGAGGATGGAGGGCAGAACGTCGGCGCCCATGAGACCTTGTAACTCCCTTCCCCCGGTAGCCGATGCCAGATTCATGAAGTCATGAATGGAATCCACCGATTCCATCGAAAGGGCCGATTTACTGAGCATCACGGGAAAAAGCGCCGTCCCCGACTCCCCGGCAACGCGGGCCGCCTCTCCCGCTCGACCCTCGTCGCCCAGCCAGGCGGATTCACCATCGGAGAAAATGACGAGCATGCGAATGACATTGGCGCCGGTGGCGGCGGCGTCGCGAACCGTATCGGCGATCGAGCCAAACAGCGGAGTGTCGCCCTTAGGGACCGCGGCCACCATATCCATGGCCTTTTTGAGGGCGCCCGCATCGCGGGTAGGCCGGGCTAAACGCACCAGATCGTCGCTGAATCCGTAGATGGCAATGGACGCGTTTGGGAATTCATCCAAAAGGTTATCGCGGAAAACTTGCGGACCGAACGCGGCGATCCGATCGACGCTGGCGCTACAATCGAAGAGCAGCGATATCTCCACGGGAACGGTGCGCGGGGAGACTGCGCCGCCTTCGAACACCGCGATTTTCTGGGCCACTCCGTCCTCGCGGACTTCGATGTCTTCGGCGCGCAGGTTGTGGATGGGCTGGCCTTTGTTTTGACGAAGCTGGAAACCGACCACCGCAAGAGTGGTCTCGGTGCGAAAGGTGGGGCTCAATTCGGCGCTCGCAGCGCTCCCAGTGCGCTTCGCAGCCTCAGCCAACTTCGCCCGAATCGCCTCCGAGTCCGGCGCCGATGGCAGGAGTCTCAGATACTCACGGAACTGATCCGCCTCACCTGCAAAATCGCCGCGCTGGGCGAGGATCAAGCCTAGCAGGCGCCAGGTCTCGGGAAACTTCCGATAAGAGTCCAATCGTTCCGCTTCCCGGGCGCTCTTCTCGGCTGCCTCCAGGTTGCGGTTGTTGTAATTGCCCACTGAATTCAGCAGCCAAGCCTGCGGAAAGTCGATGGCATCGAGCCGCAGCAGCGCGTCAGTTACGTCAACCAGCTGCTTCCAGCGCCGGGCGGCTTGCTCCAGGATCGCCAGGATCAAATAGGCTTCGGCATATTTAGGATCGGCATGGATGGCCGACTCCAAGGCGTTCCTAGCGGCGTCGGGCTGCCGATGCTCAAGCCGCAGTTTGCCCAGTTCGCACCAAGCTTCGGCGTATCCAGGGAAGAGCGTCACAGCCTGTTCGTAGCCGCGGATGGCCTCGTCCGTCCGCTTAGCCTTGAGCGCCGCCGCGGCCTTCAGGAATGCGCGGCGCGCCTCCCTGGATGGCGCCGGCGGCGCTGCGCCGGCATCCGCCCTCTCCTGATCCGCCGGGGCAGCGCCGGAAGCAGCGAGGGCGGCCAATCCGAAGAATACGAAAGTTAGCGCGCGCATCGGACGACCCTGCATGAGACCCATTCTAGTATCGCAACGCGGCTTGCTTTAGCGGGGCTATTTGTATATCGCGGCAGCGCTCGAAGCTATTCAGCTCAGCAGTTCCTCATGCTTTGCGCACTGGATCGGCTGGCGCCGTTCAAGATGGGCGAGGCCCAATGGCGTGACGCTGACGATCCAGCGTCCGTTCGCTTTCGCGCTCATGACAAGTCCCCGATCGCTGGCATCCTCCCATACCGGAAGCTTGGGGCATGATGTACGCCAGGCATCCATCACTTCTTCGTAACTCCTCTCGCCGTTTGCCACCCACTCAAGGAGATCGAGGATCAGGGTTTCAACTACAGTGTCGGGCATGGAGTTCTTCCAACGCGCCATCGATCGAGACGGACGCGAGCTGCACTCGAATAGCGACGCAGCCCGATTGATTGGTCTCTTTGAAGTTTATTGTATCCGAGCCGGATTAACTGTTCCGGCACGCTTTCTGAAAGGCCGGCTTCCAGTCCGGCTTTTGAGACCGCGCCGGTAAAGACAGTTAGTCCGCCAGAAGCTGCGAGTGACTCGACGCGGCGCCACGCGCATCGGCCGCCATTTACCGCGCCTCGGCGGCCAGTGGCGCGGCGCCGATCACGTCGGCGTAGACTTCCATCAACTGGCGCAGATCGGCGATATCCTTTTCGGAGCAGTTGCAGAGAGGCGGACGCACCGGGCCGGCGGTCATGCCGAGAATCTCCATCGCGGCCTTCATGACGGCGACCTCATACCCTTTGACGCGCTCACGCAGGGCGTAGAGCGGGTGGACGTACTTTTTCATCAAGCCGTCGAGCCGCGCGAAATCGCGAGCCATACCGGCCTCCGCCAGTTCCACGGAAACGCGCGGGGCGATGTTGGAGATGCTGGACGTGTAGGCCTGCAC
>PLDF01000305.1 GCA_003135055.1 Bryobacterales bacterium | reverse complement strand
ATGTCGATCGAAGGCGGCGCCCGCGCGGGCCTGGTTGCGCCCGACGACGCGACATTTCAATATCTCGCCGGCCGCGCGCACGCGCCCCAAGGCGCCGCATGGGACGCAGCAGTTACTAAGTGGAAGCAACTGCCCACCGATGACGGCGCGACTTACCACCGCAGCGTCTCCATCGACGCCGGCGCGCTCGATCCGATGATCACTTACGGCACCAACCCGGGCATGGGCGTGTCGATCGGCGCGCCGGTTCCCGAGCCATCGGAGATCGCCGACCCGATGCAGCGCGAGTCGGTCGAGAAGGCGCTGAAGTATATGGGTATCGAAGGCGGCAAGCCGCTGCTGGGCCACGCCATCGACGTGGTCTTCATCGGAAGCTGCACCAATTCGCGCATCTCCGACCTGCGCTCGGCCGCCGCCGTGCTGAAGGGCCGCAAGGTGAGTCCGAAGGTGCGGGTGCTGGTGGTGCCCGGCTCGCAAGAGGTGAAGCGCCAGGCCATCGCCGAAGGGCTCCCCGAGATTTTCCGCGCCGCGGGCTGCGAGTGGCGCGAGCCCGGCTGCTCCATGTGCATCGCCATGAACGGCGACCAGCTCGCGCCCGGCCAATACAGCGTCTCCACCAGCAACCGCAACTTCGAAGGCCGTCAGGGCAAAGGCGGGCGTACGTTTCTGGCCAGCCCGCTCACCGCGGCCGCCAGCGCCCTCACCGGCGTCATCACCGACGTGAGGACCATTCTATGAAGCCCTTCACTAACTTTGAAAGCCGCGTGATTGCGTTCCCGATCAACAATATCGATACCGATCAGATTATTCCCGCGCGCTTCCTGAAGACTACGTCGAAACTAGGCCTCGACAAGCAATTGTTTTACGACTGGCGCTACGATGCGCAGGGCAATCCGAAGCCCGATTTCGTCCTCAACCAGCCCGGCGTACAAGGCGCGCAGGTCTTGCTGGCAGGCGATAACTTCGGCTGCGGCAGCTCGCGCGAACACGCTCCGTGGGCGCTCACTCAGTTCGGATTCCGCGCCGTATTGAGCACTTCCTTCGCGGATATTTTCCGCCAGAACTCGCTCAAGAATTCGTTGCTGCCGATCGTGGTTCCGGCGGATGTACATGCTGCCCTGTTCGCGGCCGTGTCTGCCGATCCGAACGCAACAGTGAAGATAGACCTGGCGAAACAGATCCTCACCACGCCCGATGGCCGCGTGGTGGAATTTCCCGTGGACGGCTTCTCCAAGCATTGTCTGGTGAATGGCGTCGACGAGCTAGGCTACATTCTGCATCAAGCACCGGCCATTGCGGCATATGAGGGGCAGCACCCTGCGCTCATCAACGCGCTGGAAAACAGGTGAATCGCCTTTCCGAACTGGACTCGTGGAATAGGCGCACGCAATCAATAGGTTGTTGAAGTCCGCCGGACAATCGCGCCGATCCCCACCGTTCGATTCGTTCGGTCCACCCGAAAGAAAATGCGAAAGCTACCCACTCGGCGCCGGTAGCGATTTTCATCCCCTTCAAGCTTCATGACATCACCCCGGAATGGATCGGCGGCCATCGCCTGAATCGCGACCGCAACTTTGTCCCTATCTTTAGCGGGAATTCTTCTGAGCTGCTTTTGCGCCGCCTTTGCGACGACGATGGTCCAGGTCATGGAGAAGATCGCTTAAGGTTACAAATTCGCCGCGCGCAATCTCGGCTTCGCCCTTGCGGATAGCGGCGGCCTCGGCCTTAGTGGGCCTATAGGCAGGTTCCAGCGCTGTTATCGTGATACGTCGGGAAGACGTCTTGAATTCGAGTTGATCCCCAGCCTTAATTCCGGCCTCCCGTCGAACGCTCCGCGGTATCACCAGATCTGCTTTGTTTTTGACGATGATCGTCATACTTCAAGATTAGCTGAACCGGGGAACTTGTCAACACAGCCGAAATCTTCACCAGGGGGGAGGGGAGTGGTGTAAACGCACTTACTCAGTCGTTCGCCGCGCTCCATTCGCCGGCGGCGGCGCTCACCGCTCCGCCCTGTCTCTCACCGCCGCCTCGACCGCCGCGCAAATCTCCTTCGACTCGCGATGCAGCTCCAGCGCCTCCACTGCGCCATCCGCGTCGGCGCGTATGCCGTCCCGCACCAATCCCAGCAAAAATTCCATCGCCCGCTCTTGCCGCGATGCGCTGAGCGCCCGCAGAATCGTCTTCCGAAAATACGCATCGCGCGCGCGCGGCAGCGCCTTCAGCAGAATCTCCACCGCGCCCGCCATGCGCGACGACCCCAGCGCCAGCGCCGCTTCCTCCCTTATGGTTTCATCCGCGCCGTCCAGGAATTCCGCCACCAGCGGCAGCGCCGCGTCGCGCTCCAGTCGCAGCAGCGAATCGAATACCTGGCCGATCACTGGCGCTTCGCGGTCGCCCACGCGCGCTCTGAGCCGCAGCACCAGCGCGGCTTCCTCGCCATCCATTTCCGCCACCGCGCGCACGGCCTCGATGCGCACCCCTTGCGCCTCGTCCGCAATGGAATCCACCAGCAGCCGAAACGTCTGCGCGCGCGTTATGTCGTTGCACGAAGCCAGCGCCAGCAGGCAAGTGCCGCGCAGCGTCTGCGCCGTGTCCTGCCGGCCGCCCCACACCGCTTCCATCTGGACGTGCCGCCGGCCGCGCAAATACGGCGCCGATTCGCGATAGTCCAGCTCGGTGAGCGCCTTCGCGATCGCATTCTTGCCCCAGCATTGCGTGTCGCGCTCCACCGCGTCTTCGAATAAACGGTCGAAGGTAACCAGCAGATCCGGAATCAGCTCGCGCAATTGCCGCTCGGCCGCGAGCTTGGCGGCTTTCGCCACTACCAGATTGACGCGGTCCCCCAGTGCTTTTCTCAGCCCGGCGACAGCCTCCGCGTGCGTAACATCACGCAACAGACCAATTCGCCCGACCGCGGCTTCCACATCGCGCTTCGCCATGAGAATCTATTATCAGGATACAGAGGAGAAACCATGAAACGAACCGCCAACGCGCAATGGCACGGCGATCTCAAGTCCGGCCACGGCGCCATTTCCACCGCCAGCGGCGTGCTCGCGAACGCGCAATACTCGTTCAGCACGCGTTTTGAAGAAGGCAAGGGAACCAACCCCGAGGAGCTGCTGGCCGCCGCGCATGCCGGCTGCTTTTCCATGGCGCTCTCGGCGCAGCTTGGGCTCGCCGGTCTCACGGCCGAGAGCATCGAAACCACCTGCTCCATCAAGCTTGAAAAACAGCCCGACGGTTTCGCCGTCACCGAGAGCCATCTGGACCTGAAAGCGCGCGTGCCCGGCGCGTCCCAGGAGCAGTTCGACCAGGCGGTGCAGGCCGCCAAAACCGGCTGCCCCGTTTCCAAGCTCTACAACACGCAGATCACTCTCAACGCTAAATTGGAAGCTTAACCACACATGATTCATGACATTCAAGAGCGGGAACGCGAAGGCATAACCATTCTCGATTTCAAGGGCCGCATTGCCGCGGGCCCGGAGGCCACTGCTTTGCGCGAGAAAGTGGCGGAGGTGACCGCTGCCGGCAAGCGTAATCTGGTGCTCAATCTGGCGGGCGTGGATTACATCGATAGTACCGGCCTCGGCGCGCTGGTGGTGTGCGTCACCGGGCTCCGCAGGATCGAGGGCAACATGAAGCTGTTGAATCTCAACCGGCGCAATATCGACCTGCTGGTGATGACCAAGCTCGACACGGTCTTCGAAGTTTTCACCGATGAGCAGGACGCCGTCAGCAGTTACTATCCCGACCGCAAGATCAAAGCCTTCGACATTCTGAGCTTCGTGCAACAAATGAAAAAGGAAGCGTAGTGGCTCGCGGCGATCGTCAACTTCCGGAAGTGGGCGCGCGTGCGCCCGAGTTTCGCCTGCCGCGGCTCGCCGGCGGCGATATCAGCCTCGCGGAGATTGCCGCCCAGGGCCCGGCGCTGCTGGCTTTCTTCAAGATTTCCTGTCCGGTCTGCCAACTGACGTTCCCGTTTCTCGAACGCGTCCATCAAGCGGGCACGCTGCCCGTCTATGGCATCTCGCAAAACGATGCCGGGGATACGCGCGATTTCGCGCAGCGTTACCGGACTACGCTTCCCATGCTGCTCGATACCGAAAAGAGCGGCTTTCCGGTAAGCAATGCGTACGGCATATCGAGCGTGCCGACGATGTTCCTGATCGAACGCGACGGCTCCATCGCGCAAACCATGCAAGGCTGGCGCAAGCAGGAGATGGCCGCGCTGGGCCATATCGCCGGCGTCAGCGTGATCCGATCCGAAGACAATGTGCCCGAATGGAAAGCCGGTTGAGGCTCCAGAAACTAAGCTCCCGGTGGGGGCTCATAAAATAGATCCGGAAAATAGTAACCTGAATACTCACCCACTATGGCCGAATCTCCCATTACGCCCCGCAGCCAGGACTTTGCCGCGTGGTATCAAGACGTCGTTCTGCAAGGCGACATGGCGGAGCCCGCCGAAATCGTCAAGGGCTGCATGGTCATCAAAGCCAACGGCTACGCCGTTTGGGAGCTGATGCAGCGCGAATTCGACGACCGCTTCAAAGCCACCAATCACCAGAACGTGTACTTCCCGCTGCTCATCCCGCAGAGCTTTCTGCGCAAGGAGGCCGAGCACGTGGAGGGCTTCGCGCCCGAGCTTGCCGTGGTGACCATCGCCGGCGGCAAGGAGCTGGAAGAGCCGTACGTGATCCGCCCCACTTCCGAAACCATCGTCGGCCACTTCTTCAGCAAGTGGATTCACAGTTGGCGCGATCTGCCGATTCTGATGAATCAGTGGGCCAACGTGGTGCGCTGGGAGCTGCGCACGCGCATGTTTCTCCGCACCACCGAATTCCTCTGGCAGGAGGGCCACACCGCGCACTCGAATCACGCCGAAGCCATGGTAGAGGTGCTGCGCATTCTCGATATCTACGCCGAAGTGGCCGAAGACGTCATGGCCATGCCGGTCGTCAAAGGCGCGAAGACGCGCGCGGAAAAATTCGCGGGCGCGCTGCGGAGCTACTCCATCGAAGCCATGATGCAGAACGGCCTCGCGCTGCAGGCCGGCACCAGTCACGATCTGGGCCAGAACTTCGGCAAGGCCTTCAACGTCCAATTCCAGAGCAAGGAAGGCCAGCTCGATTACGTGTGGCAGACAAGCTGGGGCGTGAGCACCCGCCTTGTCGGCGGGCTGATCATGACGCACTCCGACGACAAGGGCCTCGTGCTGCCGCCCAAGCTCGCGCCCGTGAAATCGGTGCTGGTACCCATCTACCGCAAGGATCAGGAAAGGGGCGCGGTGCTCGAAGCCGCCCATCGCATCGCCAAGGAAGTCGGCGCGAAAGTGGACGACCGCGAAGGCCAGTCTCCCGGCGCCAAGTTCTTCCATTGGGAGCGCCGCGGCGTGCCCATCGTATTGGAGCTGGGTCCGCGCGACCTCGCATCTGGCAACATCGTGATGAAGCGGCGCGACACCGGAACCAAGGAGATTGTCCCGCAGACGGAAATTGCCGCCAGGGTTCCGGCAACTCTGGCGCAGATGCAGAAGGATCTGTATGCAGCCGCCAAGCGGCGCTTGAAAGACAACACGGTGCTGGCGAATTCCGTCGCAGAAGTGGAAGCGATCCTCACCGATGTCAGCGCCGAAACCGGCGGCGGCAAGTTTGTCATGGCGCATCTCAAAGACGATGCCGCATGTGACGCGCGCATGAAGGAGTTCAAGGCGACTGTACGTTGCATGCCGATGGTGGACGAGTACGACGGCCCCGGCAAGTGCATCGTCACCGGTGAGACGGTGGACCGGCGCGCGGTGATCGCCAAGGCTTATTAGGTGGGGCGGGCCCATTGGCCTGCCGGCTTTGGCTAGCCACTAAAAAGGCGCGCTGGAGACCGTGCCCGCCGACTATCTGCGCGCCTCGTGAGTCGGCAGCAAACCTTTGAGCACGGACTTGACGACCCTTCTCTCGTCGTCATAGCGCGAAACGGCTCCGAATTGCAAACGAAAGCCCTCATCCAGGTTAACAAACGGGAAGCGCAGGGCGGCCTTTGAATTCTTTTGAGAGCTGCCTGCGGAGACTTCGACGCGGCACCCGTCTCGTTTCCTTTCGCCATTTGAGTTTTAGTGCTTGATATTACACATTGATGAGTGGCACTATCATGCTTCGAGGAAACTTATTAGTACCCTTAGACTTAAATAAAACTTATTAGTACTTATGAAGTGGGCTGCGCCCAGTTTCGGCGCTTCTAACTTGTCTTGTTTGTTTGCCGCCTTCGATGGCGGCCTGAGGAGAATTGCGCGGAATGATGCGTGTATACAAGTCGTCTATCCTGCTAACTGTAACTGCGGCCATGGCCTCGGCTAGCTTAGCTATAGCTAGCAAGCCATACCAACCCATGGTAACCCGTTCTTTGTGACAACCGTGCTTGCGGCCTAAGCCGGGACGGAAGTCGGCTTGCTGGTTACAAAAATCATTTTACGAACGCCCTCATTCGGGGAGGAGCACAAGGGTACTATCATCCTTCATCGACGGGTGAAAGGCATATCTCTCAGCCACGCGAACCGTCGCCCTACCGTTGGGACCGTCATGAGCCAAGCTCACTGCTACGGGAACATCGGCTCCAAGCGTTTTCCCGTCGCTATTGAACTCCCGAGCCTTCCCAACTGAGAACCAGATCCAATTATCTCCCCCGCGATTTACCCAACACGTGATATCGGTCAAAAAGATGGTGCGGGATCGGCCGTCGTCGTTAAATGTTAGCCGTGAGACCCAGTTGATCAATCCAGTTTTGGCTCGGTCGGATTTCACGATTCCAGTTTCGTTGAGTGCGATGACGCCCAACGCTGCCAACGGCGGGTTATCTGTACGACTCGGATCATAATCGAGTGAAGCGACATTGATTATGCGCGACCGGCGGTCTGGGCTGCCGGACACGCCAACATAAGAAGTCATGTCGCCAAGAAAAACAATATTCTTTCCACAATACATACAATCTTGCTGGAGGCTAAAGCCACCACGTCCGACGCCGATCGTGCCTACCGGTGTGCGTTTGAGAAGCGAGTATTCGTAAACCCCCGTTTTAAGCTCCCGCGCAGCAAGGTCAGCGTCCGGGTATTTCGCTCGAAGCTCGGCTAGACCTGGAGTTTGGGCGACTCCGGGAAGAGCGCCGCAAAAAAGTAGAGCCGCGACACCAAGCGTGTTCATTAGAGAAGCTCCTGTTTCAGATCTGAATCATCTCTCTGTCCCCTTGACCTCAATTGGCTGCAGCGACAGTTTTCGCCTCCAAGAGTCTATCATATTCTTGGCTGGCCGGGCTCGCGCCCTTGCAGAGCTTCTCAAATCCCGATTCCCTCGACCTCGCCGACGCTGATATCATCGTTGCACCGGTCGTAAGGGCCGGTGGTATTCGCGTTCGAGTGCCTGGCCATGCGCTTACGCGACCTAGATGCGCCCGCCGTTGGTGAGTTAGTCCGGCGCCCGGAATAAGCACGGAATGTGTGGCAGCCTATTGTGATTGCCTATCGTGGTCTCGATTCCCGCATCGGCGGCACGTCGGCGCACGATGCGCCAGGCATCGCCGTGCAGCATCGGCTTGCTTGAGAGCTGGCCCGTCTTGCTGAATCGCCGAGTGGAACAGCGGCCCCTTGCGGTGGTCAGAACCGCCGACAGCTTTGATATAGGCGTCCAGATATTCTTCGAGCTTGTGAT
>PLDF01000342.1 GCA_003135055.1 Bryobacterales bacterium | reverse complement strand
ATTATTATTTAACTTCCCCTAACGCCAGGCCCCGCGCAGCAATCCGCCAATTACCCGGTGCGGCTGCGCGCCCAACGCCCATGCGGATTCCGTTCTCGCGCGCTCGCGAAGCGGCCGCCGGCCAGTAATTGTAACTACGGCGTACGCTCGGATTTATGTCGCGCCTTGCGCCGCCTTGCGCTCCACAGGTTGACATCCGACCCAAAGTCGTCCATACTGAGGTCGGATGCCGACCAGAACGCCCGGCGACGACCGCATTGCCCTGCTCCAGGGCACGCTCGATCTGCTCATCTTGAAAATCCTCGTTCTTGGCGCGCGTCATGGCCAAGGCATCGCGCGCTCCATCCAGCAGCTTTCCGAGGAAGTCTTTTTCGTGGATCACGGCTCGCTCTACCTGGCGCTCCAACGCCTGGAAGACCAGGGCTGGATCGGCGCCAAGTGGGGCGTATCCGAGAACAATCGCAAGGCGCGGTTTTACTCGCTCACCGCCAAGGGGCGCTCCCAGCTTCTCCGGAAGACCAGCCAATGGCGGCGGCTGGCGCGAGCCATCGGTCTCATTCTAGGCCCCGAAGAGCGGGAGGGATAACGCGATGTTTTGGCGGCGCAAGAAACGGTCCACAAGCGATTTTGCCGAAGAGATTCGTTCCCACATCGAACTGGAAGCCGACGATCTCAAGACTGCCGCCGTTACGGGAGCGGAAGCGCGTATGGCTGCCCGAAAGGCGTTTGGCAACGTGACCACGGCCGAAGAGCGCTTCTATGAGAGAGGCCGCATGGTGTGGTTCCACGATCTGCTTCAGGATGTCCGCTACGGCCTCCGCACCATGCGAAAGAACGCCGGCTTCACCGCGGCGGCGGTGCTGACGCTCGCGCTCGGCGTGGGCGCAAACACGGCGATTTTCAGCCTGATCGATGCAGTGCTGCTGCGGTCGCTGCCCGTGACGGACCCGGGGAGCCTGTATTTCCTGAACAACGCGGGCGCTCGTGCGGTAGGCGGATCGCCCCCTTATCCTTGCTTTGAGCGCTTTCGGTCGCTGGCAAAATCCTTCACTGGCATCGCGGCGTACGCGCCCAACGATTTCGGAATCCGAATCGACGGGCCAATCGAACAAGTCGATGGCGCGCGCGTCTCCGGCAACTACTATGCAGTGCTCGGCGTGGCTCCCTTGGCAGGGAGACTGCTGACCGATAGCGACGACCAACTCGACCCGCCGGCGGCGGTGATCAGTTATGCGTTCTGGCAGCGGCGCTTCGGCGGAAGGCCCGACGCGATTGGCAATACTTTTACCTCGGATGGCACGCTGAACGGCAGCAGATTCACCATCGTCGGAATCACGCCGAAAGATTTTCATGGCTTGGCGCCCGGCTGGCACGACGATGTGACGATGCCCATTACCATCGCCGGTCCCCAGGTGCTTCGGTCCACCAGTTCGTGGTTTTTCAGGAGCGTCGCGCGGCTCAGGCCAGGCGTTACGGCGGAACAGGCGCGGGCCGAGATCGATCCGATTTTCCAGGCGTTCATGAACGAATTCCCGCCGTCAGAAGATGCCCGCCGCGACTACTTCAGCCACATGGATCTCACTCCCGCATCGCATGGACTGGACGAGTTGAGGAAGCGCTTCTCCCGGCCGCTCTGGGCGCTGATGGCGGTGGTGGGCCTCGTGCTTTTGATAGGGTGCGCCAACATCACGAGCCTGCTGCTGGCGCGGGCCGCGACGCGGGAGAAGGAGTTCGCCGTACGCGTGGCGATTGGCGCCGGGCGCAGCCGGCTTTTCCGTCAGGTGCTGGTAGAGACCGGCTTGCTGTTTGCGGCGGGAGCGGTGGCGGGCATCGCGGTTGCGTGGTGGGCGGCGCGGGGTATCATCGCCTTTTTCGCGGGCGGCGCGCGCCCCATCCTGCTCGACATTCATTGGGACTGGCGCGTTGTCGGCTTCACGGCGGCCCTCTCTTTGCTGGCGACTCTTGTTTTCGGAACCGCGCCGGTTGTGCGCGCGATGCGGACCGGCCCGCACACGGCGATGAAGGATGGCGGGCGCTCGACGCCATCGCGCATCGGGTCGGGGCAATTTCTGGTGGCCTTTCAAGTCGCCCTGTCGATGATCCTGCTGGCGGGCGCAGCACTGTTCCTCCGCACTCTCGGAAACCTCTACGCGATGGGCGCGGGATTCCACGCGGACCAGGTTGCCCTGATTTTAATCCACCTGCCCGACGCCTCTTACCACGAGGCTGCCGCCCGGATCGCTCTTTGGGACCGCTTGCTGCCGGACATCCGAAGCCTGCCTGGCGTGCGGTCCGCGAGCCTGTCGAGGCTGACCCCCCTGGACGGCAATGATCGTGGAGTGGGGTTTGAAACGCCCGGATTCCAGGCTCGTTCCGATCGGGACCGAATGATCGGTCTGAATACCGTGAGCGAAGGTTACTTCACCACATTAGGGACGCCGCTGCTCGAGGGCCGCGACTTCACGGAGAGCGATCGGGTGGGAACGCCGAACGTCGCGCTGCTGAATGAAAGCGCCCGGAGGCATTTTTTCGGCGGGCGCGATCCCATCGGAACGGTGGTGAAGCTGATGGGCCGCCCGCTGTACCGGATCGTCGGCGTGGTCCAGGATGCGAAGCAGGCGGATCTCAGAAAGGAAGCAGGTCCATTTGTTTACGTTCCGGTGCGGCAGCCTATCGATTCCGGCGCTTGGTTGACGCTGAGTATCCGCACAACCGCCGGCCCGCAGACTTTGATCGCCACGGTGCAGCGGCGCCTGCGCAGCCTGGGGCCTGACATCCACATCGTCCGCACGGATACGCTCGCGCGGCAGATAGACGAAAGCCTTTTGGAAGTGCGCCTGATCTCCACGCTCGCAGCCGCGTTCGGCCTTCTGGCGTTGGTTCTTTCCGCGGTGGGATTGTACGGCGTACTGGCCTATTCGGTCGCCCGGCGGACTTCGGAAATTGGCATTCGCATGGCGCTCGGCGCGATGCCCGGCCAGGTGACCTGGAGCATTCTCCGCCAAACGCTGTGGCTGGTCGCCATCGGGCTTGCAGCCGGCGTGCCGGCGTCGATATTTTTAGCGCGGCTGGTGGAGAACCTGTTCTACGGGGTGACTCCCGCGGACGTTGTTACGCAAGCCGGCGCGGCCGCTCTGCTTGCCGCCGTGGCTCTAGTGGCGAGCTATCTGCCCGCGCGCAGAGCGGGCCGGATCGATCCGCTAGCCGCGTTGCGTTATGAGTGACCGCGAAACAAAAGGCCGCCGTGGCGCACGCACTCATGCGTGCAGCGTTCACACTCTCCAGAAACCTCGCGGACAGGCCAAGTGTATACCGAAACAGCGCGGAATCTTTGCCTTGCACGGAAATACACTTCTGCGCGGTGGCAAAAAAACCGAGGTTTCTGCCGCAAGAGACGCTCCCGAAGGGATCGTCTGTCGCTCGTGTGAACGCGTCTTCGGTCCCCGGCCTGCTTTGTGTGTAAATGCCTGCCTTGTGGGGCAGCCAATCTTGGCCTCTCTTCACTTGCGCACCCACCGGTTTCTGCCGCAAGAGACGTTCCCGCCAGGGATTCGTCTGTCGCTCGTGTGAACACGTCTTCGGTCCTATCTACCCGTACCGCCGCCCCGATCCTGCGCTGCCGCGAATTGCGAGATCGTGCCCACGCCCGTGAATCGGATTCTGGGTTGATCGAACTTCCCGAGGAATCGGCCGGAGCATGGCGCTCCGGCCGATCGGCCTAACTACTTGTTGTGGTGCGAGTGGCAGCAAGCGCCGCCACAGCAGGCGCCGCCATTGCAGCAGTCCGCCTTCGGCGAAGCGAACGAGGCTCCGATGGTCAACGCCATCAGCGCCGCAACAGCCAAGCTGGTCAAGAGTTTTTTCATGACAATTCTCCTTTCGATTTTTTTCGAGTCAGTGCCGGGTAGATCGGCCGGGAATCAAATCATGAGAACGCGCAGGCGAAGGAAGAGACCGGACGAATCGGCGATGCGGATATGCCGTTCGGCCATGGAAAGCGGTTGCGGAAGGGCGGCAAACGAAACGGGGACTGCGAGAAGCGCCGGAACATAGGCCGCAAAACCGGGATTCTTGCTCTTTTCGAGCAGCAGGTAAGGGCAATCCTGGGCGGAAGTCTGCGAGTGGGGCGCGGAATGAGATCCGGAGTGAGGGCAGCAGGAATGCGCCATGTCCGAATCCACCATCGGCGAGCACGCCAACACCGGGCATGCGACCAGAATGGCAAGCAGCCCGAAGGCCGTCGAAATGGAGCCGAGCTTTTTCGTAAACTTTATGATATCGCAATGCCGCCGCCGTTTCCAGGGCCTCAGAATAGGGTATAGTTACTTTGAGCTGCAATCAGCGCTCCCAGGAGATAACAGCATGAAGAAAATCACCGCCGTAGCTTTGATGACCATGGGATTCGCCGCCAGCGTTATGGCTGCGGAATTCACAGGTTTTGTCGAAGATACGTCGTGCTCCACCAAAGCGGCAATGAAAGGCAACGCCACCTGCGCAAAGAGTTGCATCAAGGGTGGTTCGCCAGCGGTCCTGATGACCGCGGATGGGAAAATTTACAAGATCTCCAATCAGGACAAGATCGTGTCCCATGCGGGCGAAAATGTTACCGTCACTGCCGAGCTAAAGGGCGATACTCTTACCATCGACTCGGTCAAATAAGCCTACGGTCAAATAAGCCCTGCCGAACTAAAAGCAGTTGAAGTCAAGCGGGTCTTCAGCCTGTCGGATATCCCCGATTCCCAGCGTGCGGCCTTCGTGTTCGCCGAACTCGGGAGCTCCGGCAGGCGCGTGTTGATTTGTGTCTCTTCGTACTTCGTGGCTCTGATCGGAGCCGAGCCCAGCGGGTGCCCCGTCAGCAAGCGGTTTCACGATAGCGCCGAATCTCGCGGTCGCGGTTCTAGTCCCACAACCGGACAGCGCGAATGGTCGCAGATTCTGCAATTCCAACAGCTTAGCCATGGCGCCGCAATTGCATAATCCGCCCGCATGCTGCTCCAGGAAATTCGGCACGGCGCCCGCGCCCTGCTGCGCGTTCCCAGCCTCACGGCGATTTCGATCCTGACGGTGGCGCTGGGAGTGGGCGCCGGCGCCGCGCTCTTCAGCGTGGTCAAGGCGGTGCTGCTCAATCCCTTGCCATACCAGGAACCCGGCCGCGTCGCCTGGGTCGCCGAGGTCAACGATTCCGGTAAACAGACGCAAGTGGCCCTTCGGAATTTCCTCGACTGGCGCGAGCAGAATCACAGCTTCGCGGTCATGGCGGCTTATGGCGAGGGCCCCGCCACCGTCACCGGCGGCGACCTTCCACAGAGCACCCACGCTGCCATTGTGACTCAGGATTTCTTTGCCGTCTTGGGCGTTTCTGCAAGAACCGGCCGCACTTTCTCGCCCGCTGAGCAGGTGGAAGGCGCCGCCCCCGCGGCCGTGATCGGGTACGGGTTGTGGCAGCGCGCCTTTGGCGGCAATCCCGCCGTGATCGGCCGCTCAATCCGCATGGACGGCGTGGATCTGGCCATAATCGGGATTATGCCGTCGGGCTTCGCCTTTCCCGATAAAGTTGAGCTGTGGATGCCCATCGCCACGTTCGGCGATCCGGGCATGTCTGCCCGCACCGGACACAACGGGCGCGTGGTCGGCAGGCTGCGGTCCGGCGTATCCTGGGAGCGCGCGCAGGCCGACATCGGCGGCATCGAACGGCGCATTAAGAGAGAGTACCCGTCGCCGTTCCAGTCGAAAGACGCCGCCGTGGAGCCGCTGCAGGCGCACATTGTGGGAGAGGTGCGGCCGGCGTTGCTGATGCTGTTCGGCGCCGTGGGATTCCTGCTGCTGATTGTTTGCGTCAACGTCGCCAACCTGCTATTGGTGCGCGTGACGGCGCGGGCCCGCGAGCTCGCGGTGCGCACTGCGCTCGGCGCGTCGCGCCGCCACCTGATACGGCAGATGCTCGGCGAAAGCCTGCTGCTGGCGCTCGCCGGCGGCGGCTTGGGAATGTTGCTGGCCATGTGGTCCATGGATCTGCTGCGGGTGCTGTTGCCCGCCGAAGTGCCGCGCGTAGGCGATATCCGGATCGACGGTGGAGTGATCGCGTTTTCGCTGGCGGTCTCGGCCGCGGCCGGCCTTCTCTTCGGAATCCTGCCGGCGTGGCGGGCGTGCGGGATGAACGTGAACGAAGCTCTGAAATCGGGCTCTCGCTCAGCCACCGCCGGCAAACGGTCGCACCGCACGCAGGCGGCGCTGGTGGTCTCCGAAGTGTGCCTGTCGCTGGTGCTGGTGGCGGGCGCGGGACTGCTGGCGCGCAGCTTTTGGAATCTGCGATCGATCGACCCCGGCTTCCGATCGGACCATGTGCTGACCGTGAATATGTCGTTCGAGACTCAGGGCAAGGCCAGCCTGATTCCCAAGTACCGCGATCTTCTGGAACGGGTGCGCGCCATTCCGGGCGTCGAGGCTGCCGCCACTACCCGCAGCCTGCCGATTGACAGCCCTCCGCCCGACGGGCACTTTTTCATCGAAGGCCGGCGCGCGCAGATGGGGGCCGCCGACGCCGATTACATGGTGGTCAGCTCGGGCTACTGGAAGGCGCTGCGGATTCCGCTCGTGCGCGGCCGCGACTTCACCGATCGGGATTCGGAGAACAGCCAGCCAGTGGCCATCGTCGGCGCGGAGATGGCGCGCGTCTATTGGCCCGGCGCCGAACCCATTGGGCAGCGTCTCTGGTTCGATAGCTTCGGCCCCAAAGAAAAGTGGCTTACCATCGTTGGCGTAGCGGCCGACGTTCGCCAGAGCAGCCTGACAGGCAGCCCTTATCCGGTGGCCTATGTCAGCTATACGCAGCAGCAAAGCCAAGGCCTGCTGAGCGGCGGCGCCCTGGTGCTGCGGACGCACGGGGACCCCGCAAGCCTGGCCGGCGCCGTGCGCAATGCCATCCACGCTGTGAATCCGGACGCGGTTCCTACCGCGCGAACCATGGACGCGGTGCTGGCAGGGTCGCTGGCGCGGCAGCGCTTCCAGATGGAGATTCTAGGCGCCTTCGCCGTGCTCGCGCTGCTACTGGCCGCCGTAGGATTGTACGGCGTAATGTCGTACATGGTCACCGCGAACCGCGCCCAGATCGGAATCCGGCTCGCGCTGGGGGCGCAGCCGGCGTTGGTCTTCCGCATGGTCGCGGGGCGCGCTCTGGCGCTCGCCTGCGTGGGCGCCGCGCTCGGCGCGGTGGGATGCATGGCCATTCGGCGCGTATTGGCCACGCTGCTGTTCGGCATTGGCCCCAACGACCCGGCCACCATCGCCGCCGCGACTGCGATACTGCTGGCCGTGGCCTTCGCGGCGGCATGGTTCCCGGCCCGAAGGGCAATGCGCGTCGATCCTATGATTGCCCTGCGGGACGAATAAGAGATCGGAGCGACGAAACTGGCGGCCGGTCCCGCCGCGACCGGCGGACGAGAGTTGCGCCTTGCGGGCAACCAGGATGGCGACCCAACCGCTTACTTTGCCCATGATCGGATGTTCGCATTAATTGTAGGGCGGACCCCCTGGGTCTGCTCCCTGGTCCGCGGCCGACCCCCCGGTCGGCCTCTCGGGGATTACATGAGGCTGATTTGGCAGGGCTAAGAGTGGGTCCACAGGGGGACCCGCGCGGCCCACAATTAATGCAGCGCATCTGATTGCGGTTATGGGTCGAATTCCGAGACAGCCGCCGCCGTCTCTTAGAACGGGAAATCGGTATTCGCCACAGGCTGCTGAAATAGCGAACTCTTGGCCAGATAGCGGTACGGATTCACCGGCGCTCCACCGAGGCGCACTTCGTAATGCAGATGCGGCGCCGTAACGCGTCCGGAAGTGCCTACCGCGCCGATCAGCTCGCCGCGCCGCACGTCCTGCCCCGTCTGCACATAGAAGCGCGATAAATGCGCGTAGTAGGTCTCCACGCCATTGCCATGATTGATCTTCACCAGGCGGCCAAAGGTGCTCTCCATCTCCGCGAAGACCACGATTCCATCCGCCGTGGCGCGAATCGCAGTGCCTACCGGGGCGGAGATATCCACGCCCTTGTGGAATGCGCCCTCGCCCGAGAATGGGTCGGTGCGCTCGCCAAACGCCCCCATCAAGCGTCCATCTACGGGCCAGATGCTCGGTTGGGCGTTCTCGAATTGAAAGCGGCGGTAAGCCCGCGTTCCCAAACCGAGGTTGTTCGCCGTGCGCAGGTAGTTGTAGTCGGCGACGCTGTCGGCAAACGACGGGGCCAGCTTGCCCTCGGACGAAATGTCCGGCGGCCCTTCCAGCTTCTGTTTGATTCCGTAGGCCACCTGCACTTCGTTGGCGAATACTTCCAGGCTGGCCAGTTGCTCGTTGGTCTGGCTGACCACTTTTTGCAAGTTCTGGTAGCGCGTGCGGAGCTGGTCGGCTTCCCTGCGCAGGGCGTTATAGTTCGCTACCTTCCAGGCCATGCGGGCGTAGCTGGCCACAAATCCGAATAGCGAGAAGCAGCCAAACAGCGCCAGCGCCAACGTGATATATACAGCCTGATGCGGGATATGAACCCGCCGGAGCCGGCCACGTAAGGAATGCGCGAGAACTACGACGAAGTATTCTTGCTTCATGAGTCTGCGATGCGCCGGACTCTTTCAAAAGAGTTTCAGCGGGATTACGGAACCGTTGAATTGATGAACCCGTAAGTGTAACTGCGATTACGCAGCCATGTCAAGGGTAGCGTCCTAAAGGACACCGCCATGTCAAGCCTTGCAAGTGATTGAAAAAATTGGTATTTTCGAATTTGCCATGGCCCGCCGGGTTCCCGGAACACATTTTCTGCGAAATTTAGTTGACCGGCGCAGCCTTCTCTTCCAACTGGTGCGCCGCGATTTTGAGCAGCGCTTCGTCGGTTCGGCCGTGGGATGGGTCTGGGGTTTGATCCATCCGCTGGTGCTGCTGCTGAGTTGGGTCTACGTCTTCGGCTTTGTGATAGGAATGCAAGCGCCCGCTTCGGCAGGCACTCAGCACTATCCCCTCTACGTCTTCTCGGGCATGCTGCCTTGGATGCTGTTCAGCGAAACCGTGCAGCGTTCCGCGTCGAGCCTGCTCGACCATGCGAACCTGATCACAAAAACCGTATTCCCCGCGGAGTTCGTGCCCGCGTCGGTGTTTCTCTCCACCCTGGTGAGCCATCTGCTGGCGCTGGCGCTGATGGTGGTGGCGACGTTGTGCTGGGAAAGGAAGATCGCCGCGGGTCTGCTGCTGTTGCCGTTTTATATGTTTCTGATCGGTCTGCTGGCGGTGGGGACCGGATGGATCGCCGCCAGCCTGCACGTGTTTCTGCGGGATACGGCGCAGATGGTGAGCGTGGTTCTCACGTTCTGGTTCTGGATGACGCCGATCATGATCGCCGAGGACAGGGTGCCGCGCCAGGTTAGGTTCCTGCTGACGGCAAACCCGATGTACTACGCGGTCCGTCTATACCGGCAAGCGCTGTTCACCTCGAAGCTGCCCGATTGGGGCGACGTGGCTAAGCTGGCGTTCTCCGGCGCGATAGTGTTCCTGGCCGGCGGCCTGTTTTTCCGGTACATGAAGAAGGGCTTCGCCGACGTGCTGTAATTCGTGGCGCGCGCACTCATNNCACACTCGTGTGAACGCTTCGCTCCTCGCGCGAACCTGAGCCTAAGCCCTTACCTCAGTTGAGTATCGCCGGCGCGCCATTGCGCGTCGCCAGCACCATCAAACCTACATTAATTGCAGGATATCCGGCGCCGGACGCGGCGCCACTCTCTCCAGTTGCGCATAGAGCGCAATCACCGCGTCGTTCGAATGGTATAGATCGTCCGCCAGATGGCCCCATCCCAATGGGTCCAGGCCCACGCGGCCAATCAGCGCATTCACCGGCAGGAACCATTCGATGCGGCTATTCGCCTGCGAGCGGCTGCGCTGCAGAAATTCGAGCATGGCGCGCAGAGCCGCTTCGCGGCTGCGGCCGCCGGGCGAGAGTCCGATCAGGTCGCCATAAAAGGCGCACTTCTCGCGAAACTGCTGCGCGCCCTCCGGACCGCTCGCATCCTGCCATTGGGCGAGAGCTGCGACGAATTGCCGAAACCGCTCCTGCCATTCCGCGGTTTCCCTCACTGCCGAAGGGAGCGCCGTTCCCCCCGAGTTGAAGACCAGAGAGCGATATTGGCGCGCCATGGCCTGGCACTCCCCCGATTCGCACGAGCGCAGGCCGCTTGCCGCTCCTATGCGTGTGGACGGGGCGGCTTCCGCGGGTTGGATCGGCTGAAGCGGCGTCATGCGGATGCGTTGGTTGAAAAACCGGATGGCGTCCGCGGAGCGCTGATCGAGCGTCTGCCCGTATACAGCGGTACTGCCGGTCCCAGAACCCTCCAATAGATCGTCGTCGGCGCAGCGCGCCGCCGAGAAATTGGTGGTGAGGTAGAGGCGGTAGGCTTCAATCAGCGGCAACGGCGACGTTCGCCGCCGCTGGCATTCTTCGATCAGCGCCAGCACCTGCGCTCCGGCGGCCGGCAATGAGTAAGTGAACGAGCGGTCGTCCGCCACCATCTTTCGCAGCGCCGCCGTGAAGGCGGCAACCGCGCCGGGAAACTCCGCGCCGGAGAGGCTGGAGGAAAGGATGGCGCGGGCTGCCGGGGCCACCTGCGCGGGCGCAGCCATCGCGGCGATGCCCTGCAACAGGAATCGATACGGAGCGCCATCGTGGACCTCCTCCGGCGTGAAGGCGCGCTGTTCTGCCGCGGCCAGCGCATCGTAGTAGCGGTCCACGTCGAAGACCAGGAAGCTGCTGCATGAGACCAGCGGAACATCGACCGGCGGAATGCCCAGGAAGAGTTGCCGGGCCTTGCCCGCATCGAGCGGCAGCATGGCTTGGACGGCGCGCGTGCGCAAAGAAAGCGCGTCGAGATCCTGTCCGAAGGCGCGATCCAAAAAGCCGGCATTGGACGAGATGCGCTGCACGGCGCTGCGCCGCTTGAACGGCTGCTGCGCTTCCGCGGCGCGGCTGAACGCCTCTTCGATGAGATGGATGCGGCGCGCGGAATCGAGAGGATCGAGCGCGGCAATGCGAAGCAAGGCGTCGGCGGCAAATTCAGACGGCGCCCCGTGCGCCATATCGATAGCGGATTCGATTTCAGCCGATGGAACGCCGGCCGGGGAAGACGTCGTGGAACACAAGGCGGAATACAACAACGCGGAATACAACAAGGGTAGTAGCAGCGCAGCCGGAACACGGTTCGTCAAGCGCACGAGCCTCTATTCTAACGTTGCGGGCGCAGGGTATGCTCGGCCAAAACCGGCTAGTATCCGTTAGCGGCGCTGCCAGCCGCCGTAATTTGCGAGTTAGTCGCGAGCCAAATCGCGTTTACAGACGGCCGTCCCGCGCCGATGAGCGCGAGGCACGCGATGGCGATGAAGGTGATGAGTAGCGAGTACTCGATCAGGTCTTGACCGCTTTCATCCTGCCAGAAGTGAATGAGCAATTGCATTTGGGTTCCTATGTACATATTAGAACCGAACTGGCGCCTAAGGGCAAGGCAAATACGCAAGGGATAGTACTGTTAGTTCTGGAAACTCTTGTTTAGGACTAGCCGAATACTAACTTAAGTTAATATTTGGCTCGTTAGGGAGCTGGTTTAGCGCTACGGGTTTGGCTTAGACCGACCCTCTTAGACGAGCCCGCCGGGGAATCAACCTTCGCCTGGCCGCGACGCGAGCGCCGCGGAAGAGCAAAAGCTATGGAGCGCACCACTTGGCCGCACCGGCCTCCATTATGACCCTCGTTATGTAAACGGGTCGGGTGTCCGCCGAGCGCCTTCAGGCTTCTCCCTTGCGGCAAAACCGCCAGGAGCTTGCACACCAGCGCCATGATCGAGCCGGACCCCTATTTTGATAGTGTTGGATCAAAATAGGAAAACCAGCGCCTGCTTCGCAGACGCGCTCCAGGAACATGGTAACATGCAACGCGATTTTAATCGATCATTTGCGGATGCGCAAACAGGAAATGGTCGAAATAGTAGTGCATCAGCAACACGCTGAGCACCACCACGAAGTAGCTCTGGTCGGCGCTAAGCGGCGTGACGCTGCGCACAATGAGCGTCAGAATCACCATCACGCCGGTGGCGGCCAGGAAGCAGAGGTAATACGCGCCCATGCCCTCGCGGCGGACCAGGCGGCGGACAAAGCCGTCTTCAATCTCGCCGCGCTGGTCGCGAAGCTTGTTGATCAGCCACAGCAGGAACAGATACTGGAACGAATGCCACGTGTTGTATCCCTGGAACAGCACGTCCAGGTTCGAGCCCAGGGGCAGGCAGAAAGAAACGACCGTGGTGATGGAAATCAACAGCGTCTTGGGAACGCTGCCGCGCCCTTCGCGAAATTCGACGATGGTCTTCCAGATCCAGACAATCAGGAACCCCGCGAAGACCAGGCCGGCAAGTTGGGCCAGCGGCAGGCCCTGCAGGAAATCGGGATAAGGCAGCAGCACGCCGCCTACCGTGAATTGGCGCAACGACATTTTATAGATGCCGATGGGGTAGAGGCCGGTCAGAATCAGGCCGTAATCCACCAGCCGCGACCATTTCTGCTCGGCCCAACCGCTGCGGGCGCGATAGCAATCGGTCAAATAGATAATTTGATGCAGCACGTGCAGCGACGCCCAGGTAAAAAAGAACGTGATGAGCACGATGTAGTGCGTCACGCCCAGGTAAACCACAATCAACGGCAGCAACAGCGCGAGTTTTGAGTAGACCGCATGTTTCGCGCGGAACTGATTATCCAGAAACGTATAGCTTATGGTGGAAAACAGGTGCGGGCCGCCGATGAGCAGAGCCACGGCGATGTTGATGGCGTCGATGGCCTTCTGCTGGCTCATCCAGCCGGTGGCCTGCGCCGCCCAGGCCACCAGAAACGGCAGCGGCACCAGGACGGCGCTGAATATGATCAGGGAAAGATCCCAGGACCGGTTGTAAATCCAACCGGGCTCACGGCGCGACGCGACAGGGGCAACGGCAATGGCAGCCATTTGAAGATCATACCGCCACGGGCGGCAGGCTTCAACAGGCGCCCGGCGAACGGCGAGAAACGGGACCCTCACCAGGATTGGCTTCTCCGGACGCTTTGGCTTTTCTTACGGCTACTATTGCCGCAAGATAAACCCGCGGCCACTTCGGGTGGACATTAACGTGGAGCATTCCCTGAAAGCTCTACAGGATCGCGATGCCGGGAAGCGAAAAAGGTAAGGCATGGCTTCAGCTTGCCCGGTTGGTGAGATTCGGCGTCGGCGTCTCGGCAGGCGACCCGCCTTATCGATCCGGTCACCGACGACAGCATGCAGCGCCAGGACGGCGACGGCTTCGCGCCACGTTGAAGTGCGCCCGTCTACAGCAACGCTTTCGAGCCCGCTAAGATTTCGCGTTACAACTTGCCGGTTGACAGTTCGCCGTCGATGGCTGGAGCAATCACATCTTGTGTGCGCAGGAGCAAAGCCTTCATGTAGTCAAAAAGTTTCGGATGCTCGATAGATATCGACCAATGTTTCCTCTTCACCCCAGTCGCGATATTTGTCGAGATCGAAGAAATAAGACTGACCGGTGCTCTTACGCCGTCCCCATGTTTCCGTCAGAGATACCTCAAGCATTCCATCTAACACGTGGGCTGAAGATGCCGTAGCGGCCATCATCCGGATCACGGGTGGCAACTTCCGCCTGCTGAATCGTCTGCTCACACACCGGTTGGTGGTTTCCCCCTTCCCGCTTCCGCCACTTTTCCGCCGTACGGTTCACCGGGCGGCCACCGCCTCACTGCCGCCCTCCATGCCGAAGTGGGCGCTCACCAGCCGGACGTCCTCTGGGGCGAAGTGCAGCGGGCGGGCCATCATTGCTTTGAAGTCGGCCTCATCCCAGTTGGCCTTCATGATGCCCTCGCTCGAATGCCGCGCAAGTCCTTCCAGCACGTGAGTGATTTCGTGGACCATCACGTGGGCCAGCAGCGCCCGCTTGAGATCGGAATCGCGTCTCGACATGATCCGGTTGTAGAAAAGATGGATGGCGACCACCTGTTGGCTGCCGACCGTGGCGTAAGCCAAGGCTGACGCCGGGAAGCGGGCGGAATCGCTGGCGCCGGGATCCAGGGCGAGATCCATAGCGAGGGTTTCGCCGCACGCCGGCTGGTCGCCCGGCAAGCCCGAACGCCATTCCAGCTTGACCCCGATCGAGGCGAACATCTCAGCCGCCAGGCGCCGCGCATAAGCGATGGCTAATGCGTCGCCGGCGGATTGAGCCACCGCCAACCTGGCCAGCCAGACGGTGACCGTCGGCTGGGGCGTTGCCCCGCAGCCGGTCGTGCCCTTAGCCCGGCCCGAGGGCGCGATGCCGCCGAGCAACATCACAAACGTCACTGCGTTCAGACACACGTATTGCGTCGAGTTCCGTAACATGGGCTTCCTCCTGGCTCCGAAGCCGGTTGCCTCGCGGGTTCAACCGGGGGAGCCTGTTTCACCCGTCGTTAACGGAAAGCCGCTGCGGGAACTGCAACCACTGGCGCGGTTTCCGCATTTTTTTTGCTACAATCGCGGCGGTCGCATGCCTGAAGAGCGCCAAGACGGAGACATCACCGCTTTGCTCCATGCCTGGAGCGGCGGGGACTCTCGCGCGCTGGAAGAGTTGGTCCCTCTGTTGAATCGGGAGTTGCACCGGATCGCCAGGCGCTACATGGCGGCTCAGCCCGCGGGCCACACCCTCCAGACCACCGCGCTGGTCAACGAGGCCTACCTGCACCTGATCGATGCCCAACGCGCGAGTTGGGCGGATCGCTCGCATTTCCTGGCCGTCTGCTCCCAGACCATGCGTCGCATCCTGGTGGACCATGCGCGCGCCCGCCAGGCCGCCAAACGGGGCGGGGGGGCCGTCGTCGCACCCCTGGAAGAAGCCTGGGTAGCAGCGGTTGAGCCGGACACGGATGTAGTGGCACTGGATGAGGCGCTCGACGCCATGGCGAAGGTCTATCCCCGCAAGGCCAAGGTGGTGGAACTGCGTTTTTTCGGTGGGCTGAGCGTAAAGGAAACGGCAGCGGTGCTGGAGATCTCCGAGGAGAGCGTGGCGCGGGACTGGCGGCTGGCCAGAGCCTGGCTGGCACGGGAAATAGGCAAGGAGTAAACTCGTGGAGCCGGATCGTTGGCGAAAAATCGAAGCGCTGTACGAGGCGGCGCTGGGAGTGGAGGCTGCCCGAAGGGCCACGTTCCTCGAAGAGAGCTGTAAGGGCGATGAGAGCCTGCGGCGCGAGGTCGAATCGCTGCTGTTCCACGACGAGAACGCCGGAGGCTTTCTGCGCGTTCCCGCGCTTGTGAAGCCACTCGAAGGCGGCCAGCGCGTCTCCCGCTACGAGGTTCAGGAGAAGCTGGGCGAGGGCGGCATGGGGGCCGTTTACCGGGCCCACGATCGCCAGCTTCGGCGCCCGGTGGCGCTGAAGGTGCTACCGCCGGAATATGCCGCGGACCCGGAGCGGCGCGAACGGCTATTGCGGGAGGCCCGCGCGGCTTCCGCGCTCAACCATCCCAACATCGTCGGCATTTACGAGGCCGGCTCCGACCAGGGCGTGAGTTTCATCGCCATGGAGTTAGTGGAGGGGAAGACCCTCCAGGAGGCGATCCCGGCCAAGGGCTTGCCGCTGGGGAAGGCGCTGGACTACGCCGTGCAAATTGCCGGCGCGCTCGCCAAGGCGCACGCCGCGGGAGTGGTCCATCGCGATCTGAAGCCGGGCAATGTCATGGTGACGGGGCCCGCTAGCGGACACCCCGGGCTGGTGAAGCTGCTGGATTTCGGCCTGGCCCGGCGGGTGCGGCTGGAACCGCATGAGAGCACCCTGACTGCGGAAAGGGGGATTCTAGGCACTCCGGCGTACATGTCGCCGGAGCAGGCTTCGGGCCAGGAAGTGGACCGGCGCTCGGACATTTTTTCGTTCGGCTGCGTGCTTTACCAAATGCTCACGGGACGGCGTCCGTTTGAGGGCGACAGCCAGATTTCAGTTCTGGCGGCGATCCTGGAAAAGGAACCGCCGCCGGCGAGCGAGGTGGCGGCAGGACTGCCGCGGGAACTGGACCGCATCCTGGCGCGGTGCCTGCGCAAGGATCCCGAGCGGCGGTTTCAGCACATGGACGATGTCCGGATCGCGCTGGAAGAAATTCGAGACGAATCCCGGACGGGTGGATCGGTCGCAGCGCGGGCTGAATCCCCGCGACCGGCGGTGGCCCGGGCGATCCGGGTATGGCAAGCGGTGGCCGGGTTGTGCCTGATAGTCGCGGCAGCGGCGGTCATCGCCTTGCTCGGCTGGGTGCGGACCTCGCAGCCCGCAGTCGCGACCGGCGAGGTGACGTTCAGCATCCCCTCGCCGGGCGGGAAAGATCTAGGGGTTGTCGGCGGGTTGAGCGTCGATAGAATTTCGCCGGACGGCTCCATGATTCTGTTTCGTACCGCGGACGCCCGGTTTTACATTCGAAGACTGATCTCGCTCGAAAGTGAGCTTCTGCCGGCGTTCACCTGGTTTGGGGCTCCGTTCTGGGCCCCCGACTCTCAGTCGATCGCTTTTCCAACCGACCATAGCCGGCTGATGAAGATGCGCATACCGAAGGGCGCGCCTGAGTTGATCGTCAACGATATGACTGGTGGCGAGCGTGGCGGGAGTTGGG
This sequence comes from Bryobacterales bacterium, assembly GCA_003135055.1. Classification (GTDB taxonomy): domain Bacteria; phylum Acidobacteriota; class Terriglobia; order Bryobacterales; family Bryobacteraceae; genus PALSA-243. The sequence continues at coordinate 26,854 of PLDF01000342.1, read as the reverse complement.
GAGACAAGGGGATCGTTCTTTTTTCCCAGGCCGACTCATCGCCTGGCGGCAATGGTTTATACAGCGTTCCCGCGGCGGGAGGAAAAGCGCTGCCGGTTGAGGTTCCAGGCCTTCTGGAAGGCGCCTTTTACAACCCTGAGTTCCTTCCTGGTGGAGAGGATTTCCTGTTTGAATTTGCTCCCTCGGATGCGGAGGGAGGCCAGGTCTACATGGCGACGCTCAGCGGCGGAAAAGCTGTCGATCCGCGATTGCTGATCGGCAGCGAGACGGCGGCAGCGTTTACACCTGCGGGCGGCGGGCGCATGCTTTTCGTTCGCAACGACAATCTCTATTCCCAGAAATTAGACCGTGCAGCGCGGAAACTCTCAGGAGATCCCGAGTTGTTGCAGGAGCGCGTGGCATCCATCGCTTGGCCGCGAATCGCGTATTTCTCGGTGTCGCGGACCGGCACTTTGGTATGGCGCAGTGGGACCGCCTTGGTCTCGCAGGTGACGGTCTTCGACCGGGCCGGGAATCGAACGGGAATCGCGGCAACTCCCGCTCCGGTCGATATCATCAGACTTTCGCCGGATGAGTCGCACCTGATTGCCCAGGGTGAAGCGGGCTTGTGGATCGTGGAAGCTGACGGTCTGGGGCAAGTGCGCCTCAACTCCGCGGAACGCCTGAACCCGTTTTGGTCGCCCGATGGCTCACGGCTGCTTTTCACCCGCGGTAAGAAGCTGCTGGAGCGTTCCGTGAGCGGCTCGGGCCCAGAGCGGGAATTGGGGGAAATTCCCGGGATCGAGGGCCGGATACGTCTGATGGGAGTTTCCCCCGATGGCCGACGATTTTTGCTGCATGAAGAAACCGGCTTGTCCGTGTTCGCTTTGGACGGAAAAGGATTGCCGGAGCGGGTGGTTGGACAAAGGGCGGATAACGCTGCGATGTCGCCGGATGGAACGTGGCTGGTTTACCATGCGAACGCCGAACCAGGAGTATACGTGCAGCCCATTTCCGGCTCCAGCCTGCCCAGGCGAATCGCCAAGTCCGGCGCTTCCGCGGTTTGGCGCGCCGATGGCAAGGAGATTCTGTACTTCGATTCAAGCGGTCCAGGCATCTGGTCGGTGCCCGTGGAGGGGTCTGGCGAAAAGTTGCGATTCGCGGCGCCGGAGCGGCTATTTTCCGCCGCCACGCCTATGGGGACCGCCAGCGGCTCGCGCCCTCTGGCGGTCAATCGCGACGGATCGCGCATCTATTTTCTGCAATCCACCGAGCAGCCCGAATCCAGCGTCATTCACGTGCGCACCAATGCGATCCGGTAGCCGGCACATAGGTTCGGCTAAGACTGTCGAAATCCATCGTGCCATTTGTGCGTCAGCCCGTACGAGATCCACGGGGCCATCGGCGCAGGTGGCACGGGCAAGGTGCGCGACACGCGCTTCGACCGCATCGCGATCAAGCACCTCAATACGCCCACCCCGCCGCCGTGCAAACGCCGGCCATTTGCGTCTATCCTTTGCAGAAATTCGATTTCAAAACCCGGTTATTTGGTTCAGTCCTGGATGGACGGCGACTCGGAAAAAGGCATCGTGCCAGGTAAGTGGTTTATCGGAAAAGTGGATTGGCAAGGCGACCTGATGGCAATTGCCCAAACGTTCATTTCTGCAACGAATTCGCAAACCCGCGTTTCTGTGGATATCTGCATTGCAAAAAGGTATTGCTTAATGTAAAGTAATGGCAACCGATTATTGCAATGCTCATCGGTTACGCCCGAGTCTCAACCAACGATCAGGAGACCGCCACGCAGGTGGCGGCTTTGAAGGCGGCCGGATGCGAGCGCATTTATCGCGAGAAGGCCTCCGGCGGCCGGTGGGATCGGCCTGAACTCCACCGGCTCCTCGATCAACTCCGCGAGGACGATGTGCTCGTGGTGTGGAAACTCGACCGTCTCTCCCGTTCGCTCCGGGATGTCCTGACAATCATGGAACGGCTGACAGAAGCCAAAGCTGGCTTCCGGAGCCTAACCGAGGCGATCGACACCACGACGCCGGCGGGACGAATGATGATGCAGATGGTCGGGGCATTTGCGGAATTCGAAAGGGCCATGCTGCGAGAGCGCACGAAGGCCGGTCTGGATTCTGCTCGCCGAGAAGGGCGCATCGGCGGACGCCGGCCAAAGCTGACGCCTCAACAGCAGTCCGAGATCAGGAAGATGGTTTCAAAAGGCCGCAAGACGGCAGCCGACGCTGCCCGCCTCTTCAAAGTCCACCCCGCCACTGTGTCACGGCTTTTGGCGCGGGCTTACGCCAAATAATTTGCAAAGTGACACCCGCCCAAGGCTTGTTTTCGATGTCGATCCCGAAATCTCCAAAGTCCACAAGAATGTCGAGAAACCCAGGGACATGCGACCCAAGCAGAGGAACCTGCGTACGGACAGCGTAGCGATTCGGTAGCCGCTCTCTGTCGAATCTTAGAAGTGCCAGGAATTCTCGCAGAAACAGGTCGCTCTGCCCGTGGGCGCCATCGGCGTCAAGGAGATCAGCCACGATTTCTCGAAACCGTATTCTCGTCCGGGCTAATGTAGTCGAACGGAGTAAAATCGGGCGCATTGAAAACAGCTATGCGGCGGCGCGCCGCGTTGGAGATCTCAAGGCGGGCTCGAAGCATCGAATAGAAGGCGTCCGGATCAGACCGAAACGCCGCGTGCTGACCGGCCAGAGCGGAACCGACGCCACAGTAGTAGATCCAGATTGGATCTATCGATCATCGACGCTATTGCAAGACTGATTAGGACGGTTTGATTAGCTGTTCGACGCCCGGACGATCAGCCGGCGTCGTGCCCGCGGTGACGCCGGCGCGCTATTCGTTTTCTTAGCTCTCATTCATCCCCTATTCTATGGTGTTGCTTACCCGGTGCGTACTCCGTGTTCATTTGTCATCCAAGTCCTTTGGTTGCTTGAAGCCCAGAAGATCTCATAAAGTTGATACAGCCCTTAAGAGTTCACACACCGCAAATCACCTCCCGGCGCACCTTTCGCAGTCAATTCCAGTTCGGCGACTTTCTCTTATCAATTCAACAACTTACGCATATTTCCGAACACCCATGCTGTACTCTGGTATTAGCATCCATGCATCCGTTCCAAACAACCTCGCGCGCCCACGGCTCCCATCCCCGTAGCCACTCTGGCGCGTCATGCCACGGGACGTACCCACAGCCCCTACGCGACCACCTCAGCCCACCGCCGCCAGCCTTCGCCATTTCGCCTTCACTGGCCCTCAAGCGCGTCGGCGGCCTCAAGATACAAAACGACCCCAGTCCCATCTTCGAACACTCCGCCCCACCCTTATTCTCCGCCAACGCCTGCACCCTTGGGCCGGCCCCGGTAAGCTCCAACCAATTTCTCCGCCGCAAGCCACACATTACAAATGAAGAATCTCTCAGACTCAGCACCGCGCCGAATAGATCTTCCTCCCGACACTCGCGAGACTTCGAATTACCAAACGACCCTAGTCCCATTTTCGGACACTTCACCCCACATCTGCCATCCACACCCAATTCCAAGACGAAATCTCCGCTTCCTCTTCGAACTCAGCCGTTGCCTTTCAACCCAAGCCCCTCAAAAGCTCCAACACCACTCCGCGTTTCCTCCGAATCTCCGCGCCTCCGCGTTGAAAGCACAGTCGGCACATTCCGCACACTCCCGCCTAAGTTGACACCCCGGTTTTCGACCGATACGAAATCTCCGCTTCCTCTTCGAACTCAGCCGTTGCCTTTCAACTCAAGCCCCTCAAAAACTCCGGCGCCGCTCCGCGTTTCCTCCGAATCTCCGCGCCTCCGCGTTGAAGACCCACTCCCGTCTAAGTTGACACCCCGGTTTTCAACCCAGTATAGTCAAAAGTTGATCCGCCACATCTTGGATTTCCCCGTCACGGCGGCGCCCCCGTCCGCCCGGCGCACGCGAGCCTAGCGCCACCCTGTCATGACCTTTTCCCCCCAACTCGAAGCGAAATTCGGCGACCTCCTGCAGCGCTATCCCGAAGGCCGCCAGCGCGCCGCCATGATCCCCATGCTCATGTTCGCGCAGGATGAAATCGGCTCGGTCACCGATGAGCTCATCGACGAAGTGGCCCGGCGCGTCGGCGTGACGCCCTTGCAGGTCAATGAGGTGCTCACGTATTACTCCATGCTGCACCGCAAGCCGCTCGGCAAATATCATGTGCAGATCTGCACCAATATCAGTTGCCTGCTGTGGGACGGCGACAAGCTTTGGGATCGGGCCTGCGCGAAACTCGGCATCGGGCATAAGGAAGTCACGGCCGATGGTCGGATTTCGCTCGAAGAAGTGGAGTGCATCGGCGCCTGCTCCTGGGCCCCGGCGATCCAGGTCAATTACGATTTCCACCACTTCGTGACGCCGGAACAGTTAGACCAGCTTCTAGACGGCCTGAGGAAGAATCAGTAGCCAGATGCTATACAACGAACCAAGTCCGCTTGAGACCAGGGTGCTGACGCGCCGCTTCGGTCTGCCGAATTCGGCGTCCATCGATACCTATCTCGCGCACGACGGATACAAAGCGTTCACCAAGGCCTCGGGCATGAAGCCCGAAGAAATCATTAACGAGGTCAAGATCTCCAACCTGCGCGGCCGCGGCGGCGCGGGCTTTCCCACCGGAATGAAGTGGAGTTTTGTGCCGCGCAGTTCGCCCAAGCCCAAGTACATCGTGGTCAATGCCGACGAGAGCGAGCCGGGCACCTGCAAAGACCGCGTGCTGATGGAGTACGACCCGCACTTGATGATCGAGGGAATTCTGATCGCAGGTTTGGCGGTGGATGCTCACGTGGGCTGGATCTACATCCGCGGCGAATACCGCTACCTGATCGATATCGTCGATAAGGCGCTCGCCGAGGCGTACGCCAAGGGTTGGCTGGGCAAGAACATTCAGGGGACGGGCTTCGATTTCGAGCTGTACACGCACACCGGCGCGGGCGCCTATGAGTGCGGCGAGGAATCGGCGCTGCTCGAATCGCTCGAAGGCAAGCGCGGCATTCCGCGCATCCGGCCGCCGTTTCCGGCGGTGGTGGGCGCGTTCCAATGCCCCACCGTGCTGAACAACGTCGAGACTTTCTGCGCGGTCCCGCCCATCCTTCTCGATGGCGGCAAGGCTTTCGCGGATCTGGGCGTTCCCAAGGCCGGCGGTACCAAGCTCACGTGCCTCACGGGCCACGTGAACAAGCCCGGCGTCTACGAATTGCGGCTGGGCTTCCCGGTCAAGCAGATGATCGAAGAAGTCGGCGGCGGCATGCGCAACGGGAAGAAGTTCAAGGCCTTCATTCCCGGCGGATCGTCTTGTCCGGTGCTCACCGCGGAAGAGTGCGAGGGCGCCACTATGGATTACGATTCCATGGCGGCGCGCAAGAGCATGTTAGGCTCGGGCGGCGTGGTAGTGATGGACGAAGATACGTGCATGGTGAAGGCGGCGCTGCGCATCATGCGGTTTTACGCGCACGAAAGCTGCGGCTGGTGCATTCCGTGCCGCGAGGGCACCGCCTGGCTGCGCAAGATTTTGACGCGCTTCCATGAAGGCTACGGTACGCGCCAGGATATCGATTTGATCGGCGATCTTTCGCGCAACATGCTGGGCCGTACTTTTTGCCCGCTAGGCGATGCCGCGGCGCTGCCCACGGAATCCATCGTCACAAAGTTCCGCCACGAATTCGAAGACCATCTGAATGGCAAGCCGTGCCCCTTCGAAGGGGGGCGGCCCCATGGGTTGCCTCCGACCGGCCCCGGCGCCGGCCTGCACGCGATCGGCGAAACAGGCCGGACAGGGAGCAGGTTAATTTAAATGGCTGACACGGCAAAAGTGGGGCGGACCCCCTGGTCGGCCTCCGCGCGAACGGCGAAACACCCAGTCGGGGTTCAGGTAATATCGCATGGCTGACACAGTAAAATTCACGCTCGACGGCAAAGTTCTCGAAGCCGCGCCCGGCTCGCTGGTAATCGACGCCGCCAAGCGCGCCGGCATCGAAATCCCCGCCTTCTGTTATTACGAAGGCTACTCGCTGCAGGCCGCCTGCCGCATGTGCCTGGTAGAAGTAGAAAAAATGCCGAAGATGCAGACGGCGTGCACGCTTCCGGTAGCCGAAGGCATGGTAGTGCGTTCCGAAACTGCGCAAGTTGCCGAAGCGCGCAAGTACACGCTGGAATTCCTGCTCACCAATCATCCGCTCGATTGCCCGGTGTGCGACAAGGGCGGCGAGTGCGAATTGCAGGACATGGTGTTCCGCTACGGCGCGGGCGAGAGCCGCTACAACGAGATCAAGCTCCACACGCCCGAGAAGCAGTTTTCGCCGGTGGTCTATTTCGATGCGCCGCGCTGCATCCTGTGCTTCCGCTGCGTGCGCGTCTGCGACGAAGGCATGGGCGTCAAGGCGCTGGGCGTAGTCAACCGCGGGGCCTTTTCGGAGATAGCCCCGAACGTGGGCGACCACCTGGAATGCGACGAGTGCGGCATGTGCATCGACATCTGCCCGGTGGGCGCGCTCACCAGCGGCGCGTATCGCTATCAGACGCGGCCGTGGGAAATGACTCACGTAGGCACTATCTGCACGCACTGCTCCGACGGCTGCAAGACCACGCTGGGAACGCGCAACGACCGCATTATCCGCGGCAATAACCGCGACCATTCCGGCGTCAACGGCGAGTTTTTGTGCGTCAAGGGCCGCTACGGTTTCGATTTCTACGACCATGCGGAGCGCTTGCAGGCCCCGCTGATGCGCGTCGGCGGCAACTTGGAAGAGGTTTCGTGGGCGGTGGCGCTCGGCGCCGTGGCCAGTACGTTCACCCAGACGCTGGCGGATGGCGGGACGTTCGGCGTAATCGGCTCCAACCACACCACCAACGAAGAGAATTTCTACCTGCAGAAATTCGCGCGCGAAGTGCTGCGGACGAACAACATCGACCATCACCGCACCGGCGACATAGTAACCCTCCTGGACGCGCTCAGCCGCGACCGTCACGCAGCGGACGCCGCCACGGTAGCGCCGGCGGTCTTGCCGCCGGTGGGTTTCCCCAGCCTCGCCACCGTCGCCACGGTAACGCCGGCGGTCTTGCCGCCGGTGGGTTTCCCCAGCCTCGCCACCATCGCCACGGTAACGCCGGCGGTCCTGCCGCCGGTGGGTTTCCCCAGCCTCGCCACCATCGCCGATCTCTACGACCGCAAAGCCTTCCTGATCCTAGGCGCCGACCTCGCCCTCGAGCATCCCCTCCTCTCCTTCCAGATCCGCGCGAACTACCGCCATCATCAGGCGCACGTCTACGTAGCCACCGCCAACCCGGTGCGCGAAGACTCCTACTCCACAATGAGCATCCGCGCCTCTGGCCCCGCCGCGCTGGAACAACTCCGCGACAAGCTCAAGTCCGAACCCGAACTGGTCGTCCTCTTCGACGATTCATTCAAAGGCGCGGACATTACCAAGCTGGTAGACTTCGGCAATTCGCTAGGCATTCCGGTAAAGTATATCTGCCTGGTGGATTACTCAAACTCGCGCGGCGCCGTGGATATGGGCGTCACCCCGGAGCTGCTGCCGGGATACAAGCCGTCGGGCCAGGCCGGCATGCGCGTCGACGAAATGGCCGCCGCCAGTCTCAGCGCGCTGTGGGTGGTGGGCGCCAATCCTTTGAAGAACGGCGCGCCCAGGAAGGCCGGCTATCTGGTGGTGCAGGATATGTTCCTCACCGAGACCGCGCAGCAGGCGGACGTCGTGCTGCCCGCCGCCAACGCCTATGAGAAAAACGGAACCGTCACCAACGTCACCGGCGAAGTGCAGCGCATGAAGCAGGCCATCAGCACCATGGGCGCCAAGCCGGATCTGGAAATCATGGGATTTCTCGCCCGGGAAATGGGTGTGGCCGCCGTGCTTGGTCCCTGGGTTCCGGACGTGGTGTTCGCCCAGATTCACAAGACCGTCCGCGGTTATGCGGTTCCGGCGCCCGTGCTCGCCACCGGCGGCGCGGCGCAGACCATGCCGGTGAATGGACGCATTCCGGTGGAAGCGCGTCCCGATCTGGTGCATTCCGGCCACAACGGGCTATTCGCGTCGGGGACTCTGGGGCGTTATTCTAAAATACTGAATTCAGTCTTGGAAAGCCGTCAGCGCTGATGCACTCACTTCGCGTCCCACATCTAAAAGCCAGCGTTGTGGGGCAGCCAATTCTGGCTGCAGCCGGCTTTCAGCCGGCTCGTGGCGCACTGGGCGCCCTCTGGGCACATGCGTGCAGCGTTCACACTTTCCAGAAACCTCGCGGGCCGGCCAAGTGTATACCAAACCCGCGCGGAATCTTTGCCTTGCACGGAAATACACTTCTGCGCGGTGGCAAAAAACCGAGGTTTCTGCCGCAAGAGACGCTCCCGAAGGGACCGTCTGTCGCTCGTGTGAACGCACTCCGACCTCAGCCGGTACCGCCTGTCCCCCACCCGTTACTTGTGGGGCAGCACCCCGGCCCAGCCGGACCCGGAGGCGTTCAGTGAGCAGTATCGTGCTTAGCATACCCTCGTTCTACATCATCGCCCTCGTCAAGATCGCGATCGTGGTAGGCATACTATTGCAGGTGCTTGCCTACCTGCAATGGGTGGAGCGCAAGGTGATCGCGCACGTCCAGGTGCGCCCGGGGCCGTATCGCGTAGGCTGGCACGGCCTGTTGCAGCCGCTGGCGGACGTCATCAAGCTCATCACCAAGGAAGACATGATTCCGCCCTTCGCCAACAAGTTCTTCTTCCTTCTCGCCCCGTTCCTGGCGGTGTTCATGGCGCTGCTTTCCGTCGCGGTGATACCGTTTGGACCCATGATTAACGTCGCCGGCCACCAGACCTATATGGAGCTCACCAATCTGAACATCGGCGTCTTATTCGTTTTGGCGGTCTCGTCCATGGGCGTATACGGCATCGCGCTGGCGGGGTGGTCTTCGAACAACAAATACTCTCTGCTGGGCGGCCTGCGCAGTTCGGCGCAGATGGTAAGTTATGAGCTGCCGATGTCGCTCGCCATCGCCTCGCCGCTGCTGCTTTCCAACAGTTTGAGCTTGCGCACCATAGTGGAGACGCAGTCCGGCAGCGTGATTCACTGGAACGTATTGCGCGGGCCGTTCCCGCAGGTTCTCAGCTTCGTCATTTTTCTGATCGCCGCGTTCGCCGAAACCAATCGCATACCATTCGATCTGCCCGAGGCGGAAAACGAGTTGGTGGCCGGGTTCCACACCGAGTACAGCAGCATGAAATTCGCGTCGTTCTTCATGGCCGAATACGCCAACATGATCACGGTGAGCGCCATGGCCACGATATTGTTTCTAGGAGGATGGATGGCGCCGTGGCGGGTCAGGTATGGTTCCAGCCTGGTTCCGTCCGTGATTTGCGGCATCGCCGGTTTGATACTGCTGTATCACGGCGCTAACGCCGTCCGGGCGCGCGATAAAAAATCGTTTCCGGTTTTTGGAGTTCTTTTCCTGATCGTAGCAGCGGTGTTCCTCGTTCCGATGGTGCAAAGCTGGCTGATGCCGCTATTCTGGTTCATTGCCAAGACGGGCGGAATACTGTTTGCGTTTATGTGGATTCGCGCCACGCTGCCGCGGTTCCGCTACGACCAGTTGATGGCCTTTGCGTGGAAGTTCCTGTTCCCGGTAGCGGTTTTGAATCTGTTAGTGACCGCTTTCATGGTGGCTTGGTTTCAATAGGCAGCCTGGTTTCAATAGGGTCGCCCTGGTTTCAATAGGTCTGGTTTCCCGAAATGGACGTAATTCTTTTTCTGCTCTTCGCCGTCATTGCGGTCGTCTGCGCCATCAACGTGGTGGTGCAGACCCATCCCATTTCGAGCGCGCTGTCGCTGGTCGGCGTAATGGGGTCGCTGGCGGTGCTCTATCTGCTATTGGGCGCGGAGTTCATCGCCGCGGCGCAATTGATCGTCTACGCGGGCGCCATCATGGTGCTTTTCGTTTTCGTGATCATGCTGCTCAACGCCGGCGCCGAAGGCAAGCGCGGGCGCTCTTTTATGGCGAGCCTGCTGGGCGTTCCGTTGCTGATCGCGCTGCTGGGCCTGTTGGCGTATTTCGTGCAGCGCGTTTTCCCCAGCGCACGCGTGCATTTCGGCGGCTTCCGGGGCGGCACGCCGAGGGATGTGGGTCTGGCGCTGTTCACCACCTATCTGCTGCCGTTTGAAATCACTTCGCTGCTGATCCTGATTGCCATCATCGGCGCTGTAGTGCTGGCGCGAAAGGAGATGGATTGATGGGCGAAGTTCCCATTTCCTGGTATCTCACGTTGAGCGCGATACTGTTCGTGCTAGGCGTGGCGGGCTTCGTGTTCCGCCGCAGCATCATCACCGTATTCATGTCGATTGAGCTGATGCTGAACGCCGTGAACCTGAGCTTCATCGCGTTTTCCTATCAGCACCAGCAGGTGAACGGCAACCTGTTCGCCTTCTTCGTCATGGTAGTTGCGGCCGCCGAAGCGGCCGTGGGCCTGGCGATCATCCTGACGGTTTTCAAGAACCGGCAGACATTGAATATCGACGAAATCAGCTCGATGAAAGATTGAAAGCTTATGATCGACGCAGAGACGCAGAGACGCNNGAGACGCAGAGACGCAGAGAAAACACGGGGTCCATATCAACGTTCTCTCCGTGTATTCTCCGCGTTCTCCGCGCCTCCGCGTTGAATAGAAACTCACGCTGACCCATGCAACTCTGGCTCATACCTCTGCTCCCTCTGGCTGGATTCCTCGTCAACGGCATCTTCGGCCGCCGCTTTTCGAAGAGCCTGGTAAACCTCGTCGCCATCGGCAGCGTGGCGCTGGCCTTCGCCTGGGTGGTGAAGACTCTGTTCGGCCTGGGCGATCTCAATACCCCCTACACCGAGCATTACTTCACCTGGATTCAGAGCGGCATCCTCACCGTCAACTGCGATTTCACCGTGGACCGGCTCACGGCGGTCATGCTGCTGATCGTGACCGGCATCGGCTCGCTGATCCACATCTATTCCATCGGCTACATGGCGCATGAGCATGGGCCGAATCACGGCGGATACTACCGCTTCTTTGCGTATCTGAACCTGTTCATGTTTTTCATGCTGACGCTGGTGCTGGCGTCCAATTACCTGGTTCTTTTCGTCGGCTGGGAAGGCGTAGGGCTGTGCAGCTACCTGCTGATCGGGTTCTACTTCGATAAGAAGTTCGCCACCAATGCCGGTAACAAGGCGTTCATCGTCAACCGCATCGGCGATTTCGGTTTTTCGCTGGCGATATTTCTCATCGTGAAGCAATTCGGATCGCTCGATTTCACCACCGTGTTCCACCAGGCGCCGGGCGCTTCGCAGTCTTCGTTGACGCTGATCGGCCTGCTGCTTCTGTTGGGCGCCTGCGGAAAATCGGCGCAAATTCCGCTGTATACCTGGCTGCCGGACGCCATGGCGGGCCCCACGCCCGTCTCCGCGCTCATCCACGCGGCCACCATGGTGACGGCCGGCGTCTACATGTGCTCGCGCTCGTGGCCCATCTACATGGGCGCGCCGGATGCCATGAATATGATTGCGATCATCGGCATCGCCACCGCCTTTTTCGCGGCCACCATCGGTCTGGCGCAAACCGACATCAAGAAGGTGTTCGCCTACTCCACCGTTTCGCAGCTCGGATATATGTTCGTGGGCGTGGGCTGCGGCGCGTTTTCGGCGGGCATCTTCCACCTGATGACGCACGCGTTTTTCAAGGCGCTGCTCTTCCTGGGCTCGGGCAGCGTGATCCATGCGCTCTCCGGCGAACAGGATCTGCGCAACATGGGCGGCCTGCGCAAAAAGATTCCGTGGACCTTCGCCACCATGATGTGCGCCGCCGTAGCCATCTCCGGCGTGCCGCCGTTTTCCGGCTTTTTCAGTAAGGATGCGATTCTGGTCGCGGCCAATCATCACGCTCCGTGGATGTACTGGGTGGGCGTCGTCACCGCCGGCATGACGGCGTTCTACGTTTTCCGCGCCATGTTCATGGCCTTCTTCGGCGAATATCGCGGACAGGCGCGCCATCCGCACGAATCGCCGCCCGTGATGATGATTCCGCTGGTGATTCTGGCTGCGCTTTCCGTGGGCGGCGGATTCATCCCCATCCCCACGTTCCTGGAAAAGGTCTTTCCCGCCATGGAAGTCCCGGAAGATTTCAGCCTGGTCGTCATTTCCGTAGTATTCGGTTTGGGCGGCATCGCCTTGGCGTACGTGATGTATATTCTGAAGCCGGGCATGGCGGATTCGCTCGCAACCAATCTGGGCGGCCTCTACACGGCCGTCTACAACAAGTGGTACGTGGATGAAATCTACGATGCCGCCGTCGTGAACCCCGTAGTGGACGGCTCGCGCACGGTTCTGTGGAAGGGCGTGGATTCGGGAACCATCGACGGCGCCGTGAACGGCGTCGGATTCACCGCGCGCGGCGTGGGCGGCGTGCTGCGGCTCATGCAATCGGGCAATATCCGCAGCTATGCGACGTGGGTCTTGTTCGGCGGCGTACTGGTGATTGTGGCCATGGCGATCGGCCTCGCCGGAGGCATGCGATGAATTTGCTGCTGCTGGTTCTGGCGCTGCCTCTGATCGGGTTCCTGATCGCCCTGGCCGTTCCGCGCTCCATGCCGCAGGCCAGCCGGATTTGGGCGATCGCCTGGTCGCTGGCGACGTTCGTGGTATCCATCGGTCTGGTCTTCTACTTCGACCGCACCGTGGGCGGCGAGCAGCTCGAAATGGACATCCAGTGGATCGCCTCGCCCGACATTCATTTCTACATCGCGGCCGATGGCGTCAGCCTGTGGCTGGTGCTGCTCTCGACTTTCCTCACGCCCATCTGCGTCTTGATTTCCTGGCGCTCCATTCAAACCCGTGTGAAGGAGTTCTTCGCCTTCCTGCTGCTGCTCGAATTCGGATTGGTCGGCGTATTCATCGCGCAAGACCTGTTCCTGTTCTACGTGTTCTGGGAGCTCTCTCTGGTGCCGATGTATTTCCTGATCGGCATCTGGGGACACGACCGGCGAATTTACGCGGCGGTGAAATTCTTCCTCTACACCTTTGCCGGCTCCGTGCTGATGCTGGCGGCTATCATTTATCTCTACAACAAGACGGAAACCTTCAGCTATCCCGCCATTCTCGACATGCTCTCCACCGGCCGGCTGTCCTTCGCGCCGCAGGAGGGGATGCTGCTGTTTCTGGCTTTCTTCGTAGCGTTCGCCATCAAGGTGCCGCTGTTCCCGCTGCATACGTGGCTGCCGGACGCGCACGTGGAAGCGCCCACGGCGGGCTCCATCATGCTGGCCTCCGTCATGCTGAAGATGGGCACGTTCGGTATTCTGCACTACTGCCTGCCCATGTTTCCGGTGGCGGCGCGGCAGTGCGCGCCATGGATCGCCGTCCTGGCGATCGTCGGGATCATTTATGGCGCATTAGTTGCCATGGTGCAGCCGAACATGAAGAAGCTGGTGGCGTATTCGTCGGTGAGCCACCTCGGATTCGTCGTACTGGGCATCTTTTCGTTCACGCAGATCGGCCTCGACGGCGCCGTCTACCAGATGCTGAATCACGGCATCTCCACGGGCGCGCTATTCGCCATCGTCGGCTTGCTGTACGAGCGGCGCCATTCGCTCGAAATCGAGGATTTCGGCGGCGTGGCCACCGTCGCGCCCTGGCTTTCGACCCTCTTCCTGGTAACAACTCTGGCGAGCATCGGGCTGCCTATGCTGAATAATTTCGTCGGCGAATTCCTGGTGCTGCAAGGGGTCGCGATCGCCAATTTCACGTGGGCAACCTACGCGGCCATCGGCGTGATTCTTTCCGCCTGCTACATGCTGTGGATGTATCAGCGCGTGTTCTACGGCGAGACCGGCGAAACCGTCAGGCATCACATGTTCGACCTGAGACCGCGTGAATGGGCCGCGGTCGTTCCCCTGGTGGCGATGATGGTATGGATGGGCGTCTATTCGCAGTCGTTCCTGCCGCCGATCGGCCAGACCACCGCGCGGGTGCTTGAGCAAACGCAAGTGAACGTGCCGTTCCGGGTACGGACTCATCCCAATCAGGCGCATCCCGATCGGGCGCAACTCAGTGAGGCGCAGCCCAGTCAGGCGCATTCCACTCGGGCGCGACTCAATCAGTCGCACCCCGATCAGTCGCCTCTAAGTCAGGCGCAACCCAGTCAGGAGCGACTCAATCAGTCGCATCTAGGTCAGACCCATCTAAGTCAGGTGCAGCCCAGTCAGGCGCAACTCAGTCAGGCGCGACTCAATCAGTCGCATCCCGATCAGGCGCATCCCAATCAGGCGCGACTCACTCCGGCGCAACCCAGTCAAGCGTACCTCGGCCAAGCGCAGCCTAATCGAGCCCATCCCAATTCGGAGGTCTCCCGTGCCCGTTAGCATCGGTTTCAGCTCAACGGACGCGATCCGCTTCCTGCCTGAGATTATTCTGAGCGTCTGCGCGACGCTGTTGATGGTGCTCGACCCGGTGCTGAGCAAACGCTGGTCGAACGCGTTCGGGCACATTAGCATTCTGGCTCTGGTCGGCGGCATCGCGGGCGCAGTCTACGCATATAGCGACCCCGGCCCGGCCTTCGGCGGATTGCTGATGGTGGATGGCTTCGCCACATTCTTCCGCGTGCTGGTGATGGGCGTGGGCATTCTGACCGTTCTCCCCTCCTACGGATTTTTGCGCCGGGAAGGGGCGGAGACCGGAGAGTTTCACGCCCTGCTGCTGTTCTCGATCGCCGGCCAATGCATCATGGCGTCGGCGAACGAGCTGATCGTCATTTTCATCGGACTCGAAATCTCGTCCATCGCGAGCTACGTGCTGGCGGGCTATCTGCGCGACGACAAGCGCGCCAACGAAGCGGCGCTGAAGTATTTTCTGCTGGGGTCGTTCGCCACCGCATTCTTCCTGTATGGCGTTGCGCTGATCTACGGAGCCACGGGCACAGTGGATCTCGGCCAGGTGCGTGCGATGATCTCAGGCCCGAACGCCCCATCGCCCGTATTTGCCGGCGTGGCTGCGGCGCTGATGTTTGTGGGTCTTGCGTTTAAGGTTTCCGCGGCGCCGTTCCAGATTTGGGCGCCGGACGTTTATCAGGGAGCGCCCACGCCGGTGGCCGCGTTCCTTTCCGCGGGCCCGAAAGCCGCCGCGTTCGCGGTATTCCTGCGCATCTTCATGACGGCCTTCGAGCCGATCGGCAGCGGATGGGAACCGCTGGTGTGGATGTGCGCGCTGCTCTCGATGACCATCGGCAACTTCGCCGCGCTGCGGCAATCGAACATCAAGCGGCTGCTGGCGTATAGCTCCATCGCGCACGCCGGCTATGTGCTGGTGGCGCTGACGGCGCGGTCGGACATTGGAACCGCGGCGGCCATGTTTTACCTGGCTGGCTATGCCTTCATGAACATCGGCGCATTCGCGGTAGTGAGCCATCTGTCGGGCAAGGGTGAGCGGTATCAGAGCGTGGACGATTTCTCGGGCCTGGCGGTGAAGCAGCCGTTCACCGCGGCCATGCTGACCATCTTCCTGCTTTCGCTGATCGGCGTGCCGCTCACCGGCGGCTTCTTCGGCAAGTTCTACATCTTCAAAGCGGCGCTCGAATCGCACCTGGTGTGGCTCACGGTCCTCGGCCTGCTCAACAGCGCCGTGGCGGCATATTACTATCTGCGGATTCTGGTAGTGATGTACATGAACGAGCCAAGCGAGGCCGCGGAAAAGGCCGAGCCGTTATCTGCCGGCATGAGCGCGGCGCTGATCTTGCCCGCCGCAGGCACGCTGGTGTTGGGCATCTTCCCAAGCTGGGTCCTGGACTTCGCCGGGCGTTCGTCCAGCTTCCTGCGGTAGCGGTGGGCCGCCCCACACTACTGCTGCAGCGCTTTGGTCCAACTGGTGGTGACGGTAATGGGCGACCCGCTGGGCCATTCCATAGGGACATTCAGCAGAAAACGTTGCCCGTCCGCCGAAACATCATAGAGGTTCCATGATTTGGGCGAGGGGCGCGTGTGAAAGAGCTCGCGCGGGGGATCGAACGCGAAGTCGCCGCCGGCGGGATGAACGGCCACCGCGTAAACCCGGCCGGGTTGGGTCATGTAATACAGCTCGCCGCCGTCGCGGCGCCATCTGGGCAGTCCGCCGCCGCCGACCGAAATGGTGGACAGTTTCTTGGTGCCGGGGGCTCCGTTGTCGAACGGCTGCACGTAGACGGCATCGGTTCCGCTCTCGTCGGATTGATAGGCGAGCCACTTCCCGTCGGGAGAGAGAGTCGCATAACCTTCGTAGTGGATGGTATCCACAATCGCCTCGGCTTTGCGCTCGGGTAAAGTCAGGGCCCAAACGCCGGAACTCATTCCCGGCTTGATCTCGCTAAAGAGAATGAACTTCCCATCGTGCGTCCAGTCGTCGGGATGCTTGGCGAACGCGGTACGATATACGAGCTCCGCCTTGCCTTGGGAGTTCACGGCCTGGACGTAGAGGTCGAATGCGCCGAGCTGATCGTTGCCAAACGCGATCTTGGATCCGTCGGGCGACCACACCGGCGCCACGCTGCCGGACCCCGGCAACTCCGTAAACTGAGAAGCGCGGCCTTGAGCGTCGAGGAGCCAGACGACGGCTTTTTCAGTGGCTGGATCGGGCTTACCCACGGCCACATGCTGGCCATCCGGCGAGACGCGGGGCGGGCCCCAATTGGCCGGCTCTCCCACCGTGCCTAGATTCCTTCCGGAACGGTCCATCCAAACCAGCTGCCGCGTCGGTTTTCCGGCGCTCTGATATACCAGCACACCGGTATCGGAAACGGAGATTTGAGCCAAAGAGAAACTTTCTACGGGTCCGACGCCGGTGGCCAGCGGAATGGCTTCGTCCGTGATCTGCAGTTTTGCGGGATTGAAGGGCTGTCCCATCAGGTCGTTGTTGCGGATGAACAAAAGGTAGCCGCTCTTGGAAGTGATGGTTCTGGGGGCGGCGGCATAGACGGCGTTGGTTTCGGAGCTGAAGAGGCGGGTGGAAGCCGGCGAATCGATCGCTCCCGCGTACACGCCGGTGGTCTCGCCCATATCGGTGAGGACGAAAAATACGAAGTGCTTTCCATCGGGCAGGAACTGTGGCCACAGATGCGAGCGCTCGAATTTAACGGCGTTCAACTTCGTTACCGGCACGGGATTTCCGCCGCCGGCCGCAACGCGCGAGAGCCCGCCGGAGAGGCCGGGCGCGAAGAGGATGGTTCCATCCTGATTCCAGGCGCCGCCGCCCGCGAGGCTTTCGGACGGGCAGATGGTCTGGGGCGCGCCGCTGGGATTGCCATCCACGATGTGCAGCTTCTTCAACGACTGATTGGCGAAGAATCCGATGTAGTGGCTGTCGGGCGACCAGAAAGGCGCGCCGGCGCCTTCGGTGTCCGCAACCGGCTTCGCATGGATTGCATCGAGGCCCTGCACCCACAACATCCGTTTGCCATTTGGTCCGGAGGCCGACCAGGTCAGATAGCGGCCATCGGGCGAGATAGCCGGCATGCCAGGAAACTTGGCGTCTGCCGGCTCAACGGAAAACCGGTAAACGGGCGCCGGATTACGCTCGGGCAAAAATACTACGCCAGCGAGCGTGGCCGCGCACGCCAGCAGGACGATTCCGGCCAACACCCAGGATCGGGTACGGACTCCGCTCTTGGGAGCCTGATAAGCGGTCCGGCTGTAGGGAGGCCGGAGCACCGGTTTTTTATCTGCCAGCTTCACGCCAAACGTAGGAGCAAATGGAGGCACGGCATCGGGCTCAAGGCCGCCGCCCGCAGGGGCAGCGGCGTCTGGCGCCGGAGCTGCGGCGGAACGTTGAAGGGCATCGGCAATACGCGGCAACGAACGGCCCGCCAGCTTGAGCTCAATCACCGCGTTTTGAATTCTCTGGCGGCGGCGCGCGGGATCTTTTTCGAGGCACCCTGCGATGACGCCTGCCATAGCGACATGAATCGGCGATCTGGGCAGCAGCGGAGGGGGAGCGCATTCGACAATGGCGCTGTTGAGCTGCTCGCCTTCGCCGGTAAACGCCGGGTCACCATTCACCATTTCGTACAACAACGCGCCGAAAGAAAAAATATCGCTGCGCCAATCCGAGGCTTGGCCGAGGACTTGTTCCGGCGAACGGTAAGCCGCAGCCGCCTCCGGGGATAGAGAGCTTGGATTGGCCAAGGCGGCTCCCGGCCCGGTGATAACGATCGAGTAGGGCGACAGGGCGCCGTGAACCAATCCGGCCGTGTGGGCGCGGCTCAACGCGGCGCCGATGTCGATGGCATAGCGTAGCGCGTCCGGGGGCGGGAGAAGATCCTGGCGGAGCTTGTCGGCGAGCAGATCACCGGAAAGCGGAGCGTTGGTGAAAAATTCGTGCTTATCGCTGGTGGTCTCGATCACGGTGATTGCAGCTCGATTCTACTATTCCGGCGCCCGATCGCAATTAGGTTTCCCGTTCTCCGTAGGTTCCGTCGTACCAGAAACCAAACTAACCTGACCTGGGAGAGCACCGTCCACCATACGGAGGTGAAATATTTCACCTCGAACAGCGCAAATTCGCGGCAAAATCAAGTCAGGCCACGTTTTTCGCCGATTGTCCGCCGACGGAGTTTTGGGCCGCGTCCATTCAATGGCGCTATCCAATGGCGCCGGCTCGCATCAAATTCCGGCGCTGGCTCGCGTCAAATTCGCGGCCTTTTCCCCGCGCTCCGCGAAAAAACGGAGCCAGGGCGGTCAGTGGCCGGCCAGTTTCCGTCCGTGGGCCCACAGCGCGCCCGCATCTTCAGCTACTTTGCGGCCTTCTTCATAGATGACCTTGACGTGGCTGAGGATGTCGCCGAGCGCATCGGCCAGTTCGCCCGAACTGTTCGAGAGACGCTGGCCAACCTGCCGGGCTGCATCCCACCGGCCCTTCTTTTGGCGGCGGGAGAGGGCGATGCCGACCCCAATCGCCGTTCCGGCCGCAATGCCGAGCCAAATCTTTGTCGAATTGTTTCCCCAAGTACCGGCGCAGGTTTCTTCTGGCATAGTTCCTCCACCTCCAGTGTACGGGCGGGACGGCATGAGGGGCGCAACACACCCGTGCGAAGGGGTACGGGGCCGAAGCCGTGTTCGTGGGTATTCGCACGACGCGCCGCGGGAATGGAACCGGCGGGCGGCCGTGACGGACGGCGCGGCCTTCGACCCGCGCGAGTCCCCCGTCTGCCGGAGGCTGAATGGAAGACCCGAAATTGCCCTTGCTGGCGGCTGACGACCGGCGGATACGGCTCGCGTTTCGGTAGGGTACGCGAATTTATCGCAACACTTCCCTATTGACACTGCCCGCAGCCAATGTACAATCCAAAATGGCCCCTAAATCGACAACGGAAGCGGCAAAAAATGTTTAAAGCGAAAAAAGCCAGGCCCATCTCCGCAATAGATGCGCAGGGATACAACAGCAGCGAAGTAGCCCGCATCTGCAGCGTCAGCCTGCGGCAGTTGCAGTGGTGGGACGAACGCAGCGTGGTTTCACCGCGGCAGGACGGCCACAAGCGCGTCTACATGAAAGAGGAAGTGGTGGAGATCTCGGTGATTGCGGAGCTGAGGCGCAAAGGATTTTCGCTGCAGAAGATCCGGCGCGTGCTGCGGTTTTTGCAGAAGGACATGGGTAAGCGGCTGGCCGATGCGCTGGCGGCGTCTTCCAACGTTCACCTGCTGACCGACGGCAAATCGATCTACCTGGAAGAGGCGCCGGACCGGATCATCGATCTGCTGAAGAACGCGCGCCAGCCGATGTTCCTAGTTTCGGTGAGCGACCAGGTGAAGCGGCTCAACGCCGCGGCGGAGCGCAAACCGGCCCGGTCGGAAAACGGTTCTGCGCGCAGCAAAGCGCGCGCGGTGTAGGTCTGGCGGGTGATCGGATCCTTCGCCCCGGACGAGCGGCGGATGCCGTCCGCCGACGAAGCTAACCGCTCTCTGCCAGGGCAATTCTGCCGCGGCCGCCGGCGAAACGGTTGCGCGCCGGAAAGCAACTATCGCAGAGTAGAACCAACGAGCATCGAGGCGACCACACTTGCCGGTGTGGCTGCCCCGATCCCAGTGGATTTTTCCATTAGCGCAGATCCAAGGGCCAGGACATTTACACCCACGGTGCGGTGGGCTTCTCCGACACGGATAAACCCGACCCCGCCAATCCGTGCAGTTTCCCGATTCAGCGTTGCGTGTGGTGGGATTATTCGGTCAAGCCGGGCGATACCGTTCAATACTCGGCGATACCAGTGGTTGGCCCGAATCAATCCAAGCTTTCGCCGGACCTGCATAACGCCAGCCCGGTGACGCCGGAAATGACGATCGCGGGACAATGTACGCCGCACCTTTCCGCGTATTTCAACAAGGGCATCATTTACGCCGCTCTTTACGGAATTGGACGATCCGGAATTGATTCCCGCGCTGGAGGCTTTCGGGAAGAATTGCAACCTGATTCCGGGCAACGGCCCCCGTGCGCCACGACGGCAGCGTCATTTCGCGACACTCGCTAACCTGTTCGATCAAGGCGCCGGCAGCGCTGCTCTCGGCTGCCGCTGCCGTCGCCGCGTGCGGTACGATTTGACTGGGAGGTCAGCGCGATGGTCAGATCCCTATTGGTGCTGGTAATCGCCGCAATGAGCAATCTCGCGGCTGCCGACGTGCGCGGGAGATGGAGCGGCACGACTGAAACAAAAAATGGCAGCCGAATCGGCATCGTGGTGACCTTGAACCAGCACGGCCAGGAGCTTTCCGGCTCCGTGGCGACCGGCAACGATACGAATCCGGCGCCGATCGAGAAAGCCGAGGTTCGCGGCGATACAGTGACATTCGAGATGCATGACGATGCTAATCGGATTGTGAAGTTTCGGCTAGCGCTTACCGATGGTCTGATGAGCGGCGAAATCAGCGTTGGAGATCTGGTTTCGAAGGTAGTGTTATCTCCGGCATCGGACGCCGGGTTCTATCCGATCGCCGGGGGCCTCCTTTCGTCGCCTCCATTACTGTTAAGAAAGGTCGAGCCGGGATACACCGAAGAGGCCCGTGCTGAAGGGGTCCAGGGAACGGTGGTGCTGCAGGTCGAAATAGACCCCAGCGGGAAGGTAGGCACGACTCACATTGGAGTGATTCGCAGCCTTGGCTTGGGACTGGATGAGAAGGCCATTGAGGCGGTGAAGCAGTGGAAGTTCAAACCCGCTATCAAGAACGGAACGCCCATAACAGCGAAAGCGACGATTGAAGTGAACTTCCGGCTGTGAAGGCCGGTGGCGTTCTAATGTCAGACTCCATGCCGTCTGCCCCATGCCTAACTTATTCAGGCGTCAAGGATCGCGTGGGGAACGGCTGAACCGTCGCCACAGAATTTCATCGAGCTGCTGGCTCGTGTCGAGACTTACACTCTGCGCACACGCGTTCGCGAAGGTCCGAAGCGCGTTCACACGATTGTGAACGCTGCACGCACGAGTGCGTGCGCCACGAACGCGGATGAAACCGTTCACCGGCCCCGGCACAGCCCGACATATTCCCGCGGGGTCTCAGCAGAAGCTAAATCGGCGGCGATCCGGAAGAATTGGTCGAGCGCGGGCGCGTTCTTCGGGGCGGCGACCGGCCGACGCATCGGCGCAATCCTGGGCGGTTAGCAGGTGCAGGACACAGCTTGGGCTACGGCGATTTCCGGTGAAGGCTTAGCAGCCAACGGGCTAGAGTTTAAGCGCTCTGCTGCTCCGCCTTGCGAGCCTGCGCGGAGTCGTAGCTTTCGCCGTACATCGCGGGCACTTTCGCTCCCATCGGCCGGAGATACATCGACAACTGCCCGCGATGGTGGACCGAATGATGCAGCACGAAGCCCAGGTACATCACCGCGGGCAACTGGAAGATGCCGCGGAAGTCTACGATCTTGAGTAGCTGCTCATTCGACAGTTTCGCGATCTTTTCGAAATGCGACTCGAAGTTGTCTGTGTACCAGGCAGTCAGATCTTCCGAGTTCTTGATGGACTCCGGCAGTGGCATGGGGCTGAAATCGAACTTGCCCGCCAGCACAGCGTCCATAAACCGCATTTCCGTGGACGCGATGTGCCAGGCCAGATCGAGCGCGCTTTTCGAGATTCCGTCCGGACGATAGCCGCCTTTATCCGGCGGAATTGCTTCGATGATGCTCCTGGTGATGCGATGCTCGTTCTTGAGCGCGGGGAGATAGACGCCATGGAGCAGGAAATCAGCTTGATCGGGTTGAATTTGTGGCATGGGTACAGCATAGCCCATAAGCGTATCGGGCGTGAAGCTAGCGGCCGGGAAACCAGAGGAGAACCGGTTACCGGAGAAAAGCCGGCTCCGCTCCTGGGCGCATATAACAACCGCTCTGGGCCGGCCTTGGTACAAGCGGTAGGGGGCGGCTCCGGACTGGGAATGCGTCCACGAGTCGAAGAGCCGGCTGAAAGCCGGCTGCAGCCAGGATTGGCTGCCCCACAAAGCAGTAATGGTGGCTTCCCTGCGGCAGGCCGGGCACAGAGGGCGCCCCCAATCGGCCGCAGGTTGTGGGCGCGCCCTATTGGCCGCCGGGAGTATCGGTGCGCGGTTGACCTGGCGTGGCTTTTCCGGCGTCCAGATGGTCCCAGTTGTTGATCGCGTTGAACGCCAGGAAGTACGTTCCTTGCGTCTGCCAGCGCCAGAAGGGGCGCAGAGCGAACATCACGATGTGGCCCTTGCCGAGTGGGACATCCACGGCCAGCGCGCGGCCGGATAGCGCTTCGCCGCCGGCTAGCGTGCCCGATAGCAGCATGGTGTTGACGTCGGTTGGGAACTGCATCACTACGCGGGCGCGCTCTTCGGCAGGGGCGCCGCCACGGCCGCCACGTCCGCCGCCACGCCCACCGCCGCCAGCACCGCCTCCCGCACCTCCCCCGCCAGCAGCGGCCCCGGCTGCACCCGCTGCGCCGCGTCCACCACCGCCGCCACGTCCACCGCGGCCCCGGCCACCGGCAGCGGGCGCGGGAGTGTCACCCGCGGTTGCGGGGTCGAGCGGAAGAATGTTCAACATGGTCGTATTCGGCGTGATATTTTGCGCACTGGCATCGGCTCCGCCGCGGCCGCCACCTCCACCACCACCACCACCGCCAAATCCGCCGCCGAATCCACCACCACCACCGCCGCCGGCGCTGAACACGGGGTCCTGATTGAAGTAGACGGGAACATCCTTGCCGTCGTAACCGTAGGCGATGGGGCTCTTCAAATCGGCGAAGGTTCCGCGCAGAATGCTGCCGCGCGCGAATAGGCCCGCCGGATGCTCCACGGTGATGCCGCCGCCCAAATCGTACTCCGCCATCATCGACGCAGTGGAACCTTCGGTGATCAACGCGCCGCCGTCCTCAACGAACTTGGCGAGTTCCATCAATCCTTCCATACCCATGCCGCCGCGAATATCGTCGTCGGAATCGATGGCGCCCAGGTTCGGAGTCAGCGCCGATTTCTTGTAGGGAACGGGGTCGGGGCCGGTGCGCGGAATTCCAGCGAGCGTGGATTGCGCCGTACCGCCGGTATGCGGGTAGACGATCACATCGTACTTCGCGCGCAGGTTGCCGTCGCGCAGCTTCTTATCGGCGAAGTAGGTATAAGGCACGCCGTAATAATCGAGCGCGGCGCGCACCCATCCTTCATCCTGCGTGCGCGACCACGAATGCACGTAGCCGATGCGCGGCACGGTCATCTCATGCGTCTTCACGGATGGCGCGGCGGAAACCGCCCACGAGGAAAGACCTAACTCCTTCAGCATCGGCTCGAGCTTCGCGCGATCGGCATTGGGAACGATGAACGCCCCGGCGCGCAGCTTGTGCCCGTTGAGGTCGAAATCTTCCTCGGCGGCGAGCATTTTGACATCCTTATTCCGGTAGCGGAAGGCCATCAGGTTGTTATCGGAGGTGTGCTCCACCACCAGCGTGGAACCGCTGCCCTCGACGCCGCTGCCCGGCGCCTTGGCTTCGGACGCCAGCATGGTCATGGGGCGGTCCAGAATCGACTTATCGGTCAGCGGAGTCAACTTGACGTTGCGCATATACTGCATGGTCCAGCCAGTGTCGTCGTAGGGACGGGGATTGACCGGCGGATAATTCTGAATGCTGAAGTACATGTCGGCCAGGGTGCGATAGGGCTGGTCGGCGCGGACGATGTAGTCGCCGGCCGCCACATCGGCGCCGCCGGCTTTGAAAGCCGAGTCAGCGGCGTGGACTTCGACGCCTTGCCGGCGAAGCTCGTTCACCATGTCCGCCGCGTCGGCCTTGCGGCGCTGCGCGGCGGGAATCAGCCAGGCGTAAGTAGGACCGTTCTTACCCTTATCGACGGACCGCTTGGTCTTCACATAGTAGTTTTCCAGATACAGCTCGTGCTCCTTGGCCACCTTATTCAAAGCGATGAGAATCGCCGATTCCTGAATGTTAGTGTTGTTGCGCGGACCCCATTGAATGGTGGGCAGCGGCGGATTGGGCCGGAACCATTCGCGGCTGGTGGTTGCCGCGCCGGGAGTGACCGTGCTCGGGTTGGGACCATAGCTTTGCACTTCGTAGAAGCGCCCGAACGAATTGTGAGTCAGCGCGATCCAGAACAGGTAGTTAGGCACCCAGCCGTCGTAGTAGCCATAGGTCCAGACGCCGGGAACGCCGCGCTTGGTCATCTCCATGATTTCGGTTTCGCCCAGCAGCCACCATTCGTCGATGGCGATGGGGTCGAGCGACACGTTATAGGGGCCGGTGCCGGTAGATACATAAAGATACGTCTGCGCCTCATGCAGATCGTGCAGAATCGTAGGATGCCATTCCAACACTCCCTTAGTGAAGCTCTTAGTCAAGGCCAGATATTGACCCATGCCGTCGCGGTTGTTATCGTGCTGCACATACTTGCCCCAATACATCAGCGGCGGGGCCTCTTTGCCGGTCTCCTTGCGATAGTAGAACGTGTCCACTTCCTTATCGCGGCCATCCACTTCGAGAACGGGAGTGATGAAGACGATCGCATTGTCGCGGATGGTCCGGATGAACGGCGTCTCCTCGACGATCAGGCGGTACGCAAGCTCGATAAGCATCTCGGGCCCGCCGGTCTCGGGCGAGTGAATGCCGCTATTGATCCAGTAAATCGGCTTGGCGGTGTGGATCAACTGCTGCGCGTCCTGCTCGCTAATCTTGCGCGGGTCGCCGAGCCTGGCCAGCATATCCTTATACTTGTCGAGGTCCTTGATGGTCTCCTCATTGGCGACGGCGAGGACCATGATGTCGCGCCCCTCTTCGGACGTGCCGAGCTTCCAG
Organism: Bryobacterales bacterium; assembly: GCA_003135055.1. GTDB lineage: Bacteria > Acidobacteriota > Terriglobia > Bryobacterales > Bryobacteraceae > PALSA-243. Next base: position 1,546 of record PLDF01000342.1, on the reverse strand, counting down.
AGTTTGGCGCGGGGAGACGCCTTCGCGAGGGCGCCGTAATAGCGATGGATGTCTTCGACGTAGGTGAGCTCGCCGGGCTTGCCGGGGATGCGTCCCAGGAACTTCAGCGGCGAGGGGACGGTGTCGGACGCAGGCATGTGATCCACCAGGTCCGTGGAGATGCGGGGATCCTGCAGATATTCCTTGATGAGTTTGGTGTACTCTTCGTCGATTTTTTGCGGCTGGGCGGCGGTTGTGGCGGGCGCGGCCGCGGCTTTGGTTTTCTTGGCTTGAGCGCGTGCCGCGGTAACGGCTGGACCTGATGCAAGAGCGAGCGCCAGAAGCGCACTTCCGGCGGCGGCGAAACGGAATCTCATAAAGCAGTATCCTCCCACGGGATTACGTAGTGATACCTCGTTGCGGGGGCGGCTGTCAATAGGGGTGTGGGGAGTGTGCCGGCTGTGCTTTCAACGCGGAGGCGCGGAGATTGGGAGGAAACGCGGAGCGGCGGCGGAGTTTTTGAGGGGCTTGAGTTGAAAGGCAACGGCTGAATTGGGCGAGGAAGCGGAGATGCCGTCTTCGAATTGGGTGTGGCGGGCAGATGTGGAGCGGAGTGCCCGGAAATGGGACTAGGGTCGTTTGGTATATCGAGGTTTGGCGAAAGCGGGAGGCGGCTGGGGTGCGTTTCCGGCGGCGGGGACCAGGGCGGCCGTAGGTTTGGGGCGGACGCGGAGTGTTCGAAAATGGGACTGGGGTCGTTTGGTGTTTCGAGGCTGGGTATGAGGGACGGGCGGCCGCTAGCGGCGGAAACCGATTTGCCGGCGAGCCGAGAGAGCCGGCTGAAAGCCGGCTGCAGCCAGGATTGGCTGCTCCACAAGAGTGAATGCATAAGCACTAATACCAATTTACTACGCGGGTTAGAGGGAGTTAGCCTAAGTTGAACGTAAGTTCGTGCATCTATGGGTGGAAAGATTTTGTAATTTTTGGTGACTGGGCTTGGAGAAGAGATCACCTTTAGACTGTCATGGAAGAACAGAAGAGAGTGCGGTTTCTTAACTATTGAGGCGAGGGCAGTTAGATGCGGTTGTTTGCGGCCTTCCCGATGATGGAAACCGTGGCGGTCTTGAAACCCGAACGGAATTGGCTAAGAATTCACGCATGGTAATCGACATGTTGACCACAGACTTTCGATCGGGGACGTGCAGGCTGTGGTCATGCCTTTGACTTCGGCGTCCGCCAAAAAGCGGATCATCGGTCAGGTTCGCCGGGCCAGCGGTTGCCGCCGCGCGCGCTCCAGCTCTTCCTCGAGGCCTGTCCGTACAGCGGACGCCAACGATCGTAAACCGCGACTATTTCGAGCCGCGCAAAAAGGCGGGTATTATGCGACTGGTTCGCAGGGTGGCATCCGTGGCATCCAGGGTGGCATCGGGTGCTTAACAGTTTTGGAAACATATCGCGTTCACAAGAGTGTGAACGCTGCACGCAGGTGCCCAGAGGGCGCCCAGTGCGCCACGAATGGAAAAGGCCGGCGAGATTACGGCGCGGCAGCCTCTGAATCCGTCTCCCC
>PLDF01000396.1:440-8471 GCA_003135055.1 Bryobacterales bacterium | reverse complement strand
GCTGACCGCCGCGATGCTCCGCACCTTAAAAGTGGGGTGGGTCCCGCCCGGGATTGCAGTCCCCAGAACAGTAACTTTGTGCCCCACATGTTTGGCGAACGCTTCGGTTGGGAAGCCGTCCGCCTGTAGAATAGCGATGAGCGCCAGATCGCGATCGTTGGTCAGAACGTAAGCGCCCTCCTGCTCGTCGACACAGCCCGTCATCGAGTCGCTTTGACCCTTGGCGTCTTTCTTGGGCTGCTGCCGGTTTTCTTGTTGCGGCGCGGGAGCAGCGCTGGGCGATTGGAACGCGAAAAGAATTGCTGCGAAAACTGGAAACACCGCCCGCTTCGTCATGTTTCTTACTGCTCCACTTAACTGTACTGCACTTCTGGTGCCAAATCACACGCCTTTCCGGTGCTGGATGCAACAAGTTCCTAAGTTGTGGCCCTTCAAAAGGATAGGAGCCCGGGGTCGTGCCGTCGGCCACAGATTGCAGGGGCGTGAGATTCTTACCCACCGGCAGAATCTGCACTTCGCCGCTTCGTCTGGTCACTGTTGAGCCGCATAAGAGTGATAGATGCTACGCTGGGCTCGTTCTCGCCAGGCCGCCGGACGCGATCCCTTTTGTCGCCCCTTCCCCCCGTGTTTCCCCCGTGGCCGCGAGCACTCGCGTCATGAAAGAGCACAGCGCCAACCCGCGCGACACGCCCGCGCCTGTCAGCGAGATCTATCTGCCGCCGTCCGCTCCCGATCTGCTCGAATCGATGCGTGTGATCGGATATTTCTTTCGCGGAGTGATGAAGCGATCCGTATCGTAGCCCGGATTCATCGCCCAATAGCCGCCCTTTTCGGAGTACCAGGCCAAGGGAAGCTCTACCAGCACTCCGTTCGCGCCAGGGTGCAGATAGGTCCGGACACGATTGCCCGAGCCCATCACGAAGTCGATTTGCCACTCCTGCCGGTAGGCCGGTTTGCCATCGGCGCCTATCTGCCACCGCTGCTGAAAATACTTGCCGGCGCGCAGCGCCATGGCGTAATACGCTCCCGTGGGCGCATGGTAGAACGGATTGCCCTTGCCGTAATTTTCGATACTGTTCGCAGGGCTGGGGCGATAAAACGACTTCGCCAACCCAGTGTGCCGGTAGGTGTCGTAGATGCTAGTGTGACAGCCAATGCACAGCTTGGAGTCGGCGAACTCATCCTTAGTCTGCGCGGCCGTCTGTGCGCCTGGGCTCTGAGCGAAGGCCGTGACCGCCAAAACCGCCGCGATCGGGATGGAAAGCCGCCGCCGCTTCAGTGCATGCAACATCTTGGTCTTTAACCGCTATCCAGGTATTTTCACGGAAACAGCCCTTTTTCGGTGTTGACACATTAATCATATGGCAATAGACTCAGAGCAGGATGTGAAGTATGGTATTTCACAATGTGGAATGCCAGGGGGGTTATGAGTAAATTGTTGTGAGCAAACTTTTTTAGAGGAGTCACTGTATGAAGTCGTGCCACGTTGCATCGCGCGTAATGCTTTGCCTTTTTGTCATCGCTTTCGGATCCTTCGCCTGGGCCCAAAGCCTCACCGGCATCATTTCCGGAACCGTCACCGATCCAACCAAGGCGCCTGTCGCCGCGGCGACGCTGACCATTACTAACGCCGATACAGGTGTAAAGGCATGGACCGGTAAAACCAACGAAAGTGGCGTCTACCGGGCGCCCGACCTTCCCGTGGGCCGCTACAACCTCGCGGTGGAGGCCGCCGGTTTCAAGCACGTGCAAGTTTCCAATTTTACTCTTTCGGTGGATCAGCGCGCCGATATCGATGTCACGCTGCAACTGGGCGCAGTCGCCGAGACTGTTACGGTGGAAGGGTCGAGCGCGGGACAGTTGTCTACGGAGACTGCATCCCTGGGCAACACCATCACGCCGTCCCAACTCGAGGACATGCCGCTGCCCAGCCGCGCCGTTCTCAACCTGCTGATTTTGACGCCCGGCGTTTCCTCCGGCGGCGACATCACCAGCCAAGGCGGCTTGAGCACGTCGCAGCTATCCGTTAATGGCAGCCGTACTCTCAACAGCGAATTCCTGATCGACGGCGTTTCGGTGGTCACTGGCTCCACGGGAGGTCCGCAAACTTTGCCGCCCGCCGATTCCATTGGGGAATTCAAGGTGCTCGCGTCCTCCTATTCGTCCGAATATGGCAGGACCGCCGGCGCCGTTGTCACCCTGATCACAAGGTCCGGGACTAACAACTACCATGGGTCGGCATACGGGTACTTCCGCAATGAGGATTTTGACGCCAATAATTATTTCAGCAACGTGATCGGCAAGAAGCGCCCGGAAGACCGCTACAATCTCTTCGGCGGCAGATTCGGCGGGCCTCTCTCCATTCCGAAGGTCTATCACGGGAAGAATAGAACCTTTTTCTTCGTCAATTACGAAGGCCTGATCCAAGCATCGCCGTATAGCACCACATCCTCAATTCCTTACGGCGCTTATGCGGCGGGCAATTTTTCCGCTTCACCCACGCTGGTCTATAGTCCAACCACCCGTACCCCGTATCCCGGCAACATTATTCCCAGTAACTTGCTGAACCCGGCTGCGCTCAAGATTCTAGGCTTGGTTCCAGCGCCCGATTCGCCTGGCACGTTCAACCCGACGGATAACATTGCAACCAATAACTATGTCTCGATCGGGTCGAGCCATCCCACCAATAACACCGGGATGGCGCGCATTGACGAAACCATTTCAGAGCATACCCGCCTCTTCGCAACTTTTGTCCATTTCAACAACTACTCCCCGACGGCGCCTGCTTTTCCGGGCGTTCTGGACAGCGCCGTTGGAGACACTGCGACTACCGGCTATGAGAATACCGTTGGCCTGACGCAGACGTGGAGCCCAACCTTTATCACCGACATCCGATTCGGATTCTTCCGCAATAACTCCGAGGTTGTTCCCCCCAGCCAGGGCATCAACGACCTCCAGACGCTGGGCATCGCCAACCAGTTCGGCACAGCGGCGCCGGAAATCAACATCGATGGATTTGCCATGCTCGGCAGCAATAGCAACACGATTCGCACGCAGATCGACAACAATTATCAGTTCATCGTCAACAACAATAAATCGATTGGAAATCATCTGCTCCAGTTCGGCGCGCAGCTCCGCAGGGATCAGTTCGACGACTATAACCCCATCGCCGACGTGAATGGCAGCTACACTTTCGACGGCTCGCTCACCTCCGCGAAAAACACCTCGGGCGACGCTATCGACGGCCTAGCGGACTTTCTGCTGGGAGATATCAAGACTTCGACTTACTCTCTTCCTCAGCCTTTGATCGGCAGGCGCAATTTTAACCTGGGCCTGTACGTTCAGGACGCTTGGAAAATCCGGCCGAACCTGACGTTGAACTACGGGATTCGTTGGGAATACGAAGCTCCGTTTACCGCGGCCCACAACGAATATTCCCGCGTCGATCCCACCACGGGCGATATACTTTTCGCGGGCCAGAACGGGGCCTCGGACACGCTCAACCTGACCTCGTCCAAGACCAACTTTGCGCCTCGGCTTGGCGTTGCCTATAGCATCACTCCCAAGACCGTGATCCGCGTCGGGTTCGGCATCTTCTATGGCGGAATCTTCTCCGATCTCGGCGGCCAGGTGTTGTTCCCCGGCTATAATGTGGAGCAGGCCTTTGCCAATCTGGGCACGGGCAAAGCCCAACCCTATAGTCTGTCCCAGGGAATGCCGTATGTTGTAACCAATAATCCCTCGAATCCGCAAGCCAACATCGCTCAGTTTAACTCTCCCTCGAATCCTCTCACTCTTACGGATTATGACGGCTTCACACAGACTAACAAAGACCCCTATGCCGAGGAGTGGAATTTCGGCGTACAGCGGGAATTGGTTAAAGGCGTAATCGCCGATGTGAATTACGTCGGCTCCCACGGAGTGCATCTGGCCGTCAACCTGCCAACCAATACCGTGCCATACAATCCCGCTATCGACGCGGCCCTGGCCCTCGCCAATACCACGCTTACCACCCAGGAAGCGCGGCCATACCCGAATATCGGCAGCTTCAACTCGCTGAAGTTTTAAGGCACTTCCACTTACCACGCCCTGCAGGCCAGTGTCCGGCGCCAATTCGGAGCGAACCTGGCTTTTGTCGCCAACTACACGCGATCCAAGTCGCTCGACGACGCCAGCGGCATCTACAGTTTTTCTCAACCTTCCGGCCTGAACTTAGGGGAGTTCCCGCAACAGTTCCTGGGTCTGAACAAGGGTCTCAGCGAATTCGACCGCCCCAACGATTTCACCGCCACTGTCCGCTACCAGACGAAGGGCAACCGGTGGGAACGCGGCTTCCTGATCGCTCCGATCGTCACTATCCATAACGGGTTGCCGCTCTACATAGGGCAAACCAACGAGAATGCCGCTCAGACGGGAACTACTCAGCAGCGCCCAAACTACATCGCAACGGGCGCGAGTCTCTTAACTCCGGAAACGCCGAACGGCACGGGCGTTCAGTATCTGCTGTCCGACACGGCGGCTAACTTTCCGCTGGTCCCCTCTGGTCCTTTCTACTCCGGGTCCGGCGCGGCGCGCGCTCAGGAGCTGCCAGTCACGATCGGTAATTTGGGCCGCGACGTGGTGCGCGCGCCGGGTCAAATCTCCACGAACATCGCAGTAGGCCGGGCGTTCGATCTCAGAGAACATTTGAAAATGACCATTCTGCTGGAAGCGTATAACGTACTGAACCATACCAACTTCTCAGCCCCGGCCTTGTCGGCTTTGACAGTATCCGCCAACTCTGCCGGCGTGCCAATCTTTAACTCGCCCAATTACGGCTTGATCAACGGCGCCAGCCAGGCGCGGTTCTTGCAACTGGCCGCGCGGTTCGATTTCTGAGGGACCAAGCAGAGTAGAGCCTTAAGACCTTCGACGCAGAGACGCTGAGACGCAGAGGTTACGCAGAGAACACTATAAATGTCTTCTCTGCGCCGATCTCGGTGTCTCTGCGTCGAAGGTTTCTAAGTCTCCTGACTCATCACTGCCGCGCCAGCAAATCGTCCAGGTAGCTCTTCAGTAAATCATAAGAAGGAATCGGCGAGATGGCCTGCCGGTTTCCTTTCCACACGACAACCAGGGTAGGCGTCGCGCGGAGGCGGTCGCTGACTCCCATCGCCTGATCGGCCGTCACCGTATCGTCGAGCCGCTGGTCGTGCTCCACCATGTCATGCACCTTGCGCATGACTGCGGGCGGCAGAGCCGGCGCCAGTTGCGCCTCAATGTCGCCGCTCACGCTCCAGAGGTCTTGCGTCCGGAAGAGCCGGGTTACCGCCAGGTCGTATTGCCCGGCTTGGCCGGCCGCATTGGCGTAGCGCGCGGCAAGTTTCGCATACCGATGCTGTGGCAAGGGAAAGTCCCGATGAAGCAACCTCACCTTGCCTGTTTGAACATAGCCGGCGATCAGCAGCGGCATAGTGTCGCGAAAGAACGCGGCGCAGGAAGGGCACTCATAATCCGAGTAGACTTCACATGTGATCGGAGCGCCGGCCGATCCCGATTCTTTGTAATTGCGCGCTGCGCGAGTCTCTGTCACGGGTGCGACTGCCGGCACAACTGCCGGCGCGGCTACCTGCGGCTTAGCAGTCTGGGCCGATACTGCCGCCCGAGCCGAAGCTACACTGTCGGTTACCGGTGCAGCCTCGACGGGCCGCGGGGCGGGATTCTCCGTGACGCTCTGGAAGCAACCTCGCGGCATGGCGCACGCCCGGGGCTGTATGAACGTCAGCAATCCCAGACACGCCGCCGCCGCAGTTGCCCAGGCCCACCGGCGCTTGATCCTGGCCCGCCGGTCTAAATCGCGCAGCCGCGCGCGCGCAACTGACGCCTCCGGCTGCCATTCGCCGCCATCGTCCAGCGCCGCCAGGCGGTCGTCTACCCATCGGTTCACGTTCATTTCGTCTCTCCATATTGTTTGAGATATTCCTTGCGGAACGCCTGCTGCGCCCGGCCGATCAGGGTTCCCAGTGAAGCGGGATTCACGTCGATCGCCGCTGCCAATTCGCCATAACTCAGGCCGTTGCTGCGCAGCAGCAGCAACTCCGCCTGACGCGCGTCCAGAGCCGCCAGCACGCGGCGAACTTGTTCGCGCCGCTCAGCCGCGGCATGGGCTTCCTCAGGCGTCGGCGATTGGCGCCCCGGTCCCGATAAGAGCTCGTAGCGCGTGGAGCGCGCCTGCCGCCGCAACTCGTTCAGGGCCAGCCGCACCGCCGTCCGGTAGACCCATCCGCCGGCCTTTTCGCCTTGAGCGCGCGGGTTCCGCCACAGCTTCCAAAAGGCCTCCACGGCGATCTCTTCGGCGCGCGCGTGGTCGCCAACCACCCGGCCGGTCGCGCGCGCGATGCGCTGGTAATGGGCATGGAAGAACGCTTCAAAATCGAACGAAGCTTCGCGAGTCTCCATCTGTTCCAGCGCCGGGCTGCGTGCGTTCACAGTACATCAACACCGGCCAATGCGGTTTTGTGACAGGCGGAACAGGTAAACTGGAGGTGGCTCCTTGAGGGCCTTAACCATGCCGGAAACCTGTACCTGCGGCGCGCAGCTGCCGCCCGATTCTCTCTTCTGCCACAAATGCGGCAAACCGCAACGGGAGATCGTCGCGCCCGAAGTTCTTACGCCGGCGCTTCCCGCGCCGGTGACGCGCGCGGCCACAGCGTTTGCGGCGGGGCCGGTCGCCGGAGGGCCCGCAGCGGCGTTTGCGGCGGCGCCGCCGCGCTTCGCGATGCCAGTGAGCTTCCGGAATCCGGTGGCGGTGCGGATCTCCCTATTTGTAGGCGTGGCGGCGATGTTTTTCAGCTTCTTGCCCATCGTGAATTGGCTGGCAGCGGGCTTTATCGCGGTGTTCTTCTACCGGCGAAAGACGCAGAACTTACTCAACGTGGGCGCGGGCCTGCACTTGGGATGGATCACCGGCCTTGTCATGTTCACCATGTGGGGCGTGTTTTTCATGGCGGAAGGACTCTCCGGGAAGCTGAACGGAATCTTCCAGGAGCAAATCAAGAACCTGCCTTCCGCCAACGACCCTTACTTGCAGCAGGTGGCGCAATTCATGGCAAGCGGTCCGGGATTGCTGATCATGCTGGCGATCGGTTTCGTGCTCATCACGTGCGTGAGCATGGCAGGCGGAGCGTTGGGCGCGAAGATGGTCGGCCGGGATTAGTGCGCGCCATGCCGCGAATAACGCTTCACTAAGGCGACGCTGGCGAAGATCACTAACATGGAAAGCGCTTCGCGCGCGCCGAACCGCTCGCGATAAAACAGCCAGCCCAGCGCCACCGCGACAATCGAGTTCACATACGGATAGACCGAGACGATCGCCACCGGCAACCGGTCGAGCGCGTAGGCGTATGCGCTGTATCCCACGATCGAACCGAAAGTCACCAGATAGAGAATGGCGCAGATGCCGCGGAGGCTCCAGTGGATGGGGTGCTGCGGAATGGCGAGCGCAAATGGCGCGAGCGTGACTCCCGCCGCAAGCTGCTGCACGCCGCCGGCGATGATAGGGTGCGCCTTTCCGGAATTCCGCCGCTGATAGATGGAGCCGAACGACCATCCGGCCATGCCGATCTGCAGAATCAGGAAGCCGTAAAGCAGGGTCCGGTCGATGCCCGCGCCGGCGTCCGGCGTGAAGAGCAGCGAGGCCCCTATCAATCCCACGGCCATGGCGCCGATGGTAGGCGCATGCAGGCGCTCGCCGCCGGGAAGCAGCGCTTCTGCGCCGATCATCCAGAACGGCGACATGGTGACAATCAGGCCGGCGATGCCGCTGGGGATGGCGACTTCCGCAAAGACCAGAGCGCCGTTGCCGATTCCGAGCACCAGCAGTCCGCTGAGGCAGGCGGCCTTCAGCTCACGGCCGCGCGGCAACGGCAGCCCGCGGACCAGCGCGAAGAGAACCAGGAGCCCGCCGGAGATTATATAGCGGATGGAGACCAGCTCGAGCGGCGGGAACGTTTCGAGCGACATCCGGATGCCCAGGTAAGTGGTGCCCCAAAA
>PLDF01000396.1:0-388 GCA_003135055.1 Bryobacterales bacterium | reverse complement strand
TCCCGAATCCGTTTAAGCACCCTATGGCGGGCATTGACAGCCTCCCCAAATACGCCGACCATCTATTTCACACGTGGAGCACGTGACGGTTAGGGCGCCACTCTGAAACGGCGCCCCATGAACCAAAACCCGAAGAAAGGTTTTTGAGGCAGCTGCTTCGGGTTAGGACGCAGAGGTGGTACGCTTTCCGATTCCTTCCCCAAGGAAGTTAACCAACTCGCGGTTCACTTCCTCCGCGTGGGTCNNTGGACGGCTTGTTCGCTGACGCGCTTGCCCAGCAGGAGATCCGTATTGTAGAAATTTTTGAAAAACTCGGTGAAAAACGTGTAACGGTCTGCGGCGACGGCTTTTTGGATCCCTTCGAAAACACTGCCGTCCACGCCCTCCG
>PLDF01000150.1 GCA_003135055.1 Bryobacterales bacterium | reverse complement strand
GACCCGACGTCGTGATCTCCGCGAACATGCCTCTGGATGCGCAGAAGATTTTGCAGAAGGCCTCACAGCGTCATCATGCGCGGTTTGTCTTTTGGCTCCAGGACGTCTACTTTGTTGCGGCTCGCTTCGTCCTGCGGAAGAAGTCCAGGCTGCTGGCGCTGGCCGGGGGGCTCTATTTTGAGCGCCTCGAAAAGAAGCTGATGCGGCGGTCGGATGCGATCGTTTGTATCGCCCCAGGATTTGCCGATTTCATCCGGACGTGGGGAATTCCGGAGTCGAAAATCACGGTGATCAGGAACTGGGCGCCCCTGGATGAGGTTCTGCCCACTCCGCGAGACAATCCATGGGCGCGTGAAAATGGAGTCGCTGACCGGTTTTGTTTCATGTACTCCGGCACCCTCGGCACCAAGCACCGCCCTGAACTGCTGCTGGATCTCGCAAAACATCTTGAGAAACGGGGAGACGCGCGACTGTTGGTCATTGCGGCCGGCCCCGGAGCGGACTGGCTTCGCGAGAGATCCCATAAGGTGAGCCCTGAGTTTCTGACGGTGCTGCCCTTCCAGCCCTACGAGAGGATTTCGGAGGTTTTGGGTTCGGCCGATGTGCTGATCGCCCTGCTGGATTCCGAGGCAGGAGCCTTCGCGGTTCCGTCAAAGACGCTCGCCTATCTCTGCGCGGGGCGCGCCCTGATCGTCGCAGCGCCGGCGGCCAATGAAGCAGCGCAGGTCGTTGAGCAGGCACAGGCAGGCCTGGTGGTGTCTCCCGATGGCCCCGCAGGATTGATCGCGGCGGCGGACCGTTTTCTTGCCGATCGCGCGCTGTGCGCACGGTTCGGGACGAACGGCCGCCAGTATGCCGAACAGAACTTCTCCATAGACGTCATTGCGGCGCGTTTTCTTCCCGTTCTCAGCGGGCAAGCGCAGCAGCCGGAAATGCAACCCGTGGATCTGGCGCTGGCGAACGTGGACAACGGACGGAATCAAACGTGGAAACATCCAGCCTGAGCACCGTGAACAGCGATCGCACAGTAGTCCTGTTCGGGGGTACAGGATTTATCGGCACCCATGTGGCCATGTACTGGCTCGGAGAGAATCTGGCGGAGAAGGTCATTCTCGTCGACCTGAATCCGCCTCGCGACGAACCCTGGACGGCGCCACTCCATCGCGAATTCCAAACGGGACGAGCGGCCTGGGTTCGCTGGGACGTTCGCCAGCCAATCCCGGACGGCCTTCTCCCCAATCCCGATCTCATCTTCAACCTGGCCGCCGTTCACAGGGAACCTGGCCACCAGCCTCACGAATATTTCGAAACGAATCTCTACGGTGCGGAGAATGTGTGCTCCTGGGCGTCCGCGGCCGGTTGTCAGCGGGTCGTATTTACGAGCAGCATCGCTCCCTATGGTCCCTCAGGGGAGTTGAAGAATGAGGAATCGTTGCCGGTGCCCGATTCGCCGTATGGAAGCTCCAAGCTGGCGGCCGAGAAGGTGCACATGGTGTGGCAGGCCGCCTGCAATCGCCGCAAGCTGCTGATCCTTCGCCCCGGCGTCGTTTTTGGCCCAGGCGAACGCGGGAATGTGACAAGGCTCATCCGCAGCGTCGTGAAGGGGTACTTTGTCTACATGGGAAACCGGCAGACTCGCAAAGCCGGCGGCTATGTGAAGGAACTTTGCCGGGTGATGCAATTCGGGTTACGACATCAGGACGAGAGCGGAGAAAGCTTAGCGCTGCTGAATTTCTCCATGGACCCGCCTCCCACGCTGGAGACTTATGTCACGGCAATTCAGAAGGCAGCAGGCGTACGGCGCTCTCCGCTGAATCTGCCCCGTTCGCTGCTGTTGGGGATTTCCTACCCGATTCACGGAGTTGCATCGTTGTTCCGGATCCGGCAACCCATCAGCCCCGTGCGGGTGCGGAAGTTGTTTCGCTCCACTTCGATCGACCCCAGGGGGCTTAGGCAACTCGGTTATCCATGGAAATTCACACTGGCAGAGGCTCTTCTGGACTGGCAGCACGACATTCCGGAGGATTTTGCACGTTAGCTGAGCGATATGAGAATCGCAGTCACAGTTCGCAGATTGCTCCGGGTCGCCCTTCTTCCTGCCGCATTGGGTTCATGCCTTGCGAATGCTCATTCGCAAGACCGGGCGCGGCGCATTTTCGAGCTGACCAACCAGAATCGGCAGGAGCACGGGCTTCCCGCTCTGCGTTGGAACGCAGCGCTTGCGGCCGCTGCACAGGCCCACGCTGTCCGCATGGCGCGTGAACCGGCGCTCTCCCACCAATACTCCGGCGAACCGGAGCTGATGGCGCTGGCTGCTTCCGCGGGCGCGCATTTCTCGGCCATCGCCGAGAACATCGCCACGGGTCCGAACCCGCAGTCTATCGAACAGGAATGGATGCACTCGACTGCGCATCGGACCAACATCCTCGATCCCAGGATGAATGCCATCGGTGTGGCCATAGCAGAACGTGGGGGATCTTTATACGCGGTTGAGGACTTCGCGCAATCGTCCGAGGCGCTCAACCTCGAACAGGTCGAGCAG
>PLDF01000193.1 GCA_003135055.1 Bryobacterales bacterium | reverse complement strand
CGCCACCACCACGCCTGATGCACAAACGGTCCGTGCGCCGGATCCATCAGCCCAATGATCCCGTGATCCACATTGCAGGGCAGATCGGCCGTCAGATGCGCGCTGCGATACCGCGCTCCAAACTTCGGCGCCTCCGGCACTGGAGACAACGCGGCATCCTCCGCCTTCACCCGTCCTCGACCAGCTTCCGGCACATACACCCACGCATAGCCATCGCGCTCTTCGCATGGATACGCCATGCCATGCAGGTTGCGCGGAAAAGGATCGTCCTTCGTCAGCGACGGAATCTCCATGCACTTCCCGCTCACCGGTTCAAAGACCCAACCGTGGTACTTGCACGTCAGCGCTTTGCCGTCGAACCAACCGCACGAAAGCGGAATGCCACGATGCGGGCACAAATCGCGCATGGCAAAAAGCTGCCCATCTTCGCGCCGCCCCAGCACCATCGGAATGCCCATCAGCATCGCCGTCGACATGCGCTTGCCCTCGAGCGCTTCGCTGCGCATCGCCGGATACCAGTCGTTGTAAATCAGCGTCGCCGGTGGTCCAGTCGTGGGCGTCGCAACGGCAGGAATGGGCATAGTCGGGCCTTTGATCCACTATATCGCCGGTAATCTCGACGGCCCGCCCCGTCCCATATACGCTTATTCCATTGACGGAATATTCCTCATGAGGAATAATAGCCATGACATGGGAAGTCGAGGTCAGCGACGAATTTCGCGACTGGTACGAAGCGCTGGACGCCGGAGAGCAGGACAGCGTCACGTACTCGGTGGATCTGCTGCGATTCGGCGGCCCTGACTTTGGCCGGCCGCACGTGGATGTTGTCAGAGGATCACGGCACAGCAATATGAAAGAACTCCGTGTCCAGCATCGAGGCCGTCCGTGGCGGATCCTCTTTGCCTTCGATCCGCGGAGAATGGCGTATCTGATTCTGGCTGGCGACAAAACCGGAGATCCGCGCTGGTACGACGTCAACGTCCCGATCGCCGACGCGATTTACGATCGCCACCTGCACGAGATCGAGTAAGGGAGGACCGTAATGGCTCACCGATGGGAAGAACTCAGACACAAATCCTCGCCAGAGAAGCGCGCCGAGATTGCTCGCCGCGCCCGCGATGAAGTGCGCCGTCTCTCCCTCAACCAGCTCCGCGAGGCCCGCAACCTCACCCAGACCACCCTCGCCCAGCCCCTCCGCGTCAACCAGGGAGCCGTCTCCAAACTCGAGAAGCGCGCCGACATGTACGTCTCCACCCTGCGCAGCTATCTCAAAGCCATGGGCGCCGAGCTGCAGATTCGCGCCATCTTTCCCGACGGAGAAGTCGTCATCGAGCAGTTTGAAGACCTCGATACCGGCCGCAACGATCCCGCCGCGTAAACCGTGAAGCTGACGCGACTACCGCCCTGATAAATATTTGGTTTGTCAGAACGGGCCAGCGGAGGTATAGTTCGTTAACTCCCCCCGAGCAGTCACTGTCTTTATAGATAGAGGCATTTATGTCGGGAGTTAGCGCCGAGGCTGGTCAACCTAATCCATCAAGCCCGCCGTATCTGACCTACCTGTGGCAGGCTGCGGCAGGACTCATCCTGGTTTTCGAGATCTCGCTTGCGATCGACGGTAGCGGCTTGGCTCTTCTTTTCTCCCCAATCGCGATTGGCTCGCTGTTTCCGCTGTTCTGGTGGTTTGGTTGGCCCATTTCCGCTGTGGAACGATGGGGCCCTGCGTTGGAACTCCGCCGCAATAGGGCGTCGTTCGAATTCGGCAAGCTCGCTAACGCACGCCACAACATGTGGGCCGGCGCTCATGCCCTGTGGCGCCTCGCAGCGCCCGTCCAACCCGAAAGCGTGCGTGCGGGAACGCGGGCGACGTTGCTTATCTACTACTTCGGCGCGTTTGCAGCGCTACTCGCGTTCCTTGCGTATATAGGCTTGGTCGTCTTGGTTGTCATTGTGATGGTCATCGCCCTTTTCCTCGCTCTTTTGCTGTGGCTCCACGTTTCGTCCGATGGGCCAGACTCCGGCGATGAAGAGAACACATCCGGTAGCTCGCCCAGACAGCAGCCGTCACGCCAATTCTCCACGGAATCATGGGTCGATCAAAATCACGTCCGAGTAACGTCCCCAGACGGCAAGAGATCGTGGCTATACACGGTGGACGAGTTCGGTTTCCGAGATTGCACCGAGATCGCAGACCACGGCCCGGATGGCAAGACTTGGGCATGGGAGCGCGGAGACGCCCTGGACGACGCGATTTTCGACGGGAAGGGGAAAAGAAAGTAGTCTTCCGACAGTGAGGACGCGTTCTAGGCAGCCCAAATAGGCTCGGTTTTCCTCAAATTTCGACGCAAAAGCTACCCTAGTCCCAACCCCTTGAATCCAAACGCCTAACCTGCCTTGCTCCGCCCTAACTCTTCCCGTATCATAAAGATAAGTCCTCGGTAGCGCCTCGCAAACCGAACCCTCCTGGCGCAACCCCCGGCCCACAAAACAATGGCAGACGATCAGA
>PLDF01000241.1 GCA_003135055.1 Bryobacterales bacterium | reverse complement strand
GCCGCCGGGGCCGCCGGGACCACCGCCGCCGGGACCGCCGGCGCCGCGGCCACCGAAGCCGCCAGGACCGCCGGGACCGCCAGCGCCGTCACCGTTGATTCCCAAGCCGCCCATATCCATGCCACCGCGGCCGCCAAAGCCCCAGTCGTTTTGTTGCGGCATCCCAAGGGCGTCGGAAACGCTGCCACCCACGACGAGCGCATCCTGGGTGCTTTGATTTACGTCGCCGCCGGCCAGATCGACGCCCGCGCCGGCATCCGCCTGATCGCCGGAAGAGTTGACATCCAGACGCTGAAATCCGCCGCGGCCATTTTGCACATTCTGTTGGGCGGCGCGCAAGGAGGGCCTGGCCGGGGCTTTGGGTGTGGTGGCGGCAGCAGTTGCCGGCTGAGTGGCTGCGGGCTTCGCCGGAGCAGCCCCTGCCGGTGCAGGTGTAGCTGCCGTAGTTGCCGTAGCGGCAGGCGTAGCTGGCGTAGCCGCAGGAGCCGGCGCGGGTTTCCTGGCCGCCTCAAGATCGGCATTCAGGGCGCTCAACGATTCAACTTTCAGATCCCACTGCGGGCTGGCCGCCTCGGCCGTAACGCCGACCTCGCGCGAGGTTTTGGCGAACCCCAGCATCTCCACGGTGATCGTCCAGATGCCATCCGGAAGGTCGTCGAAACTGTACGCGCCATTATCGTCGGTGGTGGTGACGATGGGTTTCTTATCTGCCTGCGTGGCGGTGACAGTCGCGCCGGGGACCAGCATGCCGTTGGCCTTCACGACGCCGTGATGTTCGGAGGCGGCGAGCGCCATAACGGCCAGCCAGGCAATCAGAATTCGCCCGAAGTAGTTGAAAATACGGTGAGCAGCCATGTGAATGATACCTTCTAGGCGCAGGCGGCGGCGCGAATGTTACCTGCACGTTGCGCTCCAGGGGCGCATAAAAAAGTGGAACTACTGGGAAACCAAGGAGCTAGCGCGCTGGTAACCGCAGTTGGGCATGGCCATACCCACAGACGGGGGTAGGGGAGGGTCCGGCGGCGTGGCCAGATTCCTTTCGACGCAGAGACGCGGAGACGCAGAGTCTCTTCAATTGCTTTGTGTCCGAAAATGGGACTAGGGTCGTTTGGTATGTTGAGGGTCCTGAGGCGGCGGATGTGGAGAGTGTGGCCAGTTTCCTTTCGACGCAGAGACGCGGAGACGCAGAGTCTCTTCAATTGCTTTGTGTCCGAAAATGGGACTAGGGTCGTTTGGCATATCGTGGTTTGGTGAATTGAGGATTCTGAGCGGGGGGTGTGGAGGGCGCGCCGATCGCGCTGATATATAAGGGTAAATCGGGGGCGGCAGCGGCGGGTGCGGGCCGGTGAAGGTAAGGCGGCGAAGCCAGTGGCGCGGCTGAGGCTATCGCACGCGGCCTCTATGCCGGCCTGATTTTCCAGGATGCGGGTTACGGGTAGCCAGGCGTGGCGCGGCGAACGGCATGAGGCGAATTCGACAGAGCAAGCGGGTTGCGGGTGCGTCCGGCGCAGCGGCGGCGGACTTTTGAAGGGATCGCGCGAAGCGTGACGATGGGCGCCTTGCGGCGAAAGCCGATTGGTGAAAAGGGTGGACTGGATAGGGGGACGGGCGGGGTTGGCGCGCGAAGGTTTTGGGAGTGAACGCATGGGATGCTAATACCAGAGTACAGCATGGGTGTTCAGAAATCTGCGTAAGTTGTTGAATCTATAGACGAAATCTCTTGAACTGGAATTAAACGCGAATTTCGCCGCCAAGTGCGCAAGCTACTGACCAGGTTGTCTGGTAAACGGGTCCCGGTGGGACCGTTGCGGACCAGGGGGTGACCAGGGGGTCCAGCCCAAGTAGCGGCAAGCCGCAACATACAACCGCTGGTCCGGGGTGATTTGCCGGCGTCAGCGGCCGCAGGTTAACAAATGGTTGGCAACCGGTTAACTACCTGTCGTCATGGCCCTGCGGGCCACCAAAGGTGATGAAAACCCGCGCGGCAGTTGGCATCTGTAGGTAGGCGTCTGCCCCGGACGGGAAGAGTCGACCGAAGTATCCAAGAGCAATCGGAGTCCGAAAGGCAACCAGGCGATGCGGCGGGTCCTGAACCAGGTCGCCAACGCGGGTAAAGACTAAGGGCAGCGCACTGCAGGCCCTTTACCGCCGCATCGTACCGCATCTCGGCCACAACAAGGCCGTCTGGGCGGTGGCGCATCGCCTGTGCCGGCTGACTTGTAAGATCCTTCACCAGGGTGTCGAATACATCGAGTACGGTCCCTCACGCGACGCTAAAGCGCCCCAAAGAAGAACCACCAAGCTCATCCGCACACTTCGCGCTCTTGGATATCAAGTCACGCCCCCCGATCCAAGCCGAAGCATGAGGGGTTTTCGACCGTGCCCCGCGAGCAGCGAACCTCGGAGATCAGCCTGAAGCCGGCCATGAGCTGCCCGGAGTTCAATAGTCCGGCACTTGCAGGATCAAACCATCGATCATGGCCAAGTGCCGCTTGTTCCGGGTCACCAGAGTGAGGCCTTGTTCAAGGGCGGCTGCCGCAACCACTGAATCGAATACATGGAGCCCGTGTGACTTGGAGTAGTCCATGAGCAACCGATACGCCCTCTTGCCGAGGGACTCGCTGAGCCGAACGATCGGATGCGAAGACAAGAAGGCATCGAGATACGCAACTTCCCGCTTGTCCCTTGCTCCGACGAGGAGTTCCATTGCGGTGACCTGGGATATCGCCCACGGCTCCGGAAGCATATCGACGTAATCGATTGATGCGGTCCTGCCGCGGGAGATGTCGATGAGGACGCCGCTGTCGAGCAGGCAGGCCATAATCAGGCGCTTCGAGAGAGCGCTCGCCGCAGTCAGCCTCGCAGGTTCTCGCGAAGCCTCTGCAAACCTCAAAACCAACCTCGTGCTAAACGGATGTTCGCGAGCATCGAACGAAGGCAAGGCGCGGGTATTCCGCCGCGCGAAAGTCCGAACGGGCTGCCCGGCCTCACCGCGTCTGCGCGAGGACCCACAAGTGCGCCCAAACTCCCAGCGGAGCGAGGCCACCTCCGCGTTCCCCGACCTCTCGGGATTGCTTGAGCGCGTCCCGTTGACTGCTCACGCCCAGATCCGAAGGTTCAAGTTCCCTGGTAAACTCATTGGACGTTCGAAGATTGGCGGAAGCTGGCCAAGGAATTGCGCTCGTTCGACGAGAGTGCAGTTCGTGACGCCTTCTCGCGGGAGGACCCATGCGGCTCTGTACAAAAACGACTTCTGCGCTGGTGGCGCTGGTCGGATCGATTTCGATTATGCCAAGCCATCTCTCGGCCAGCAACATTCGCCAGGTATCCGCTCTTTCCAGACAGTGTGACTCTGGCAAGCAGAATGCTTGCCGTCAACTGGCCAAGATTGCCGAAGAGGATTTCCGCGACGTCCTTGCAGCCATCATGGATCGCCCATGCTAAAGGCGCATGGCCATTGTGGTCCTTGGCATTGACGTCGGCGTTTCTGTCGAGAAGCAGAGCAGCGACATCCTTATGGCACTCAAAAGCAGTGAAATGTAAGGCAGTCTGGCCGTTGTTGTCTTTGCCGTTGACTTCGGCTCCGCTGGCCAGCAGTAATTCAGAGACATCTTTATGACCAGCAGCCGCGGCCGCGTGTAAAGGCGTGCCCCCTTCGCTTCTCCGGCGTTGACCTCGGCCCTATTCGTAATGAGCAGTTCCGCTAGGTCCTTGCGGCCCGCGACCGCCGCCAGCAGCAAAGGCGTTTGGCCGGCGGCATTCCTGGCGTTCACATTCGCTTTGTTCGCCAACAGCAGTTCCGCCGCTTCCTTGTGGCCATTAAACGCCGCATCGTGCAAGGGCGTCTTGCCCTTGTTGTCCGTGGTAGTGACGTCCTCCCCGCTGGCCGCCAGCAGGGCGACGACGTCTGTGCGGTCTTCTTGCAGCGCCACTTGCAAAGGCGTAAAGCCCTGGTTGTCTTTGGCATTTAAGTCGGCCTTATTGGCCAATAGCAATGCCACTACATCTTTGCGGCCGTTACCGGCTGCATGATGCAGCGGCGTCGCGCCGTAGGCATCTTTACTTGAAACTAGAGCAGGTGCGCCTCGGAGCAGGACCCTGACCTTTTCCAGATCGCCACCTGCAGCCGCGACGTGGATTTCGCCGGCGACGGCCATGGTTTTGAACGCAAGGGCGAACAGCAGGAACGTAGCGGTGCGACGGGTGGGCAGGTAGCGGGATCGGTGCAGGTTCACAGCTCCTCCACTTTCCCGGTAGTTTACCCGAATCTGACGACTGGCCAGTTAGCTATTTCGCAGCGACTACCGGCCTCACGCCACCGACATCCGGAGGAATTCGAAAACGAATTCTCTCCCCCACCCGAGCACCCGGAGGAATTGGGGTTGCAAACTCTCTGCCGGCGGGAGTGATGGGGCGATATTGGTGTTAAGCTTGCTCCGTGCAGGTGAAGCCGCTTCTCTTTGCTGCCGCTGCGTGGATGGTCGTAGGGCTAGTCAACATCAGCGGTCCGACGTTCACGGCATTGGCTCAGCGACAAGCGTTCCCAGCGGACTCGCTGGTCAAAGTGGTCGAACGCGGTGATCTGGCCATTCTCCGATCTCGGCTAGGGGCCGGAGCAAATCCGGATGAACCCGATGATTCCTTGGTCAAAGGTTGGACACCCCTCATGGCGGCGGCCAGTTCGGGAAATATCGAGGCGGCGCGGATTCCGCTCGACTCCGGCGCCTCAATCGAAGCAAAGACGCAATTCGGAAAGACAGCCTTAGACGTAGCGCTGGCGGGCGGCAAGGCGCAGATCGCTGAACTTCTACGTAGCCATGGCCCAAAGGGAACGGCCCCAGTTGAGGCGCAAGCCCGAACTGCGGCGAATGGATCCGCCCCACCGCAGGCACAACGAACCGCGACCGAAAAACTGATCGGTCGGCTCGCCGGTCTGGCTGTGCGACCTGTTCTCAGTCCAGACGGCCGACGCGTGGCGTACGTGGTTAATAAGGTCGGCGGGAAGAAGGTTGTCGTGGTCGACGGAAAGGAGGGAAAACCGTACGACGGGATCGACGGACTCATTTTCAACCCGGATGGTCGTCGCTTGGCCTATGCCGCCGGAACTGGAGGAAAGAGTCTTGTTGTAATCGATGGCAAAGAGGGCAAACCCTACGATGGCGTCTTCGAGGGCCTCATCTTCAGTCCGGACAGCCAACGGGCCGCGTATGGCGCACGCGTGAACGCGAAGCAGATCGGCGTTGTGGATGGCGTAGAGGACAAACCATACGACGGTTTTGGAGGCCTCATCTTCAGTCCGGACAGCCGGCGCGTCGCTTATGCCGCCAAGATCGGCGAAAAGGCGCTAGTAGTTGTGAATGGCAGGGAGGAGAAGCTGTATGACGGCGTTGGCGGTCCGGTCTTCAGCCCAGACAGCCAGCACCTGGCGTATCTGGCGGGCGCAATCGGCGCAAAACAGTTTGTGGTTGTGGATGGCAAAGAAGGAACACCCTACGACTCCATCGGCAAAGGCACCATTATCTTCAGCCCCGACGGCGGCCGGGTCGCCTATCTGGCCGCGGCAGGTGGAAAGAGTTTTGTTGCGGTAGATGGTAAGGAGCAGAAGGCTTACATAGGCATTGGTGAAGGTCCTAAATTTAGCCCAGACAGCCAGCACGTAGCCTACATGGCAGGAGTGGAGACGAAGCAGATTGTGGTTGTAGATGGAGTCGAGGGGAAGCCCTACGCTGGCATCGGCACAGGCAGTCTCATCTTCAGCCCGGACGGCCGACGTGTAGCTTATGATGCTGTACTAAACGCGAAGTGGTTTGTAGTGCTCGACGGAGCGGAGAGTCCACCCTATGACAGCATGTTGGGAGGTCCCCTTTTCAGTCCTGACAGCCGCCATGTGGCGTATGGAGCTGAAGTGCGAAACAAAGAATTCGTAGTGGTAGATGGTAAGCGGGAGTCTGAACATGACACGATTCTCAGCGCCACGCTCGTTTTCAGTCCGGACGGTCAGCATGTGGCGTACATGGCTTCCGGGACCGGCGGGAAGATGGTGGTCGTGGCGGATGACAAACAGGGAACGCCGTACGATGCTCTCCCGCGCAGCGATACCAAGCTCATTTTCTTTGATTCCAACACCGCTTTGCACTACATGGTTGTGAAGATGACAAACCCAAATGCGCCAGAGCTTTATCTGGTGGACGAGGCGATCAACTGACGCACAGGGCAGCCCTGCACTAAAGGGAGGTTATATGAACCGTTTCAAACACTTGATGATCTTGGTGGCCGCATTACTTCTGGCAGCAGGGACCCCGATCTACGCCAAGCCAAATATTTATAATCTCGCACATCAGTGCAACGATCTGAAAAAGCAGAATGCATGCCGCGAACTCGCGAAGTTGGCTGAGCAAGACAAAGATCCGGCAGTGCGCGCCGACGCTATCAGTGAGCTGGCCGATCAGAGCCTACTCGCGAAGATTGCCCTCCAGGAAGAGAATCAGCATGCTCGCGAAAGGGCCGTCCGAAAACTGGCAGACCAATCGCTGCTGGCCAGGGTAGCTTTGGAGGATAAGGACGTACACGTGCGTGAGGCCGCCGCTGAGAAGTTGACCGACCAACCTTCACTCGCAAAGGTCGTAGGCGAAACCAAGGATGCCAACATCCGCAATCTTGCCTTGCGGAGTTTGAAGGACCAAGCGCTCCTGGAAAGCATTGCCTTGCAGAACGACGACAAGACTGCCCGCACTGCCGCAGTAGCGAAGTTAATCGAGCAACCGCTACTTGCGAAGGTCGTCGTGGAGACTAAAGATGCTGACGTGCGCGACTTGGCGATACGAAGCCTCACCGACCAAGCCCTGTTGAGTAAGATCGCACAAGGACAGTCGGCCGACGCTATTCGCGCAGCTGCCGTGCGAAAACTAACGGACCAGGCTTTGCTGTCGAAGATTGCCGTCCAGGACAAGGATCAAGCCGTGCGCAGGGCCGCTGTCGAAAGGCTGACCGATGAGGCCCTGTTAGCGAAGCTAGCGGTCGATGACAAAGATGCGCAAGTCCGCGCAACTGCCACCGGGAAGCTGGCCGACCCGAGCCTCCTCGCCAAGATAGCGGCGGATGATCGAGATGATAGCGTACGGACCACCGCCCAGCAGCGGTTGCGCACTCAACAGGCCGAGGCGGCCGTGCATTCAGCTCTAATCGCGGTTTTCCGCCAGGCCGGCATTCATATTCTCGAGTGGCCGACCGACAACGACCCTATTCGAAAGGCCGCCGCTGCTACAACCAGTGGAGTCCTTTACCTCTCTTCGTATGGAATGGTCGAGGCGAAATTCTTAAATCTGACGCCCGCGATGGCAGCTTACCTTGAGGGCAAGGACGGGCTCGCATGTATAAACGGCGAAGGTGTGTCATTCGAACAGTTCAGCAGATCATTTCTCGGAAAGGGAATTATCGCCTTCTATCTCAATCTTGCCCGTACGCCTGATAACAAGGAAGATTGGAACAATCGCCGCATGGCGATGGTCAAGCTTTCCGATCAAGTCGCGCTGCCGGCTGTTGACCCGATGAGTAAAGTCGACGCTTCATTCTGGGTCGCTCTGATTGGTTCCTGCCAGCGAATCAGGAGTGGCGCGTACCTGGGTCCCGGAAAATGAAGCCTCGCCAATTCTCGTGAGCGATTCGCTGGTTCAGTTCAGTTTAGTTTAGCCTTCAGTCTTTCAGTGATCTGTGCGACCCTTGATTTCGCGTCGTTAACAAGCGACGCGAAATCAGGACGATGCGAGGCGGATGAAGGTTATCGTAGCATCGCGAATCGCGCGGGAAAAGGGGTAGCGTATCGGTTTGAATTTTTTGTATCCGCTCAAATGATTGGGGGAACATTAACAAGGCGATGGTAAATCGGGGCGGCAGCGGCGGGTGAGGGCCGGTGAAGGTAAGGCGGCGAAGCCAGTGGCGCGGCTGAGGCTATCGCACGCGGCCCCGATGCCGGCTGATTTTCCAGGATGCGGGTTCCGGGTAGCCGGGGGTGGCGCGGCGAACGGCATGGCGTCGGTTCGGATGAACCTGAGAAGGAGATTCCGCTTGGCCCTAAAATCGCGTTCGTCCTCCCGGATTTCCCGAATGCGCAGCAATGCCGCATGGTTTCGGCGACCGGGTACTAAGTCGCAGGACGAACTCAGCACAATGTACTTCGGCGAATTCGTGACTCTCTCGCCGAGACAATACGCCGCTTCCGTAGAAACTATATCGCCCTGCAAGAGTCGAAAATCGTCGTCTGGCCCATCAAAACCCAGCGCCCGCGTCTCGTCCGAGGAGACGCGAAGACGTACGAGCGCCTGTGATGCGGCCACCCAGGGACAAATCCCTTGGGTTCAGTCTTTCACGCTACCATTTTTGGTGATGATCGGCACTGTCCGCCGTAACCCTTGGTTGCGCTTAGCCGCGGCGATTGCGTCCGAGTGGACGCGAGCACGTCACGACCTGTATTCCCAAGGTTTCGGATGAAGGGTGCTGCCCACCCGGCATTAATCCACCCGGAAGACCTTCATCGCTTCATCGCCTGGATGGTTGATCCCTTCACGGCGATGGGCTTGGATTTCGGTTTGTCGAAGGGGCGGGATTCATCGTAGCATCGCGATCGGGCGGCCAGGGCAGGTAGCATGCAGCCGGCGAATGCAATCGGAATGCGGAATGCCAAGACGCCGCCAAGTGGTGAGGGCCTGTTATGAAATAACATGCCATTTCGGCGGCCGCGGGAGAACCGAAGCGCGTTCACACGATTGTGAACGCGGCACGCATGTGCCCAGAGGGCGCCCAGCGCGCCACGACTTCGCGGCACGTTGGCAACGCGCGTGCATGTGGTAAGCCACGGCTTCCGAATCGAGTGCGCCCGCAGATCAATGCGCTGAGCCGATCTCCGACTCCTCCCCGCAGCTTATGACACCCATCCCGTTCAATGAGGTACGGCGCGACCCTCGGCCACGGGCCGCTGTTGTGGTCGCCCATCCGGACGATGAGACGCTTTGGTGCGGCGGCTACATACTGGCCCATCCGGAGTTTCTTTGGCGCATCGTAACCTTATGCAGAGGCTCGGATCCGGACCGCGCTCCAAGGTTCCGCCGGGTCTTGCAGCGATTGGGGGCGGAGGGTGAGATGGGGGATCTGGACGACGGACCGGATCAAGCGCCGCTGCCGGCGGAGCAGGTTCGGGAGACCGCCGCGGGGCTACTGGCTGGGACCGGCTACAACCTGATTTTGACCCACGGCCCGAAGGGCGAGTACACACGGCATCGCCGTCATGCGGAGTGCTGCCAAGCCGTGGTTGAGCTTTGGCGAACGGGCGGTATCGATACGAGGCGATTGTGGCTGTTTGCATACGAAGACGGCGGCCGGGCATACTTGCCCCGGGTTGACGAAGATGCCGACCGGCGGGACGTGCTGACAGACGATGTCTACCTGGAAAAGCGAGGGCTAATGACGGATCTTTACGGGTATGAGCCCGATAGCTGGGAAGCGCGGACCACTCCGCGAGAAGAAGGGTTCTGGTGTTTCGACTCGGCGCAAGCGGCGGTAAAACGCTTAGCTGCCTGCGGGGTAGTGTCCTAATGCGGGAGCGGCGATCGTGAAAGTGCTGGTGCTGACCGAATACCCGCCATCGGCGGCCGGCCTGGCCACGCAGGGTCAGTTATTGTGCAGGGGCCTGAGCGAGATCGGCGTGGATGTGCACCCCGTACATTTCGAATCGCCCCAGGAAAAGGAATGGTACTACCGCTGGTTTCAGCCGGACGTGGTGGTGGGCATTGGATTCTGGGGCCATGTTCCGCATCTGGTGCTGCACCCGCAGCAGTTCGGACTGAAGACCGTGCCATGGCTGGTGGCCGACGGTTATGTGGCGGCGCACCACGAGGCGCTGAACGCTCTGCCGCTGATCCTGGTGACCTCCAACTGGGTGAAGGAGACATATATAAGGGATGGCATCCGGGGAGACAATATCGAGGTGCTGCCGGTGGGCTGCGATACGGACAGCTTCGCGCCGCGCAGCCGCGACGACCCGAAGGTGAGATCGATCCGCGAGGCTTTGGGAGTGTCCGACGACCAGATAATGATCCTGACCGTGGGCGGGGACGCGGCGTCCAAAGGCGCACAGGAGGTGATGCAGGCGCTGGCGGCGATCGATGCCGAGGCTCCGGACTGGAGATACGTCTGCAAAGTCTGGCCCCAGCCCCGCACGGTCCAACAGAACCTGATCGACCTCGAACTGGCGGCGCAACTGGGCATCGGCAAGAAGGTCACTTACTGTACCAACGTGGTCTCGCAGAACTTCATGCCCTACTTATTGGCGGCCTGCGATATCTACGCGGCGCCGTCGCGGCTGGAGGGTTTCGGAATGATTCAGGTGGAGGCCAACGCATGCGCAAAGCCGGTGATCGCGATCGACGCGATGGCATTTCTGGACACAATGGTCCACGGCGAGACGGCATTCCTGGCGAAAGTAGCGGAGGAGAGGAAGATCGGCGAAGCGGTATTCGGGGAAGGCCACGGGGTCGACGATAGCCATCGAATCGTGTTTCCAAACCCGCGGACGGCGGAATACCGGGCCAGCGTGCCGGACATCGCCAAGTACCTGCTGACACTCATGCGGGACAGCGGTCTGCGGCGGGCGATGGGCGAAGCGGGCCGAAAACGCGTGGCCGATTTGTTCGATTATCGCCACGTAGCCAAGCGTTTCGTGAAGATTGTGTCGGACCGATTGGGAATCCGATAGAGAGTCAGGCTGGAGAGTAAGGCGGCGGGGTGAAGGTCTTCGCCGAGCAGCTTTTTACGCCATCGAGGTGGCCATGTTTATGGACGAGAAGTCGCTTGCCTCCATCGAGCAGGCCAAAGAAGCGGCCCTGCGCGTCCTGCTGCATAACGCGCGGGGGCCGTTTCAAGGACTGCCCCGAACCGCCGGGTGGGGATACCCGGAACCTTACACGCGGGACCTGATGATTTCAGCCCTGGGCTTTCTGGCCACTGGCAACGAGGAGCTTGCGGACGCGCTGCGGCGCACCCTGGTGGCGTTGGCAACCAATCAGACGCCGCGCGGCCACATCCCATCGCTGGCGCACGATCCAGCCGACCGCGGCGCCAGCGACACGACGCCGCTGTTCCTCTTTGGCCTGGCGCTGTACAGGAAATCGGCCAACCAGCCGGAGTTCCTCGACGAGGCGGCGCAGAACGCCCTGAAGTGGATGAAGTACCAGAGCCCCGACGACATGACGATGGTGGCGCAGTTACCGACCAGCGATTGGCGCGACGAGCAGTGGGTGATGGGTTTCGGGCTGTATGTCAACGCGATCGTTTACGCGTATCTTCGGCTTTATGGCGAGCATGAGTCCGCCAGCGAACTGCGCGAGCTGATGAACCGTCTGGAGGTTCGCGGCGAGGTGAAGAACCCCCATGAGCACGAGGGTCTGGTAGTGCCATCCAAGCCGTATTACGCTCTCTACTCGTACAAACTTTTCAACAGCGACCGTTTCGACCTGCTGGGCAACAGCCTGGCGATGCTGACTGGGATTGCGTCGCCCGATCGGGCGCGAGATCTGGTGGCATGGATTGAGGCCGAGTGTGAGGCCATGCGGCGCCGCGGGGAGCTGGCCGTGGATTTGCCGCCCTGCCTGTTTCCGTATATCCTGCCGCATCACGCCGATTGGCGCCCGCGCTATGAGCGATATAACATGCCCGGCGAGTATCACAACGGGGGCGTGTGGCCGTTTGTCTGCGGCTTCTATGTGGCTGCCTGCGTTGCGGCGGGGCGGATGGAACTGGCGGCGCGTAAGATGGTGGCGCTGACCGAACTGGTCAAGCCATGGCACGAAAACGAGGCGGAGTGGGGCTTCAACGAGTGGATTAAGGCCCAGACGGGTCGGCCGAGCGGGCGGGATTGGCAAACCTGGTCGGCCGCCATGTACCTTTACGCCGCCGCGTGTTGGCAGCAGCAGGGCACGCCGTTCTTCGACGAGATCCGCATGGGCAATCAGGGCGCAGCGGGATAGCCCGGATAACGACTGCCCCCTTCGGTTTGCTCCCCGCGCGGGGGGCGTGACAGAAAGAGGGACAGACCGGGAGGTCTGTCCTACATACCCTTCGGTTCGCCGCCCGCGCGGGGGCGTGGCAGCAGCAGGCCAGAGGATATTCGCGCGAACTACCGCAGCGTCTTCGCAAGCCACGCGATCATCTCGGGCTTCCAGTGCTGCATCTGAGGCGCGCGCCATCCGGACATGCCGTGTCCTCCGCCTTCGATCGAGATCAGGTCGCAGACCGCGCCCACCTTATGCATGGCGTCGCACATGGCGGGCGATTGATCGTACGACACCTGATCGTCCTTGGTTCCGTGGATGCACAGAAACGGCGCCATGCCCTTGTGGACCGCGTAGATGGGCGCGAGAGCGCGGAGTTTCGCCAGGCCCGCGGCGTCGAGCTGCTCGGCGCCGAGGAAACGCACGCTGCCGCCATTCGCCATGTGCTTGCCGATGCTCGCCATGTTGAAAAGCTCGGGATGATCGCGCCGCTGTTGGGCCAGCTTGCCATAATCCACGGGACCGTAAAAATCGACCACGGCCGCCACGCGCGTTTCCGGAGTCTCATGCGTGCCCGCGTAGTTGACCAGGAACCCGCCAGCCGATTCGCCGACGATGGCGATCTTCGAGACATCCACGCGGTATGCCGCGGCGTTCGCCTTCACCCACCGGATGGCGCTGTTGAGGTCGTCATTGGCCTGCGGAAAGCGGAACTCGGGCGCCATCCGGTAATCGATGCTGAACCATGCGAAGCCGGCATCGGCCAGCGGGTCGAACAAGGGCCGGACGTTGGTGCTCTTACTGCCCTCGTCGAACCCTCCGCCGTGGACGAGAATGGCGGCGGGAAACGGGCCGGGACCGTCGGGAACGTGCAGATCGAGCAGCACCGGCTTGCCGCCGGGGCGGGCGTATTCGACGTCCTTCTTATCGAGAGGCGCGGCGGTCAAAGCCGCGGCGCAGGCAATTGCCGGAATGAGAGCGGATTTCCACATGCATGGAGATTCTATCAGGACCGGAGGGGATGCTGATTGCCGGCCAGACTGTTGAATTCATTATCTCGAATTCAACCGGGACGCCGATCACGCCGAGCGCGCCGCCGGCGACGGGCCAGTCGTCGCTACCGGCCAGGGAGAACCGGGCTCTTGATTGTGGCGGGGGCAACAGGACTGCCAAACGGGCAAAGACTCGCACGAAATAACTTCGCATTTCCATAGATGTTGGAGCGGGCCGAAGGGCGTTCACACGAGCGGGGAGCGATCGGTGGCTGGAGCGTCTTTTGCGGCGGAAACCGGCGTATCGCGAGGGCGAAGAGAGCCGGCTGAAAGCCGGCTGCAGCCAGGATTGGCTGCCCCACAGAGTGCCTCAGAATTAAAATCTTGTTCGGGGGTTCCGGAGAGTATGCTGGATTAAAGAGGGACATGTGGGCGATTACCGAGAGATGGTTGTTTCCAATCCCAGCGTGATGATGGGTAAGCCTGTCATAGCAGGCACGCGCATTACCGTCGAGTTGATTCTGGAGAAACTGGCCGCCGGAGAAACGGTCGAACAGATACTTGACGCGCACTTGCGGCTCAACCAAGACGCTGTTCGGGCGGCGCTTGGGTTTGCGGCTGAAGCCCTCCGCGCCGATGTTATCTATCCTCTTGAGACGACTTCCCGGTGACTTTCCTGGCCGATGAAGGCGTCGAGCGTCAGATTGTCGAACGCCTTCGCCTCGATGGCCACCGGGTTGCGTACGTAGCCGAGATGTCGCCGGGGATAGTGGATGAAGTCGTGCTAATGGAGAGTCGGATTTCGGCCAGCGTGTTGATCACGGCCGACAAGGATTTCGGCGAACTGGTCTTTCGGCAAGGGCGAGCGTCGACGGGCGTTATTCTCATCCGTTTGTGGGGTCTGAGCCCAGCTTATGAAGGCAGCGGTGGTCTCCGAAGCGATTCGGGAACATGGGCAAGAATTGGCTGGCGCATTCGCCGTGCCGAGCCCTGGGAGCATTCGGATTCGTCGCAAGGGCTAGTTGCCAGTGCACTGTCCACGAAAAGCCGGCTGAAAGCCGGCTTGCAGCCAGGATTGGCTGCCCCACATTACAGCAAGTCTTCGCGCTTGGCCCGCTCGAGCGCTTTCACTACGTCGCCCACTTGCTGCGCGCGGTCTCGCGACGCCACCAGCAGCGCGTCGGCGGTGTCCACCACAATCAGATCGCTTACGCCGAGCAGCGCCACCAGCTTGCCGCGGGCGTCCACGAAATTGTTGCGCGCTTCGAGGCAAATCGATTCGGCCGCGATGGCGTTTCCGCACTCGTCGCGCGCCGACAGCTCGTAGACCGCGTTCCAACTGCCGACGTCGTTCCAACCGAAGTCCGCGGCTGGAATGCCGTGCACCAGCGCCGACTTTTCCAGCACCGCGAAATCGATGGAGATGTTTTCGCACAACGGAAACGCCCGGCTGAGCTTTTGATGGAATCCGCGCGAGCCGAAGGCCGGGAGCGCGGCCAGAACGGTGGCCGTCTTTGGCAGGTGCTGCCGCAATTGGTCGAGCAGCGCGTCGCACCGCCAGAAGAACATGCCCGAGTTCCAATAGAAATTGCCCGCGGCGAGATAGCGCTTCGCCTTCGCCAACGCAGGCTTCTCGTGGAAGCGCTTGACGCGAGCGACGGCTCCGGGCTTGGAGCCGCGCGGAAACTCCACATATCCATAACCGGTCTCGGGCCATCGCGGCTCGATGCCGATCACCATCAGATTGCCGGCGTTGGCGCTCTTGAGAGCGGCCTTCACTACATTCCGATAAGCCGCGGCTTTGCCTGCGCCATGACCTATCGGCCCATGACCTATCACATGGTCGGACGGAAACACGCCCATGACCGCGTCCTTGTCGACGGACTGCAGAATGTGCGCCGCCAGACCGATGGCCGGCGCGGTGTTCCGCTGCATGGGTTCCGCCAAGATCTGGCGTTGCGGAATCTCGGGAAGCTGCTTGACGATGGCGCCGCGCAGGTGCTGGTTGGTGAGCACCCACAACCGCTCCGGAGGAATCACCGGCCCGAGGCGCTCCACCGTATTTTGGATGAGCGAGCGCTCGCCGACCACGTTCAGCACCTGCTTGGCGCTGCGCTTGCGGCTGCGCGGCCAAAAACGCGTGCCGCGCCCGCCGGCCAGGATCAATCCGTAATAGTGACGGTTCATCTAGTTTCCAGTTCTCCGGCCGCGAGATTCGGTGCTGCCACAAACCGCTTGCCGACGCGCGCGGCTCCGAATGGAGCCGCGACCGTGAGTGGGTGTTGGCAAAAGCACACAGTCACCCGGTCGCGGTATTCGTATCTAGTGTCCAGTTTCCAGTTTCCTATCCCGTAAGAATTGACGATGGGCGCAGGAGCGCGACCAGGGGGTCGCGCGCGGGCTTGTTTCAATGGTACAGGGCGTCCGCCCTACTTTGCTAGTGGAGCGGATAACCGTGAATCAGGCGCAGGGTGCGGCTCCAACGCGTCTTGGTGGGAAAGTGCATCGCAATATCGATTAGGTGCCGGACGCCCAATCCGGAATCCGTCAGCGCGGTGGTGGAAGCGTCGTACGACCAGTATATGATCAGCGGCTTCCCGATGATGTTTTCGCGCGGGACGAAGCCCCAGTAACGGCTGTCGAGCGACCAATCGCGGTTATCGCCCATGGCGAAGTAATGTCCGGGGGGCACCACCACTTCGCCATTCACCACGTGATTGGCGAGCATCTCCTGCGCCGGTTCGGCCACGTTCATGTTGGGCGGCCCGGGAAAATCGTCGCGATAAGAATCGATATAGCCGGTCTTGTGATACGCGTACGGCTCGTTCATGGCTTTGCCGTTGAGAATGAGCTGCTTGTCGACCAGCCGTATGCGGTCTCCGGGGACGCCGATGCACCGCTTCACGAAAGTCTGCTGGATATCCACCGGGTAACGGAACACGATGATGTCGCCGCGCCGCACCTCCTCGTACGGCAGCAGGTATTTGGAAACGCTGCCGCCCGGCGCATAGGCCAGCTTATCCACCAGCAGGTGGTCGCCGATGAGCAGGGTGTCTTCCATGGAGCCGGTGGGGATGACGAACGCCTGCAGCAGGCTGGTAGTGCCAAAGAGCAAGAGAATGACGGTGACGGTCCATTCCGCGATAAAGCCGCGATGCGGCGCCGGACTTTGCGCAGGCGCTTCCGGAGGCGCATGCTCCACTGCTATGCCGTTGTTTTCTTCCACAGCCTCATTCTAACCTGATATCCTATTAAGAGCATCCCACGAGGCCCCGATTTGAGCGCGATCGCCGCGAATCCAGTTCCCGCAACCACGTCCGAGCAAGCCCGCCGCGCCGTGCTGCTGGTGGTCTTTTGCACGTTTCTCGGCTCCGCCGCGCAGATTCTGATGAAGCTGGGCGCGGACCACGCCAAGGCGCATCCAGGACTGGCCGGCATAATCACGAATCCCCTGCTCATCGCGGGCTACGGTCTATACGCGGTGGTGACGGTTCTGATCGTGGTGGCGTTCAAAGACGGCGAGCTTTCGGTGCTCTATCCGATCCTTTCGCTGAGCTATCTCTGGGTGACGGCGCTATCGTTTCTGGTTTTTGGCGATACGGTCAACGCCGACAAATTGATTGGCCTCGCAGTGATCATCTGCGGGGTCGCTGTGTTAGGGCGGGGAGCGAGGAAATGACGTCCGCAATGATATACACGCCGCTCAGCTCGATTCTGCTGGTGCTGACCGGGTCGTTCATCGGCTCTATCGGCATGGTATTTCTGAAGAAGGCGTCGAAGGATCTTCACCAGGGTTTCCTGCATATTGTGAGCGTGAATGCGGCGGTTGGGGTCGCGCTCTTTTTGATTTCCTCGGTCTTCTATCTCGCTGGAATTCGAAACGGGCAGCTCTCGGTTTTGTACCCGATGGTTTCGCTCAGCTATGTGTGGGCGCTGTTTTGGGCGCGGCTGGTATTCAACGAGCCGCTGACGAAACAGAAATTCGCGGGGCTGGGCCTGGTGCTGGTGGGGGTGTTTTTCCTGGGCTTGGGTAGCTGAGGCTGGCGGGTTTTCCGGGACGTTGGCCAGATCAGCGGGTGCTTGAACGATCTGGGGAACAGTCGCCAAGATCGCCGGTTTGACAGACGAAACTAGCATGGCCCCGGGGCGGGCCACCCGTGATGATGAAAAGTGGGCGGGGGCTTGACAGGTTCGCTAGGCTGGAAGTACTTGGGCTGTTCGTTTGAGCGGCTATTTTCGAGACGAAAGCGTCCGTCCCACTTTGGTGCGCAAGGGCTTGCGCACAAGAGACCGGCGATGGAACGCCGATCATGGCGCGGGCCGCCGAGGGTTCCGTTGCAGAAGCAAGAATCCGGTCGAAGATGCGCGTCGAATTAAGGGGTGCGCAATTTTGGATTGCGCCAGATCTGCGCGCCATCTTCAAACTCAACAACACGTTCTTCGCCGCCGATACGGACTAACATCGAGGAACCAAGTTCTACATCGTATACCGTCTGCCATTTGAGTCCCTTGAAAAGCTTTCGAAGGCCGGCCTCTATTTGCGCAGAGTGGGTTCCCACGTTGATCAGGCGAACCCGGTCGTCGATGAGATCGGGATGGCTCGACAGCACCTCGAGTTCGGCCCCCTGAATGTCCATATGAAGGTAATCGAGAGGCGAGGCATCCTGTAAGATGTCTTGGATGGTCACGGCGCGGACCGTTCGCGTTTCCGCCGTCCGGTCTTCATCTTTGACGATCGACTGGCCATACCACGCTTGAGAGTCGCCGATAGCGAAGCGGCACGCGCCGGATACGCCGGATACGGCGGCCTCGATCAATCTGTAATGCGACGGGTCGAAGCCGTTTTCGGCAAAATGCCGGGTCATCCAACTGAAATGTCCGGCATCCGCCTCTACGCCGACGAGAAAGAACGCTCGCCCCGTCTGCCTGGCGAGAGCTCCTCCGGCGGCGAGCCAGCGTCCCCAACCCGCCCCGAGCGCGGCCATGCGGAACGTCTCTCCCGAATGGGCGACAGCATCGACAAGGGGCAGCCAATCCATGACCGGCTCCCGGTCAAGATCGACGAGACCGGTGGACGGCGCCCCGGCGCCCAATACCGAATGAGTCTCGAATCTTGTCGTGTTAAAGATAGCCATGTAGGCTTCGGAGAATCTCCAGACGTCCGCCCGAGTTTTCAACCCGGTCCAATCCGCCCAGTAGCCGGCCGGAACCACGCCGGCCCATGGCTTGAATCGATCGAGAGACGATGCATCGAGGTCCAATCCGCGGATGGCCCTTTCAGAGCCGATCTCTAACGGCAGCAGCTCGATCATGGCTTCACTGGGGCCCGAGAAAGCCACATTGCGGAACATCAGCGATCCAATGGACGTCTCCCCCGGAATTTCGATCGCGACCTCCTGCCAGTCATCGCCCGATGCGACTCGAACCTCCTTGATGAAGCTTGAACCATCCTCTTTCAAAATGCCGACCCCCACCGCCCCTTGACTGACTTTCATTTTGGCCCGGACGATCAAATATGCCGCTTCGGGAACCGGCCCATTGCGCGGGAGCTCCAGGGCATAAGACCAAGCATCCGCAGCGGTCTTCAAGGCGAGCACAGTGCCATTGAGCTTGCACAGCGAACTGTTGTGAGCGATATATCGGGCCGGATCGTATAGAGTTGCGCCCGGAAAAAGCTGACCATTGGCGGTCGTCACGACATATCTCCCTCAAGTCACGAAGCGATCGGAAGCGATATTTTAGTTTTCCCGCTAACCGCGCGTCAACAGTCTCACCGATTTCCCCGATTTCCCACAGCCGCCTTGCCGCGCCAAGGCCGTCGCCAGGCGTGGTCCGCAACGTCTTGCCACATGCGCACGCCCTTTATGCGCCGATTCCGACGCCAGCTCCGGCGCAAGCAGCCCGATGCCGGCCGCTTCAACAGCCGGATTTCGAACGGCCGCCGCCCTGCTCGCGAACTTGCGGAACATTCATGGCGACAGTAGCCGGCGCCTGGCGGACAGCTTTAAAACAACACCACGATTGGAGGAGGTTATTCCGCTTCAGAGAGTGGCATCCCCGTTGTTCACCGAGTTTACCCAAGTTTACCCATGCAGATGGCGATTGCGCAAGTATTAGAGGGCACTCGGAGCCAGCCTCGCCGCGAGCCCAAGTCCGGTTCCGGGAGCAGGCAGTGCACCACCTTGCGTGCTAGGTGAACCTAGCATAGCGGTTCGATAAGACATATCCGTGATGCTCTGTTTTACGATGCGGGCATCATCCGACGAGGAGGCAGAGACCAAAATCGAAAAGAGGCATTGGCCGCCGATAAACGCCGATAAGAGTTGTGCTTTACTTACTTGATTGGGGAGTCACAGGACCAGGATCTGAGTGGCGATTGTGCCGAGCCTTGGCGAATTGTATACTTGCGTTTCAGTTCTAGATGCGAGGTGTTAATTGGCGGACGATTCGGAATGCGAATACTGGTAACGGGTGTCGCCGGGTTCATCGGCTTCCACACGGCAAGACGAATCCTGCTGGAAGGTTCGGAAGTCGTGGGGATCGACAACCTCAATCCATACTACGACGTCGCGTTGAAGGAAGCGCGGCTCAGTATCCTCCAGTCGACCGAAGGGTTCCATTTCCAGCACGCGGACATTTCCAGCCGGCGCGGCACGGAACTTGTCTTTGAAAAGTTTCGTCCGGAACGCGTGGTGCACCTTGCGGCCCAGGCTGGTGTTCGCTATTCGATCCGGAATCCTCATGCCTACGCGGAAAGCAACCTCATGGGCTTCCTGAACGTGCTGCAAGGCTGCCGCCTGTGCGGGGTCAACCATCTTGTTTACGCCTCTTCGAGCTCGGTATATGGGGCCAATGCGAAGATTCCGTTTTCGGTCGAAGATAGCGTGGACCATCCGGTGAGCCTTTATGCCGCGACGAAAAAAGCCAATGAGCTGATGGCCCACGCTTATAGCCACCTGTACGGCATTCCTTCCACCGGGCTGCGGTTTTTTACCGTGTATGGACCGTGGGGCCGTCCGGATATGGCTCCATTTCTGTTTACCCGCGCCATTCTGGAAGACCGCCCCATCGACGTTTATAACTACGGGGAGATGAAGCGGGACTTTACCTACATCGACGATGTGGTGGAAGGGATCGTGCGTGTTCTGCCCCTTGTGCCGCGGGTGTCTCCGGAAGCTCCCGGCGCCGGGCGGCTGTCGGGGTCGCCGGTGGCGCCGTACAAGATATACAACATCGGGAACAACCAACCGGTCAGCCTTCTCCATTTCATCAAGGTGCTCGAACGGTGCTTGGGGAAAGAAGCCAAGCTCAACCTGATGCCTATGCAAGCGGGGGACGTTCCAATCACTTTCGCGGACATCGCCGACCTGATTCGCGACGTTGGTTATTCACCGGCCACGACACTGGAAATAGGGCTGCCGAAATTCGTTGCGTGGTACAATTCCCATTACCTTACGAGGCAATGTTGAAGCTTGACGACATGCTGGTACAATTCCTTCTCGCCGGGACTCGATCCCTGAGTGTGTTAGCGCTTGTGGCCGTGCTAGCTCCCGCGATGGCCGCTGCGCCTGGCGCCGACGCCAGGACTGCCGCGCCGCCGAATCTTCAGAACCCCGTGCTCTTGTTCGAAAGGCACGGGACCGGACTGGTGCACGCCCTCGAGAAAAACTTCTACGGGCCGGGAAATCACGACGACGCCCTGCAGGTGACCAGCAGAGGCATTCTATTCGATCCCACGGACTCCAAGGACCACCTGGCGACGCCGTGGGTCACCTTGCCGTTCGCCTTCTGGCAGAGGAGGCACGTCTTGGTGGAGCTCGGCGTGTCCGCAAAAGACGCCGAAGCCGACAGCCTGTTGGTTACGGTGCAGCGGGATGGATACCTCAACGTGGTAGGTTTCACTCCGGACCCCGCCAAAGCCGTGTCTGGAACGTGGTCGACGGACGTCCTGGTTCCCAGGATGGCCCGGCAGATAAGACTGGTGATCACTTCCGCCGACGAGAACGTCGCGCGGGTTCCGTCGAAAATCACAATCTGGTCCGAGGACCCGCCGCTGCCCCTGGCTGGGCTAATGATGATTGGCGTGGTCGTGGCTTCTTTTTGCTTATTTTTGGTTTGCGCGCTAATCTGGGTCACGCGCCGGCGCTCGCCCAAGGCGCTTGCTCCGAACGCTTAGAGTACCCTTACATGGCGACCAAACACGATCCAGGGGTCACGGTTCCTATAGCGACAGGCTCCCCGGAGCGGTTCGGATACTCCTGGCAGAATTATTGCGACATCCTTCCGGAGCACGAAGAGCAGTTCGCGCGCTGGACGGTCCCATTGAACCGGGAGGATTGGAAGGGCGCGACCTTTCTCGACGCCGGCTGCGGCATCGGCCGAAACAGCTATTGGCCCATGTTGTATGGCGCCGGTGGCGGGCTGGCCATCGACGTAGACGAACGGACGCTGACTTCCGCGCGCAAAAATCTCTCCCGTTTCGACAACCTCGAGGTGCGGTTTCAGAGCGTCTACGACATGGACGAGAACGGCCGCTTCGACATCGTATACAGCATCGGCGTGGTGCATCATCTCGAGTTCCCGGAACTGGCAGTGGGGAGGATGGTGGCTGCGGCGAAACCCGGAGGCACGGTTCTTCTCTGGTTGTACGGCTACGAAAACAATGAATGGATTGTGCGCGCAGCCGACCCTCTGCGGAAGGCCCTGTTCAGCAGGATGCCTCTCGGCCTGGTACACGCGATGTCGCTGCCAATCACCAGCGGCCTGTGGCTGATGCTCAAGGCGGGGTTTACTCCCATTGAATTCTTCCGCATGGCGCGGCGTTTCACGTTTCCGCATCTGCGCGCCATCGTATTCGACCATATGATTCCGAAAATCGCGCGGTACTACCGGCGCGACGAGGCAACCGCTTTGCTGCGGCAAGCAGGCCTCGAAAACATTCAGGCGATTTGGGTAAACGAAATGTCTTGGGCTGTTTCAGGCATCAAACCGGCGACGAAAAGCTGAACGCGGCCTGGGGCCGCTTCCCCGGCGAAAGGGCTTCTGAGAGCTGCATGATTTCGGTAGTGGTTCCCTTGTATAACGAGCAGGACAACATTGAGGCCCTCTGCCAGGCGACGGTGAGGGTCATGGAGGGCATGGATGAGCCTTTTGAAATGATCTGGGTGAACGACGGGAGCGACGACAATTCCGAATCGGTGCTTGCCGCGATGGCGAAAAACGATATCCGCATCAAGGCGATCAACTTCAGGCGCAATCACGGACAGACGGCGGCCATCATGGCCGGGTTCGACCACGCGCGGGGCGACATCGTGGTTCCCATGGACGCCGATTTTCAGAACGACCCCGCGGACATCCCCATGCTGGTTCAAAAGCTCCGGGAAGGTTACTCGGTGGTCTCAGGCTGGCGCAAGGATCGCAAGGATGCCGAGCTAATGCGCAAGTTGCCGAGCAAGGTAGCCAATTGGCTGATCTCCAAAACTACGGGCGTCGCCCTGCACGACTACGGCTGCACCCTGAAGGCTTATAGAAGCGAGATCGTCAAGGAGGTCCGGCTTTACGGCGAGATGCACCGCTTCATTCCGATCTACGCCAGTTGGTTCGGCGGCAAGATCACGGAGATGCCGGTGCGGCATCACGCACGGAAGCATGGGCACTCGAAGTACGGCATCAACCGCATTATCAAGGTTATCCTGGATCTTGTGGTGGTGAAGTTCCTGGAGGATTACAATACCAAGCCTATCTATGTTTTCGGCATGGCCGGGATGCTGCTGCTGGGGCTGTCGCTCTTGACATTCTTTGTCGCGATATATCTGAGAATCTTCGAGCACATCTCGCTCATTTCCACTCCGTTATTGCTCTTGACTGCCATCGCTTTCATCACAGCGACACTCTGTATCCTGCTGGGCCTGATGGCGGAGATTCTCATCCGCGTCTATTATGAAGCGCAGCGTAAACCTACCTACACGATCCGGAGCACGTTCAACTTAGAGGAGAGACCGTAGTGTGCGGCATCGCCGGGTTTGTGGGAAAAGGCGACCAGGCAACGCTGGCTGCGATGTGCGACGCCATCGAACATCGGGGACCGGATGGACGCGGATCGTTCGCCGATTCCCTGCGCCGCGTCTACCTGGGTCATCTCCGCCTCGCGATTCTAGACCTGGAATGCGGCGCGCAGCCCATGTGGAACGAGACCGAATCCGTCTGCGTGGTCTTCAACGGCGAGATCTACAATCACCGGGAGCTCAGGGGAGAACTCACAAGTCTTGGGCACCGGTTCGCCTCGGATCACTCCGACACGGAAGTGCTGGTTCACGGGTACGAGGAGTGGGGCGAAGATCTGCCCGGCCGCCTGAACGGCATGTTCGCTTTTGCGATCTACGACCTCGCCACAGGCAGGCTCTTTCTGGCGCGCGACCGGTTCGGCGAGAAGCCGCTCTTTTACGTTTCCATTCCCGGTTTCTTCGCTTTCGGTTCGGAGCTAAGCGCCGTGCTGGCGCACCCCGCGACGCCGCGCGAGGTTGACTCCGCCGCTCTCCGGAAGTACTACGCGCATTGCTACTTTCCCTCTCCGCATACGCCCTACCGGGCCATTCGCAAGCTTCCCGGCGGGCACTGCCTCACTATGGACGTCCGCTCCGGCGCCGTCCGGATTCGGGAGTACTGGAGGTTCGATATTCCGGCCGAGCCGCAGGCAGGGAACGAGGACGAACTCGCCGAGGAGCTGAGGTTCCTGGTTTCCCAGGCGGTCAAGCGCCGCTTGGAGAGCGACGTGCCTCTCGGCATCCTGCTCAGCGGCGGCGTAGACTCGAGCGCAATATTGGCGTGCGCGGCCAATTACGCGGACGCGGCCAGTCTCCGGACGTTTTGCATAGGCTTCAACGAGCCGTCTTTCGACGAATCCGGATACGCTCAAACCATGGCCGACTTTATCGGAGCGAATCATCGCACCGAGTTATGCGATCTGGAAAAGGCCCGGCTCTCTTTGCCGGCTATCTTACGGAAGATTGGAGAGCCGATCGGCGACCCTTCGCTTCTGCCGACTTATCTGGTGAGCGCCTTCGCCCGCAAGCACGTCAAGGTGGCCTTGAGCGGCGATGGCGGAGACGAGTTATTCGCGGGTTACGACCCCTTCAAGGCCCTGGCGCCCTCTTATCTCTATCAAGCGCTGACGCCGAGGAAGCTGCACCCGGCACTGCAACGCCTGGCGGGATGTCTGCCCCTTTCCGACCGCAACATGAGTTTGGATTTTAAGCTGCGGCGATGGCTTCGCGGCGTGGCTTATCCGCCAGCCCTTTGGAACCCGATCTGGATGGGCGCCCTGGCCCCGGACGAGATCGCGGAACTTTTCGGAACAGAGATCAAAACCGAGGACCTGTACAGCGAAGTATTGACGGCTTGGGAGCAGTGCGAATCGAAGGATCTGCTCGACCGGTCCCTGGTCTATTTCACAAGGTTTTACCTTCAGGACGACATCCTTGTGAAGACCGATCGCGCCAGCATGCAGTTCGCGCTGGAACTGCGGACGCCGTTTCTCGACAACGACGTTGTGGAATTTGCGCGCCGCCTGCCACGATGGATGAAGATGCACAAAGGCCAACGGAAGTACCTGCTGAAACGGGCCTTCCAGTCGGCCCTGCCTGCCGAGACGCTCCACCGGCGCAAGAAGGGATTCGGCATTCCGCTAGCCCGATGGCTACGCGAATTGCCCGTTCCGGCCGACATGGACACGACGCCTGGCCTAGACCCCGGGGCGATGCGCCAGCTCTGGGAACGGCATCGGACGCGGCGGCAGGACAACCGGCTCGCGCTTTGGTGCGGACTGACCCTGCATTATGGTCTTGCGGGCGCTTCCAGCAGCGGCCCGTCTCAACCGGCGTGCCCGGAAACCGCCGTTCACTCCGCATCGGGCCGCTGGCAGGAGACAACCGAAGATGCTCAGCCTTAAGCCGCAGCGGCTGGAAGGGCTCGGCAACTTTCTGTCGACTACGCGCGGGCATTACATCTTGCTTGCGCTGTCGGCTCTGGCAGTGCTTCTGGGGGACAGAAACTGGGCGTACCCCAATGGCTACACCATCGATCCGTGGGTATACTACGGGTACTTCTGGGACTATCCTTTGTATGCCAGCCGCTTCTTCCCCAATACTTACTACGGCACCCGCCTGCCCTGGATCCTGCCTGGGTATTTAACGATCCATCTGGTCCCCTATCTCCTCGGGACGTTTGTCTTCGTCCTGTCGGTTTACTATATAGCGGTGTTTTCGTTCTATGAATTCATCACGCGCCTGTTCAATCGGCACGTTGGTCTTATCGCGGCGTTGTTACTCGGTTCAGATTACTATTTTCTGCGTTCAGTTACGTGGTATTATGTGGATGGCGGGGTCGTTTTATATCTCATTTTGACGCTCCTCTTTCTGCTTCTTACATGCCAGAATGCCAGCAGGCGCTTTCCATTTCTAGCCGGTTGGGCCGCCACCAGCATGGTGCTCTGCCACTTCCTGTCCGGCGCGTTACTTCCAGGGCTGTTTGCGTACCTGGCGTATGCCGCGAAAAGTGCGCCGCAGTGGAAGAGCAGGGCGTCCAGCGTTATACTCTCCGCGGCGGCGGGGGGAGTCTGCTGCCTGGGATTCCTCGATCTCATTAACTTTACGGTCACGGGCAGCCTTTTTTTCTTCATGCCGCAGGTGATGGTGTTGTTCGGTGTGAGCCGGATCAGCGCGACCTACGATATGGCGTTCAGCGCTTGGGGGCCCATCGCGGTATGGTGCATTATCCCGTTGCTGAGCGTATTGTCGGGCGCGGTTCTGGTCCTGATGTACATCCGGCGCCGCGGAGCTTTCCAAGGCGTCCAAACAGTGGCCTTGCTCTCGTCGCTCGGGACGCTGCTGCTGCTCCTGCCACTGCAAGCCGCGGGCCTGTTGTACCTCCAGTATTCGGACTACGTGGTCTTTTTTATGCCGCTCTGCTGTCTGATCGTTGGCGGAGCGCTCTACATGCTGACCGCCGGCAAGCCTCTCGCGGCCTATCTGATTGCGCCCTTCATGTTTCTCGCCTACTTCCTGCGTACGTGGACGAAGTATGACATCGGCGGCTTCTTCCACCACGTTCCGGGCCCCAAAGGGTGGGTCTATAGAACTTTGGCGGCCATAGCGGGCCAGAAAACCGCTGCTGCCGCCAGTTACCTGGCATTAGCCATAGCTATCCTATTAATGGTGGTTGTCCTGCTGCCGCTTCCATGGAAGGGCTGGCGCTTGCGTTGCTGTCTGTTTTTGCTGGGACTCGCGGCCTGCACAATGCCCGTGGGAGAGTACGGATGGCACGGTCCACGAAGCTTGTGGGACCTGCGGCAGGACGCGTACCTGCGTATTCGCACCATAGCCAACGGACATTTACCGCGCCTTTGGTACAATGCGAAAACTGCGAAACCGATCCCGTTGGTGATCTACCGGGACTTGGCGAGCACCTATCTTTGGGAATATTCGGTTGTCAACGAGGACTTCCCCAGTTTGGATACGTCGCTTAGACCTTCGCAGAAAGGAGACATGCGAAGCGGAGACCTGGTGGTCATTTTTTCCGACACCCCTGAGGTAAAGGAAGAAGTGAGCAAGTCACTGGAGCAACGGCGGCTCCGCTGGAATCAAACCAGTGCGCAGCGGGTGGCTAGGAACGGCGACAGTTTTTGGATCATCGCAGGCGATGTGATTGGCCTGCCGCGCCTACCGCGACCGAGCAGGATCCGGAAGGAATGAGCGAAAGAATGAGCCGATCCGTAAGCCCGACTTCCGGAAGATTTCACGAGCCAAGACAACGGCTGGAACGGCTCGGCAACTTTCTGTCGACCACACGCGGGCATTACATCTTTCTTGCACTGTCGGCTCTGGTAGTGCTTCTGGGGGACAGAAACTGGCCGTATCCCAATGGCTACACCACCGATCCGTGGATATACTATGGTTACTTCTGGGACTACCCTTTGTATGCCAGCCGCTTCTTCCCCAATACTTACTATGGCACCCGCCTGCCCTGGATCCTGCCTGGGTATGTAGTGATTCATCTGCTGCCCTATCTGGTTGGGACGTTTGTCTTCGTCCTGTCGGTTTACTATGCGGCGGTGTTTTCGTTCTATTCATTGATCACTCGCCTGTTCAATCGGCACATTGGTCTCTTCGCGGCGTTATTACTTGGCACGGATTACTATTTCTTGAAATCAGTTTCGTGGTATTACGTGGATGCCGGCGTTGTAACATATCTCATTTTGACGCTCCTTTGTCTGGTTCTCACATGCCAGAATGCTGGCAGGCGCTTTCCATTTCTGGCCGGATGGGCCGCTACCAGCATGGTGCTCTGCCACTTCTTGTCCGGCGCGTTGCTGCCGGGGCTGTTTGCGTACCTGGCGTATGCCGCGAAGAATGCGCCGCAGTGGAAAGACAAGGTCGCCAGCGTAATGCTCTTCGCAGCGGCGGGGGGAGCCTGCTGTCTGGGATTCCTCGATCTGATTAACTTTACGGTGACGGGTCACTTCTTCTTCTTCATGCCGCAGGTGATGGTGCTGTTCGGCGTGAACCAGATCAGCGCAACCTACGATCAACCGTTCAGTTACTGGGCGCCCACTGCTCGATGGTGTATCATCCCCTTGCTGAGCGTACTGTCGGGCGCGGTTCTGGTCCTGATATATGCCCGGCGCCGAAGCGCTTTCCAAGGCGTCCAAACAGTGGCCTTGCTCTCGTCGCTCGGGACGCTGTTGCTGCTCCTGCCACTGCAAGCCGCAGGCCTGTTGTACCTCCAGTATTCGGACTACGTGGTCTTTTTTATGCCGCTCTGCTGTCTGATCGT
Source organism: Bryobacterales bacterium (assembly GCA_003135055.1). Taxonomy (GTDB): domain Bacteria; phylum Acidobacteriota; class Terriglobia; order Bryobacterales; family Bryobacteraceae; genus PALSA-243. The sequence continues at coordinate 7,751 of PLDF01000241.1, read as the reverse complement.
TGGCGGAGCGCTCTACATGTTGACCGCCGGCAAGCCTCTCGCGGCCTATCTGATTGCGCCCTTCATGTTTCTCGCCTACTTCCTGCGTACGTGGACGAAGTATGACATCGGCGGCTTCTTCCACCCCGTTCCGGGCCCCAAAGGGTGGGTCTATAGAACTTTGGCGGCCATCGCGGGCCAGAAAATCGCCGCTGCCGCCAGTTACCTGGCACTGGCCATGGCTATCCTACTGACGGTGGGTGTCCTGCTGCCGCTTCCGTGGAAGGGCTGGCGCTTGCGTTCCTGTCTGTTTTTGCTTGGACTCGCGGGCTGTGCAATGACGGTGGGAGAGTACGGATGGTACGGTCCACGAAGCTTGTGGGAGCTGCGGCAGGACGCGTACCAGCGTATTCGTACCATAGCCAACGGACATTTACCGCGCCTTTGGTACAATGCGAAAACTGCGAAACCGACCCCGTTGGTGATCTACCGGGACTTGGCGAGCACCTATCTTTGGGAATATTCGGTTGTCAACGAGGACTTCCCCAGTTTGGAGAAGTCGATTAGAGCGTCGCAGCCAGGAGATTTGCGGAGCGGAGACCTGGTGGTCATTCTTACCGACACCCCTGAGGTAAAGGAAGAAGTGAGCAAGTCACTGGAGCAACGGCGGCTCCGCTGGAATCAGACCAGTGCGCAGCGGGTGGCTAGGAACGGCGACAGTTTTTGGATCATTGCAGGCGATGTGATTGGCCTGCCGCGACCGAGCAGGATCCGGAAGGAATGAGCGAGAGAATGAGCCGATCCGCATGCCCGGCTTTCCGGTGGGTTTCGCGAGCCAAAACGATCCCGGCTCGCGGCAGGTTAAGCAGCATGGCCGCATCCTGCCGGATTACGAGTGACTATGATAGCAGCCCGTGGCCAGCCGCCGGTTTTAGCTTACGGCGCGATTGGGGCGACTACCAAATAAGTGGATGATTGCGGGGCTGCGCCGCGTGCCGGGAGGTTACTCGCGCAACGCTTCGTTAGCCGAACATCCGCGCTGGCGGAAGCACATGCCACAAAGCGGAAAAACCTTCCAATCGACGAGGCGTTTTGGGTCCGCGAGCCAAACGATGAGTCGTAAGCGCATCGTCTCCAGGCGCGGCGCAGGTGTATACTGGATGAAAGCAAGGAGGCTGTCTACGGTGATCGGACTGAACCAACTGTTGAGAGCCGCCGGTTTTCCGGGTCTCCCCGTGATGGAGGCAGTGGACCCGGCCGTGGATCAGTCATGGCCCTTGGCCTTGCCCGAATTCAGCGTTGTCCGGATGAAGCATTGGACGGAATCGGTCCTGCAGCGCCACATGCGGGGCGACCGGCTATTCGATAACCTGATTCTGAATAAGTACGAGTTTGTCAAAGGCATTACCACTCTGCGGAGTTATCCATGGAGACTGTCCGTCCCTTTCATACTCTGCAATGCGAGGTGCGACTTTTGCTCCGCGTGGCTGGTTCGCGGCGAAACGCTGCCCCTCGAGTTCATAGAATCTCTCGTGCCAACCTTGCGTCATTGCTATGAGATTGACATGGTGGGGTGGGGCGAGCCCCTGATTCATCCCGAGCTGGGAGCCATAATCGATATTATCAAGCGCGAGGTGGATCCGCGTGCGAAGGTGTCGTTAACGACCAATGGGATCAAATTGCAGGACTGGGCGGACCGGCTGCTGGACGCAAACGTAATCTCTTATGCCATTAGCATGCATGCGGCTAGTGCGGCGACCCACAACGACGTCATGGGAATGGGCTTGCAAGCCTTCGACAAGATCTGCGCCGGCATCCGCTACCTGGCCGAGCAAAAGCGGCAGCGCCTGCCGAAGGCCGAGGTCAGCACGGCCTTTATAGTCATGCGGCAGAACATCGCCGAAATTCCGGAGTACCTGACGCTGTGCCAGGATCTGGGCGTGGAGAAAGTCTTCTTCCGGACTCTGAAACCAGTCGACGACATAACCCCGGGTCTCGATTATCATCGCTTGCCGCCCTATCTCCACGAGGACTTCGCGGCGCTGCGGGATCGGGCGGTTACGGCCATCGCGGCTTCGCCATTGCGGATCGTAGCGACGCCGGACACATGGTCGACGCCCGTCTTCCCCGAGACTCGCGCTGCCGAATTTGGGGCACGCCCGGCTACGCCGCGCGAAGAGCGGGGACAATTCATTCAAAAGATACAGAGAATAGATGAACGGACCGATCTTCCGGCCGGAGACTTGGATCCCGCGGGGATTCCGGCTCACCCCATTGACAACCCCTATCTCCGGACCCCCCCGATGCGCTGTCCTTCCCCGTATACCGCGTTCTACATTAACGGCTTCGACCGGGCGGTCAGCCCCTGCTGTTACATGACCCAAGTCCCTGGGCACCAGATGATGCACTACTCCAAGGGCATGCCATTCGACCGGATCTGGAATTCGCCGGCCATGGTGAACCTGCGCAAGGCGCTGCATGGCGGTCCCTTGATGGAACCCTGCCTGAAGTGCCCCTTCTACTGGTAAAGCGGCCTCCGGTTTGACCCACCACTGCCGAAATCTCCCGGTTGTTCAATGCAGAGACTCGGAGCCCGCGTTTGCCTTACTCGTGGGGGCGCGTCAAAGCCAGCAGGCGGATTCACAATCCGCCGCAGATTGACAATCTGCCCCACAAAAACCTGTGGTGGCTACGCATTCCCGAATCCGTTTCAGCACCCTTCGCTCCGTAGCCAACGGACGTTTACCGCGACTTTGGTACAATGCGAAGACTGAGAAGCCGATAAGACCGTCGCAGAGAGGATGCTTGTCAGTTGTCCAGTGCGCGGCGGGTGTCTCGGGACGGCGGCAGTTATTGGATCGTTATGGCGTTGTGACTGCAACACTCCGGCCGAGCGGAATCCCCAAGGCGCCGAGCGAGAAGAACTGAGGGTATCCCCATGCCAGACCGTCCGGAAAATACCGCGAGCCAGAGCGATGCCGGTAAGAGGCAAGCTGAGCACTATGATCGCATCCTGTCGGATTACGACCGTCACTATTATGACGAGCAGTCCCAGGCATACCGTGAAGAGTTCATTCTGGGTCCGGTGCTGGAAGGCTGTGACCTGAGTGGATGCCAGGTTGCGGATCTGGCGTCGGGAAGCGGGCACACCTCACTCGCCCTGATGCGGAAGTTCCCTGCCATCAGGATGACCGGATTCGACATTTCCCCGTCTGCCTGCGAAAAATACCGGCTGGAAGTCGGAAGGCCTTGCTACGAGCTGGACTTGACTGTAGGTCCTCAAGGTACCGAAGTATTCGACGCCGCCATTATTATGGGCGGATTGCACCACTGCAGCACGAACCTGCCCGCCACGCTGGCGACAGTCGCGCGAATGATCAAGCCGGGCGGCCATTTTTTCATGTTTGAGCCGAACAAGGAGTACTTTCTGCAGTGGGCCCGCCGTCTCTGGTACGGAATGGATACGTATTTCGAAGCCGACACCGAAGACGGCTTGAGTCACGGCAATCTCTTGCAGCTTGCGGCCGGGCAATTCTCCTGTAAACGGGTGAGGTATTTCGGAGGGCCGGCATTCTTCCTGGTGTACAACAGCCTCGTGTTTCGCGTCCCGCACGGTTGGAAGCCCAATCTAAGCCCGCCATTAATGCTAATGGAAAGACTCTACAACAAACTACCCGGTGGTTTGCTCTTCACCTCGTTCACTGCGCATTGGGTGAGAACTTAAACGGGCAGGCAGGTTTGGCGCCAGTTTCCTTGCGGAGTTTGCGGCTCACTGAGATCGGAGTGTACGCCGGCCGCTGCAGATCACGGACGTTCCGTAGACTGGCGCCGGCAACAGCGTGAAATCGGCGTACAACAAGGTAGCGGCAAGCCGATGGATCAGGGGGAGTCTGGGAGCGGTGACACGGGTTTCGCGCTTGCCCTGGAACGCCAGCGCCAGCCTGGCCAAAGGATAGAGTAGCCGGAACATATAACTACTCTCGATAGTCCCGATACCGGCGGATGCCAGCTCGGCTTCGAGCGAATGCAGGTCGTAACGGCGGTAGTGCCCGTAATGCTCGTCGTAGTTCGACCAGAGCTCGGCGCGTGCGGGAACTGTGACTACAAAACTGTGGGCGGCGGGAAAATCCGCGAGTAAGGTCTTCAGGAATGCAGGCGGGTCCCGCAGGTGTTCAATCACATCTCCCAGCACGATGACGCCGACCGAGGCGCGAAAATCCGCGGGGAGATCGCTCGACGCTTTGCCGCAAATCAACCGCTCGCGAAGGTGTTCGGGCACGGACGGATTTCCCAGCTCCACACCATAGCAGTCAACGCCGGCGCGGACGAGATAATCCACAAGAATGCCGCGGCCGCAACCCACGTCCAATACCCGGCCCGGAGGCAGGCGCCGAAGAAAAGACAGGATGATGCGATTGCGGCTCAAATGCCAGTAAATCCGCTCGACGCCCGGACCGTAGGCCTCCGAGTATTGTGCGGGAGTGAACTCGCTGCTGGTTGCGGGCGACGGATTCCCCTGTTTCATGGGCGACGGATTCCCCTGTTTCATAAAGGATTGTCACACATTTTGGATGGTTTGGAGACATGAGGGTTTGGATGCGCCGAGGTGCGGGCGCGGCTGAAACGGCTGGGGCAGCTTTCTGTTGGCATGCGTTCCCCAAGCCGATGTTTCCTTTAGGTCGCCCTCGGCGGTTCCTTCAGTCGTGTGGCGGCGCACCCGGTTCGTGCGCACAGCTCGGTTCGTGCCGCCCGGACGGACCGGATTGAGCACTATCGAGTCTCGCCGAATAGGGTGACGGCGGCGGTTGGCGCCCGCCGCGCAGGATGGCATCCTGCCCCACATCGGCTGTCACTCAATGTTCGCGACGCCGCGGAAAGTGGCTATTGCGCGCGCCCTTGAGCATGGCATCTTCACCGAAGCCGAGGCACGGCAAGAACTTCGCGCCAAATGGCGTTGAGGCGACATCGACGTCCCCCGTAATCGGCGCATCCATAGGGTTTTCGCGCCGTCTTCACGCCCAAGATAACTCCTCTGCGGGTTCCCGGGTCAGCCTCGGTCGCTCTTCTTCATCGCGCGTGTGCCGCGATAGCCAGTCGGCTCCATCGGCGGACATGGGCCTCGCATATTCGCGGCCAGTGACGGGGTGACTTCCCGGCGTGCTAACTTGGGCCCATAAGGAAAAACCAGCGCGCATCCGAAGACCAGGTCGCACAGAACCTTAGATAACCAGATAACCGCATTTCCGTCTCGGTTGATTCGCGTTGTTCCGGCATTTCAAGTCGGACGCTCATCGCTAACCCTTCCTCCTCGCCACCGCTCGGGATTCCCCAGCGGGACACGAGGGAGAATGGCAAGAACCGGGCTATCCGCTCGCCCAAAATTCAATTGGCGAATCTCTTTGCCGGCTGGAATTACAGCCGCGCGAAGTTAGGCATGGGAGAATTGAAGATCGGTCATGGGGTTGTGGTATCAGGCAGGCTGCAACGCCGACACCGAACAATTCTATCCTGTCTTCTAGTCCCGGCGTCTCGAAAGCAAACCACCCCTCGTAGCCGGACGACTTGATCCACCATGCTCTCGGCGCGTGGCGACCCAGTATGCGCGAACGTTTGGACGCTCTGCCAACGCTAGCTGGCTATCGATGCCTCGAACATCCCGAAAGGCGCCACTGTGGCGGATATCGGCGCAGGATCGCGTTACATCACCGCGCTTCTGGAGCGCCGCGTTGGGCCGAGCGGCAAGGTATATGCCATGCCAACGACATTTAAGTGCGGATGCTCGACCTATTGCGACGGTACATCGCTCGGCAAAAACCTACCAACTTGGAACTCGTGCTTGGGGCGATTGACGATCCAAGATTTCCCGCCGATACCATCGATCTAGCTTTAATGGTGGACGTATACCACGAATTCTCCGAGCCCCAGAAGATGCTTCGAGGCATCCGAACTGCATTAAGAGCGGACGGACGGATGGCGCTGATCGAGTATCGCGGCGAAGATTCGAGCGGCCCCATCCGGCCCGAGCATGTAAATGACCGTTGTTCAGGTCCGCGCCGAGATCGAACCCGAGGGATTCCGGTTCGTCGAGACGATTGAAACGCTGCCACGACAGCATATAATCATTTTTGTGAAGCAGCCGGGCAAATGATCGCGCTCAACGATAGATCAGGCTCGAAGACGCCGCCTTGAAGCGCGCCCCGGCGCGGCCGCCAGGAATGAGCGCGACGGCGGCATTGCCTGAGACGGGTTACCGATGCTCGTTAATGGAGTCCGGGAGGTTGGGTGCTTAACAGTTTTGGGGATTTCGCGGCTCTGTCGCGGAAATCGCCNNTGGAAAGCGCCTGGCTCAAAGCAATGCTTTTACTCAGGCGCCAGGGACCCCGGTTGCTGCCAGCTAACTCGCGCGAGGCTCCCAAGCGAAGCAGAGCATCGAAACGCCGACGCCCCGTCTTCTACTCGACCCAGTAGGCGCAACGTAGCCGCCTCCGGACCCACGAATCCAGCTGTTCCAGCACCGAAGGGGTTTCGCAGAAACCAAAGTAACCGCGCCACCCTCGCAGGTATTGCGTCAGTTCCTCGATTCGCTGCTTCATACTTCGCCCCTTCTTCCTTCGCGTGATTCCCCGGACTTTGTCTCGAAAGCGTTGCCTCGCCTTCGGCGCGATGCGCCGTTTCGGTTTGGTTCCGCCCGTGAAACTAAAGCCGAGAAACTTCCGCGCCTGCGGTTTCGCCACCGCGCTTTTCTCCCTGTTTACCTTGAGCTTCAGCTGCGTCTCGATGAAGTGGGTAACACCATCCATCACCCGCTGCCCTGCCCGCTCGCTATGGACGTAGATATTACAATCGTCCGCATAGCGTACGAAGCGATGGCCGCGGCGCTCCAACTCCCGGTCCAGTTCGTCCAGCACGAGGTTACTCAGCAGGGGCGAGAGCGGACCGCCTTGCGGAGTCCCCTCCACGCTCAGGCTCACCAGCCCATTCTCCATCACCCCGGCATTCAAGAATGCCCGGATCAGTTTCAGCAGCCGCTTGTCTTCCACCCGCTTGGCGATTTGACCCATCAGCTTGTCATGGTTTACACGATCGAAGAATTTCTCCAGATCCAGATCCACAACGTACGTGTATCCTTCGGCGATATACTGCTGCGCCCGTGCCACCGCTTGATGCGCCGACCGCCCCGGCCGGAATCCATAACTGCTATCGGAGAACGTCCCGTCCCAGCGGTTCTGCAATACCTGCATCACCGCCTGCTGAATGAACCGGTCCACCACCGTCGGAATGCCTAGCTTGCGCACCCCTCCTTCCGGCTTCTCGATTTCTACCCGTCGTACGGGTTGGGGTTGGTACGTCCCCATCAGCAGTTGGTCCCGGATCGCTGGCCAGTGCTCGTTCAGATAATCCTTCAGGGCGAAGACGGTCATCCCGTCCACCCCAGGACTACCTTGATTAGCCTTGACTCGTTTCCATGCTCTTCTCAGATTCTCCCTTTCGACGACTTCCTCCATCCACTTATCTGTCGGAGCCGGGCTTTCAGCTGCTCGCTTCGCCACTTGCGCTGCGGTCCCTTCCGCTGGCTTCAGGGCTTCACCCTTCGGCTCGTTTCGTAAGGCCAGTCCTTCCTGGTTCTGCCGATTCTCGCTCATGAGTCGCGCTGCTTACTCCCCTCTCCCTTCAACCCCTTGCGGGGACCGTTCGGGCCTTCGCCGTTTCCGGCTACTACGCCCTCTGCTGACTTCTGCCCGCTGACCGGGTCGCCTCACGGCTTCCCCTGT
>PLDF01000225.1 GCA_003135055.1 Bryobacterales bacterium | reverse complement strand
ACGCGATAGAACTTTTCGAAAACGCGATTGACACTGCTTTCAGGTATACCGTACCCCTGATCGGCGACTTCGATCGAAACGCCGTTCGCGGCCTTGCTCGCTGAAATGACGACTTCGGTTTTCGGCGGGCTATACTTGACCGCATTCGAAACCAGGTTGCCGATCGCGCGTGAAAGCAGGTCGGCGTCGGCGAGTACGGGGGGCACGCTGGAATCCAGAAGTCGTATCAAGCGGATGCCCCGTTCCGCGGCCAATGGGTCGAGCATCAGCAGCGTGCGCTCCACGAGCGCTTCTATCCGCACCGCCGAGCGGCGCAAGACCGTCGTCCCCGATTCGAGGCGTGTAATGTCGAGATACTCGCCGATCATGTGCGTCAGCCGCTTGGCCTCGTCGTGAATCGCAATGCTCATTTCACGGCTTCGTTCCGGATCGAGGTCGAATTGCGCCAGCAACTCGCTCATGCCTTGAATGGCCGTCAAGGGCGTACGCATCTCGTGCGAAACCAGCGCCATGACGTCATTCTTGGTTTGCTGCAACTCGTGCTGCCGCGTGATGTCGGAGAGCGAAGCGACGATGCCCCGTACGGCGCCGCGTCCGTCTTCGCCCGAGCACACCGCGGCTACCCGCAAGGTGAAGTACCGTGAGCGCGCGCCTCGAATTGTGATTTCCCGCTCGATCTTAGCGCGGTCGACGACCAGACGAACCAGCACATCGCGGCCGGCTTCGGGCGAACTCTGTTCGGCCTCGGCCAACAACTCCAGCAGATCGCGGCCACGCAACGCCTGCTCGGAGGAATCAAGAACCGCCGCGGCATGCCGGTTCGCGAACGTGATGCGTCCATCCACTCCGGCGATGATGAGTACGTCCTCGACCGACCGCATCGCCAGATCCACGAACTTCGCGCGGTCCAGCATACGGCGGTTCAGATGGCCCAGAGACCGCGCCTTCCAAGCCAGTCCTCGCGGCCACCACCAACGAGAGGGCTCCTCTTTCCCGGCCAACGTTTCCGCGGCGCTGCCGGCGATCGCTGCGCAAAGCCGCTGTATCTCTATGGATGGCGCCCGGGCAGCGCCATGCGCGATGACGAGCGTGACTGCGCCGTCCGGCCCTTCGATCGGGATCGACAGCAGCCCCTCACCAAGGCTGGTGTGAGGCAGTAAGGCAAAACCGCCGGAGCTCTTCCGGAGAATGGCTCTGCCGTGCGCTGCCACCAACCGCACGCGCCCACGCTGCGATGCGTAGATCGCTGCACCCACGGCATCCGCCAGCCGCACGATAGACTCCGCCGCCGATCCCAAACTCGGCGCATTCAGAGACTCTCCAGCGCGATCGATGTCTTCGATACTCCTGTCGAGATGGGAACTTGCGACCAACGACCGTCGCAGCAATCCGAGCACGCTCGCAGAGCCGAATGATACCAGAGACAGCGTCAGCGGCGGAAACACCAGTAAGCGGGTGAATGCGAGATACCCCGCCAGCAAGACTGCGCCGCCCACCGCCGCCAGGGCGCCAATTTGCTTAACCGCCTCGTAAGGGCCTTGGGCGATCGCGAGCATGAAGACAGTGATCGCCGCGATCAGCGCGCCGCAAAGAAACGCGAGCCAATCCGGAGTTTCGGAATAGAAACGAGACCGCAAGATGGTGTTCACGGCGTTAGCAAGCACCTCGACGCCCGGCATCAACGAACCGTGCTGATCGCCCCTCGCGTCCGCCTGATGAATGAAGGGCGAAGTGAGGCGATCGCCCAAGGCGGCCGCCGTGGCGCCCACCAGCACGTATTTGCCGCGGAACTTTGCGGGCGAAATGCGGCCGCCCAGGACGTCCGCGAAGCTGTATGTTCTATAGGATCCCGCCGGCCCAATATAATCGATGGCCATCCAGGCTGCGCGCAGTGTCAGCGTCGAGCTTTCAACGCCCGGAACCCCGCCGATCACCACGCTGGGGGCGATGCTTTCTACAGGGATGACGCGCGAGCCCAGCAACAGGCTGCGTGAAGTCTCAGTCAGCGACTGTTCCGTAATGCCGTCCCCGATTCGAACGATCTCCACGGCCATCGCACGGATGGCACGGCCCTGATCGTCGGCAGCCCGGATCAGGATCTGACGCGCGACGCCGTCCGACTCGGTCGAAACGCTCACATGGCCAACTGCCGCCGCGGCCCGCTCTATGGCAGGCAGCGGCAGTAGCCAGTTTGCCGGGCCGCCGGTAGCCGGGGGCGCTGCCAACTGCGCCGCGACAACCACGTTTCCCGCTTGTTGTATCGAACGCGCAAGAGTGTTGTCGTCCGCTTCCGAGGTTGGATCGGCGTACAACACGTCCACCGCGATCCCTTTGGGCTGCGCCGCCGCTATAACGTCGATGGCACGCGCCGAGAGGGCGCGCGGCCACGGGAAACGGCCGAACTGGCCGATGCTTGGTTCATCGATGGCAACAATGGCGATATCGTCCGGCGCAAGGAGCGGACCTCGCGCCCGGATCATCCAATCGCGCATGAATTGGTCGATACCCGGCGCCCGCCAAGAGACAAGCGTGCCGATAAGAGCCGCGGCAACCACGATTGCTATCAGCGAAACGATGTTGGCTGAGTTCCCTCTCACCTTGCTCCTGGATAACCACATCGGGGTTCAGCCGGCACTCGCGCCGGCCAGATTTGAATCAGACCGCGGCTGACGAAGAACGCCATCCGGGAGAAGGCCTAACGCAAAAGCATTCATCGGAAATCCCGAACTACTGGCAATCGTAGCGCCAGTTCAATTAAGTTTCCATCTTGACGAGGTTCAATAAAAAAGCTCGGTATTGAGTACTTCGTTCAGTGCCCGCCGGGGTCGTGACCGGCAAGAGGCGACAACTTGCCGCCCCCTTCATACGGCAAGGCGGCAGTAATGTCCCAGCCTGCACTCGCGTCTTCCAGTCCTGCCCTTCCCCCCGCGGCAAATTGCGGCGCCATCCAGGTTGTCAAGGGGTTGTCAAGGGGCGCCGCCCACGCTATTCCTGCCAAACAGCAACTGGCGATGAACGTGCCCGGCAGATGCGTCAAGGATACAGGGACCAAACTGATGAGCAAGCCGATCATTCCTGCAGCAAAGTTCAATATCACCAGAACGACAAGGAGGGACCCGTTTTGAACCTTAGTGTTGCGTTGATAGCGCTATCTGCGCTTGCTATTCCGACGCGGATTGCGGGCCAAACGGCGATGCCAGATCAGACGCCTCTTCCAGGCGCCCCAACAAGCGCTCCGCCTCAGGCGCCGGCGCCGTCCCCAGTCCCGCAGCCACCCCCCGCGGTTGATCGGCCGGTCTCCTGGAAACGGCTGTTTCCTAATATTGTCAGTGATCAAGAACGCATCTGGTCGTTTCCAGCCAGACTCGTGCAGGGGCAAGGCTGGATTCCCACCGCCGCCGTCCTCGGAACCACGGCTGGGCTGATAGCCCTTGACCCGACCGAGGCCGCCTACTTCCGCCGCACCCCGTCATTCCGGGGCTTCAACAACATTTTTACCGGCAACGCCACGGTCTTCGGCATGATCGCAGCTCCGGCCTCGCTTTACGTTATCGGGTTGGTCCGGAAAGACGCGAAAATGCAACGAACGGCGCTGCTCGCGGGTGAGGCCGTCGCTGACGCCGAGATTGTGACGACGGTCTTGAAGGACGCCACCAAGCGTGTTCGTCCGTGGGCCTTCCCGGCCCAGGGAAACCTTTATGACTCCTGGTTTGAGAGCAGCGGCTCACTTTTACGAGGAAACGGAAGCTTCCCCTCCGGTCACGCCATAGCGGCCTTCTCGGTTGCCACCATCATCGCCCGGCGCTATGGAAATCACCGCTGGGTTCCATTTGCTGCGTATGGCATGGCCGCGCTAGTCGGATTTTCGAGGCTTTCTTTGTCGGCACATTTTATGTCGGACGTCTTTATGGGTGGCGCTCTTGGGTACTCGATCAGCCGCTTCACCGTTCTCCAGCAGTAGCGTTAGTCTCCCAGACGTCCGCCGGCTCGGGCTTCTGCTTGCGACTATGGCTTTCGTTCCAGGAGTCCTGTTGGCGCAGTTGACCACTGGCGTCATCAAAAGGGATTCTCCGCGCCACGGATGGCCGTCCCGGCGGGCCGGCGGAACCGGTTGGTTGGAAGGCTCTCGGCTTTCCGCTCAGCACTACCCCGATCCTTATTCAAAGAGGTGCGGCTTGGCATCGGGATGTTTCCACCGCCCTGGCCGGCCCACAGCCTGCCATCAAGGGCTGTCGGCTCTCCACTGACCGCAAGTGCCGAGCAAACTAAGCTTATCGGTGAGGAAGTCAATGAAGGAATACAGCAGGTTCAAATATGGCCCAACGAGCAGAGCGGATTGATCGTGGACTGGGATCGCTTGGAACGGGGCGATTGCCAGTGGTTTTCGTCTCGGCATCGACCGAGGACGCGCGTGCTCTTCGTGAAATCGCCGGTTCCAGCCGTTCGCTCGTCGTGAATGTTCCCGACCTGACCGGCGCACGGGCGGTGATCGACAAACTGTGTCCGTCGCTGGTGCTGTGTGATACCGAGATTGAAGGACAGGGCTCCTGGCGCGATCTGCTTGGCGAGCACGACTCCCATCCCGGCTTCACTCTGGTGGTTGTTTCCCGGCATGCCGATGAAGCGTTACGGGTTGAGGTCCTCGATCTCGGCGGATCAGGCGTGATTGAAAAGCCATTTGCCGTCGCGGACATTGAGCGCGTCATCGGCTTGGGATCTCAAGGCGCTCGCGAAGAGCGCGGAGTGGTCGCACGCAAGTCTGTGCTACATGCGGCCCGATGGAGCCGCCCGAGGTAGAACAACTGGTAAGAGCACTCATGCCTCGAATCGCCGGCGGCGGCTTGGTCACGGCGCACACCTTGAGTAACCGATCGTCTGCTACTCAGGCGGAACTGAATCCCAGCATCGCGCCGTGCTGCGCCTATAAAACCTGGGAGCGATCTTCGCTGGTCGCGGCGAGGTCTGGCATGCGGTCCCCTGGCTACTTCCGGATCCGTCGTACCGCATTTCTCAATTCGCTTCACGATCGGCTAAACTTAGCTGTTCACGCATATGCCGCCTGTGCAGGATGGGCGGAGGGGTTGAGCCGTTCGAAAGGGACGAATCACAATAATATCCGAGGGTTGGCTGATTGCGTGAATATTTCGTTGGGGTCTTGGAGGGAAAATGGAGTTCGGGTTGAAGGGCCAACTCTGCCGCGGTCGCGCGGCGCTGCTGTTCGTTTTGCTTGCGGCGCCTGGAGTGGCCGTAGCACAAACGGACGAGATTCAGGTCTACGATGCCGCGATTGCGGAGCCGGGTGTGTTCAATCTAATGATCCACACAAATTTCACCCCGATCGGGCGGAAGGCTGCCAGCTACCCCGGCGGCATCATTCCCGATCAGTCGGTCAACGGCGCCGTCGAATGGGCCTACGGCGTCACTGACTGGTTCGAGCAGGGCCTCTATATGCCGGTGTGGAGCCCTTACTCCCAGGAGCGTGGCGGGTCGATTAACGGCTTCAAGATCCGGGAACTGTTCGTGCGGCCTCATGCCAAAGACCATACTTTCTTTTACGGCGTGAATTTCGAGTTCAGCGTCAATTACCACTACTGGGAGCCGAAGCGCTTCACCTCTGAAGTCAGGCCGATCGTGGGCTTGCATCTTCATAAAGTGGACTTCATATTTAATCCGATTGTGGATACCGACTACACCGGTGGCTTCGGGAACCTCGAATTCGTTCCAGCGACGCGAGTTGCCTACAACTGGAACGACAGATGGGCGGTTGCAGCCGAAGAGTATTCCGATATAGGGCCCCTGCGCCACTTCCTTCCAGTGGGCGATCAATTCCATGAGGTCTGGGCCGTTGTGGATCACAACAGCAAGATTGTGAATATCGAAGCCGGCGTCGGGGTCGGTGTGACGGGCGGCTCTGACAAATTGACGTTCAAGCTGATGGTGTCGCGCGATCTGAACTCGAAATAGAAAGACTGGACGCGGGCGCGCATACGCCACGTGGCCTTCCGCGCGGGGTTTACCGCAACGGAAGTCGTATTCCTGAGGAAAGCAGCGCCTTAATGTGGGGGTAACAGCGAGCGCACAACACCAACTAACGCGTTCTCACTTCTTCTCTCGACCGCTTCCAAGCTGTGCGCAAAGGCGGCCTCCATTCCAAACTGGCGACCCGGCGCCGCTTGAGCTTGGGCGTTACCAGCGGCGTTCCCAGTAAACTCCCGCTAGCCCCGCGGCTAGTCCCCCCCGCTTTCCGGCGGCCCGCTCTTGGCTAGCGCCGGATATGGCGCCGGTTCAACCCGGTGCCGGACGGCGTCCGCGGTCCCAT
>PLDF01000215.1 GCA_003135055.1 Bryobacterales bacterium | reverse complement strand
CTGTACCCTGCACCCTGTACGCTGCTTTACTCCGTCCGGAGCGCCTGCATCGGATCCAGCCGCGAAGCTCGCCACGCCGGCAGCAAACACGCCGCGATCGCCACCACCAGCAGCGTTACCGACACCACCACAAACACTGCCGGATCGAGCGGCCGCGTCCCATACAGCAGCGACGCGATCAGCCGCGTCACCCCCACGCTCGTCGCCACTCCCAGCACCAGGCCCCACAGCGCCGGTCGCAATCCGTCACCCAGCATCTGCCGCATAATCTGCTCCCGCTGCGCCCCCAGGGCGGTGCGGATCCCGATCTCCGTCGTCCGCTGCGCCACCATAAATGACAGCACCCCGAACAACCCTACCATCGCCAGCAACAGCGACAACGCCGCAAACGCCACCAGCAAAGTCGCTCCAAAGCGCGCGTCGTCCGTGGAGTGACCGACAATTTGCTCCATGGTCAGCACATGCGCTACTGGCAGGGTGGCGTCCAGCCTGGCAATCACTTTCTGCACCGCCAGCGCCATCGCCGCTGCATCGCCCCGGCTCCGCACCGCCAGCATCACTGACAGCTCGCCGCCAGCGTACAGCGGGTAGTAAATCGTCGGATACGGCGGCGCGGCCACGTCTTAGCGTGTGTCGGCGGCCACGCCCACGATGCGCAGCGGCATCGGCCCGAACATCATATCCGTCACCACATGCCTGCCCACAGGATCCTCGTTCGGGAAAAACTGGCGTACGAAGGCCTGGCTCACCACCACCTCCTGCGCGTCCGGCCCGCGCTCGCTCGGCAGCAGCGCTCGCCCCTCCACGATCGGAATCTCCATCGCCCTGAAGTAATCCGGATCGACGGAGCGCGTCTGCGCGTCGAGCACCTGGCCCTGGGCCAGCGCCGGATGTTCTGAAATGATGAAGACATCGTCGCGCCGCGCTTCCTGGCCAGGCAGCACAGTCGAGAGTCCCGCGTCGGCCACGCCGGGCAGCGCGCGCGCCTGGTACGTCAACTGCTCAAAAAACGCAATGCGGCTCACATCGGTCCGATACCGGCTCTTCGGCAGGTGGAGCTCCATCGTCAACACGTTGCTTGTCGCGCAGCCCAGGTTCACCGAGTGCAATTGCCAATAGCTCCGCAGCAACAGGCCCGCCCCAATCAGCAGCACCACCGTCAGTCCCACCTCCAGCGCCAGCAATGTCTGGCGCAGCCGTGCCCGCCCGCGCCCTCCGCTGTGCGAGCGCCCCGACTCCTGTAGCGCGGTCAGCACCTGCGTGTCGCGCGACGTCAGCGCGGGAATCAATCCCGCAAGCAATCCGCACCCCAAAATCGCCGCCAGCGCAAACGCAATCACCACCCAGTCCATGTGGATCGCATCCGCGCGCGGTATCTCTTCCCGCGTGCTGATCAGCCAGTGCACAATCCCGTCCGCCACCAGCAGTCCCAGCAGCCCGCCCGCGCACGCCAGCAGCGTGCTTTCGACCACCTGCTCCCGCCGCAGCCGCATCCGGCTTCCCCCCAGCGCCGTGCGAATCGCTCCCTCTCTGCCTCGCGCAGCCGCCCGCGCCACCAGCAGATTCGCGATGTTCAGGCACGCGATCAGCAGCAGGCACCCCGTCGCCCCCAGCAGCGCATACAGCCCCGTCTTCACCCCATGCGTCTGCGCATCCAGCAGCGGTCGCAAATTCACGGCATCGTGCACCGGCCCATCCGGATGCACCCGCCGAATCTCCCGCTGCATCGCGTTCAGCTCGCCGCTCGCCTGCTCCAGCGTCACTCCTGGCCGCAGCCGCCCCACTACATCGAAGCTGTGCGCCACATACATCTGCATCACTTCCGGCGACTTCTCGTGATACAGCGGAGTCCATAGCTGCACCGAAGGATTCGGCCAGGTGAACCACGCTGGCAATATGCCGATAACTGTGTACGATCTCGCGTCGAGCAGGATGCTCCGTCCTACGATGCCGGGATCGCCGCCGTAGCGGCGCTTCCACAACCCCCACGACAGGACCACCGTCGCATTCACGCCCGGCTGATCGTCGTCCGCCGTGAAAAGCCGCCCGCGCGCCGCCTGCACTCCCAGCAACGGAAAAATGTTCCAGCTCGCCATCTGCGCTCCCACCACTTCAGGAAGCTGGTTGCCGGAACCGCTCAGGTCGTAGTCTCTCCACTGCTTGATGGCCAGTTGCGAAAAGCTCCCGGACTGGTCCCGCCAGCTGGAGTAGCTCCCACCTGCTACCACATTGTCCTGGAATGCGCCGTGAGCATCCGCTTCGTAGACCTCCACCAGTTGGTTCGCGTTCGCAAACGGCAGCGGCCGCAGCAGCACACTCCGCACCAGCGTGAACAGCGCCACATTCGCGCCGATCCCCAGCGCCATCACCAGAATCGCGGTCAGCGCGAAGCCGGGCGATCGCAGCAGCGTGCGTGTCCCGATGCGCACATCGCGCGCTAGCGCCTCCAGCCCGTTCCAGCTCCAGCTCTCCCGGGCCTGCTCGCGCAGCACCGCCGGATTCCCGAAGCTCCGCATCGCCGCTTGCCGCGCCTCTTCCGCGCTCATCCCCGCTGCCTGGTTCTCCGCAATCTGCTGCTCCAGGTGAAACTCCAGCTCCGCATTCAGCCGCCCAGCCTCACGGCCGCGATGCAGGAACATCTGGTACTGCATCCGTAACTTTTCCACCCACCGCATCGCCTGTCTCCTGATGTCTATTCGCTGAACGCTGAACGCTGGGTCTTATGCTCCCGCAATCACCAAATCAATCGCCGCCGACAGCCGGTTCCAGTTCGCGGTTTCCTGCTCCAGATGCTTCCGCCCCGCCGCCGTCAGCGCATAGAACTTCGCCTGCCGTCCCGTTTCGCTCTCCGCCCACTTCGCACGAATCCATCCCTGCTGCTCCAGCCGGTGCAATGCCGGATACAACGATCCCTGCTGCACCTGCAGCACTTCATGTGAGATTTGCTGGATGCGTTTCGCGATTGCCCAGCCGTGCATCGGCTCGGGCGCTATCGTTCGCAGGATCAAAAGATCGAGCGTGCCCTGCACCAGGTCGTTCGGTTTTGCCATACTATGATTATCTACACAACAAGTTGTAGACCGTCAAGGTATCGACTCTGCGATCTATCGGACCGCTGGAAGTCCCTTGTAGTGGTTTGCTGTGCTCGGTGCTCGGTGCCCTGCCTTACTCCACCTGCCCTGACTCAATCTCCCGCAGTACCGTCTCCAGCTCTTGGGGCAAGGGCGAGGTCAGATGCACCGTCTCACCAGTCCGTGGATGCGCGAATTCCAGCTCCGCCGCGTGCAGAAAATTCCGCTTGAGCGTCAGGCAATCCGGTTCCGGATACGTTCTCTGCCGTGAAGGCATCACCGTCAGCCGCGCAGGCGCTCCGTACAGCGTGTCGCCGACGACAGGGTGCCCCAGCGACGCCAGATGCACGCGAATCTGGTGCGTGCGTCCCGTCTCGATGCGCACCGAAACCAGCGTGTACTGCCCAAAGCGCGAGCTGATCCTCCGCATCACCGTGTAGTGCGAAACCGCAGTGCGTCCCCCGGACCGCCGCGTGGTCATCCGGGTGCGCCGCAGCAGGTCCCGTGCAATCGGCGCATCAATCGTCCCGCGATCCTGTTTCAGATGTCCGTGCACCAGCGCGATGTACGTCTTGCGCATCTTGCGCTGCGCAAACATCTCCGCCAGCCGTGCGTGCGCCGCATCGTTGCGCGCCACGATGATCAGCCCGCTCGTCTGCTTGTCCAGCCGATGCACAATCCCCGGCCGCTGATCGCCGCCCACCGAAGAAAGCGTCTGATACCGGTGCAGCAGCGCGTTCACCAGCGTGCCGCCCTCGCCTTCCACCGCGCCCGCTCCGGCATGCACCGTCATCCCCGCCGGTTTGTCGATCACCGAAAGCTCGTCATCCTCATAAACAACCTGCAGCGGAATGTCCTCCGCAATCGCCTTTAGCGGCTTTGGCGTGGGATCGCCCAGCACCTCCACAGCTTCCCCGCCCCGCAATCGATACGACGCGCGCGGAGTCGTGCCCAGGCTGCGGAAAAGGATGCGAACCTTGCCCTGCTCGATCAGCATCTGCACGCGCTCCCGGCTCACCCCGCTCATCTGTCCGGTCAGCCACGCGTCCAGACGCTGCTTCGCCGCCTCCGCGGGAACCGTATAGGTAATCGTCATCGTTACTTATTGCGAATAGCTTCCAGGACCGGTCAGGCCAGGAATCCAGGAAGGCAAATTCGGCCCCGGCGCGGGCGGTGGAGGCGCAGTCGCGGGAACCCATCCCCGCTGCGCCAGCCAGTTCCGCAGCAGTGCAGGCCAAGTGGCCAGCGGAATGATCGAGCCGCACAACCCGCATCCATGATTCGCAAAGTCGTAGACGTGCAGTTCCGCGGGCACCTTCGCCGCCTGCAGCGCGCGATAAAAATCCACGCTGTTCAGCACCGGCACCGTGGGATCGTTCGTCGTCGCAAACAAAAACGTCGCCGGCGTCTCCGCCGTCACCGCCAGCTGATTCGAATACCGCCGCTCCAGCGCCGGATCGACACCCGGTCCCAGCAGATTCATCCGCGACCCCGCATGCGCCTCCGGCAGCGTCATGCTGATCACCGGATA
>PLDF01000432.1 GCA_003135055.1 Bryobacterales bacterium | reverse complement strand
AGATCCTCTTGTCGAATGACCTCATCCACAAGGATTCGACCCTCCCGGTCACAGGTATAGTTTGAACATGAAAAGGCTCGCGCGAAATTACTGTCTGCCATCTGTCTCCGCAGCCATTGCTCAAAGTCTTCATCCTCTCGCAGTCCCGTCGCATATTTGGGCGCAAACTGAACCCGTCGCATCTCTTGTAAGCAGCGATACCAATAGCGCGGGCGCAATAGGATGTAACCGAAAGCGGAGCGGTTCCATGACACGGGCACATATACTGGTTCCTTGCGCCTCCTGTAATGATAAAGTGACACTAACCGCTCCCACGGATTCCGAACGACGGTGAACTTATAGGACGAGTGCCAGTCATTTTCGGAAAGTTTGGTTTGAAGGTGACGTGCCGGTGTGTGATGGAGCCACAGCACATTGAACTCTAGTCGGTGTTGCAACGGGGCAGGGCCATAAAAAGACAGATCACAACCTGATTGCATGAATGCTTGGGTAATGCTGGTGCCGGCACACTTGGGAATATGAACAAAGACGAACTGGGGATCGCGGCAAACCGGCATCGCTAACGATTTAGAGCGGCCGGAATCGTCTACACAAGATGTTTGAGCGCGGAACGTGTGATCACATCACGCGAACCTCGCTCTGCGTTTAAGCCGCCCGGTCCATTTGCACCAATTGAGGCTCGCTTGGCGACGTGGTCGCCCGTTTAGCTCGATGTCAGAGCGATGATGCCGCCGCCGCCATGAGCAAAGTTCTTGGACTCAAAATTGTTGGGCACGACACTGGAGCCGCAATTTGCGTCGACGGTAAGGTCGTTGCCATCGCTGAGGAACGTCTCACCCGAGTGAAGCATTCCTTCAATAAATTTCCTCGGCTATCCATCAACTACTGTCTCGACGCCTTCAGCGTTACACCCAGTGAAATCGACCTCGTCGTCATCGACCAAGCGGGGCTAGGAGGAGGGCAAGCGCTAAAGAAGACCTTTGCGAGTGAAACCGGAACGTTGTTTACGAACGCCAAGGTCGAAATCATCAATCATCACGATGCGCACGCGGCATCCGCTTTTTTTGCTAGTCCATTCGCAGAGGCTGCCATCTTGGTTTATGATGGTTCCGGTGAACGGATGCTCACCCACCTAGGCGTGTATGCAACTGAGACAGAAACGCTGTATCGTGGGTTTGGCAATAAGTTGGAGATTATCCAAAAGACAACCCATGCGCGCACAGGACAATGGTTTCCTTATACGTTCGGTGTCGGCAAGCTCTACAGCTTCCTTTCTAATAATACTTAGTTAAGTTAATGGTTGATTTTGTCCAGGCGAATCGTGAGGATTTTGGCATGACGCCAAAGCAACTGACGGGAGTGCAGGGGCGGCTCGACGAGTTTCTCGAAGATTTAGTGGAGCCGATCGGACGGAGCGAGCGGCGGCACTGGGCCGGAGTTTACGTGCAAGGCCTGCTCTTGGATGGAGAACGCAAGTCGGTGCAGCCGATGGCTGCGAGAATCGAAGGCGCCGACGAGCAGGCGCTGAATCAATTTCTGAATCAAAGCCCGTGGGCGGTGGCGGAGATTCAACAGCGGTTGGCGCAACGCCTGAGCGAAGATAGGCATGAACCTGTGTATTGGATGGTCGACGAGACGTCGTTTCCCAAGGCGGGCGAACACTCGGTGGGGGCGGCCCGGCAATACTGTGGGGCGCTCGGGAAAATCGCCAACTGCCAGGTGGCGGTGAGCTTGCATTGGCGGCAGGAGCAGATGAGCTACCCGATGAGTTGGAGGCTATACCTGCCGAAGGATTGGTGCGAGGATCCCGGCCGCCGAGCGGAAGCCCGCATTCCCACGGAGGTGGTCTACCAAACGAAGACGGACTTGGCGCTTGAACTGGTCGAGCAGGCGATTGCATGGGACGTTCCGCGCGGAGCTGTCTTGGCGGACTCATTTTACGGCAATGACTTCTCTTTCCGGGCTGCGTTGCGAGATAAGCGTCTTGATTATGCCGTGGCGGTGGAACCGACGACGGTGGTTTGGACGGAAGATCCCAACCAGGTGCCTGTCAAAGTGACGGCCAAAACCGGTCGCCCTCGTCAATATCCCAGGCTGCAAGATCTGCCAGCGGCAATCTCGTTGGAAAAGTTGGCCCGCCAATTGCCGAAGAAAGCGTGGCGCATGGTAACCTGGCGAATCGGAACCAAAGGGCCGCAGCGTTCACGCTTCGCTCTGGTGGGAGTATGGGCCGCCCACAAATGGCAGGCTCAAGAACACCCTCCGCGGCTGCGTGAATGGCTCCTGATAGAATGGCCTGAGGCATCCGAGGCACCATCGGATTATTGGATGTTGTGGCGAGCGGACCGAGATGAACCGCCCACTTTGCTGCGCGCCGTGCGCACGGCGCGGGGCCGCTGGCCGATCGAACAAGATTATCGCGAACTCAAAGAAGAACTGGGCCTCGACCACTTCGAAGGCCGCGGGTGGCAGGGCTGGCATCATCATGTCACCCTCGTCACGCTGGCCTTCGCGTTTCTTCGCTCCGAACAGCTGCGCTTTAAAAAAAACTTCACCTGCGAGCTTGCCGATGATTCGGCGCCTCCTGCAGGCGGCACTGATTCGGATGGCGGGCCGATGTCCCTGGTGCCTGACGAG
>PLDF01000424.1 GCA_003135055.1 Bryobacterales bacterium | reverse complement strand
GCATGTGCTGTTGGACCACGACAACTACCTGCCAGACGACAAACAACGATCGTCTGTCCTGCCTCACACCACCTCACATCCGAGCCTGCCTACATTTCAAACAGTCTAAAATATAATGATTCGCATGAGTGACCTGCGCTACGCCGTGCGCATGCTGGCCAAGAGTCCGGGTTTCACTCTCACCGTGGTGGGTCTGCTGGCTCTGGGGATTGGCGCCAATGCCGCCATCTTCAGCGCGCTGAACGCTCTGCTTCTGCGGCCGCTGCCGGTGCGCCAGCCGCAACAGTTGATCCGCCTGGTACAGACCGTTCCTCGCGTAGGCGTCACCAGCAACTTTCTCCACGAGGTTTATGAGGCGCTGAAGCTGCACGCCAGTACGCTCTCGGCCGTCTTCGGCGATGCCGAGTGGCCCGTGGCCATGGACGATCCCAAGCCCGCCGAGCAGGTGCGCGTGCATGTGGTCACGCCGGAATTCTTCGACGTGTTGGGCGTGGCCGCGCTCTACGGGCGCACTCTCACCGCGGACGACGCCAAGGAGGATGCCGGCGCGCCACCCGCCGTTCTGAGCTACGGTTTCTGGCAGCGCCGCTTCGCCAGCGACGTGCATGTGGTGGGCCGCGGCATCACGCTGCGCGGCCACAAGTTCGTGGTGGTGGGAGTAATGCCGCGGACGTTCAACGGAATCACCGCCGATACCGCCCCGGATTTGCGCATTCCGCTGCGCGCGTTTCCCCTGCTGCGCTTCGAGGGCGCATTTCGCGGCGACGGCATCGCTCTGGAGATCGCCGCGCGGCTGAAGCCTGGAGTCTCACTGGCGCAGGCCCGCGCGGAGTGTTCCGCCATCTGGCGCGCCACAACTGAGGACGCTTTGCGGCGCGCGCACGACACGCCCGGTAACATCCGGAGCGACCTTTCTCGCGGCTTGCAGGTGGAGAGCATCGAGCGCGGCGTTTCGATTCTGCGCGATCGCTTCGGGCTGGCATTGCAGTTGCTCGCCGGCTCGTCGGGGCTGTTACTGCTGCTCATGTGTTCCAATGTGGCGGGGCTGCTGCTGGCGCGTACTGCGGCGCGGCGGGAAGAGATCGCGGTGCGTCTGGCGCTGGGCGCTACCCGCGCGCGTCTAGTTCGCCAAATGCTCATCGAGAGCGCGCTGCTGGCTGGTTTGGGCGCGGCCGGCGGATGGCTGGTGGCCGCGCTTTCCATGCCGCTGCTGGTGCGCGCGCTGCCGCCCATGCGCGACCGCGCCACCACGCAGCTCGTTCTTTCGCTCGACGTCGCGCCGGATATGCGCGTGCTGCTCTTTGCCACGGGCGTGTCTCTCGCGACGGCGTTGCTGTTCGGCCTGGCGCCGGCGCTGGCCGCATCGCGCGTGAGTCTCGACGGCGTGTTGCGCGGCGCCCGTTCCAGCCGGGGCGGGAGGCTCCGTCCGGCTCTGGTGGTATTTCAAGTGGCTCTCTGTACGCTGCTGCTGGCCGGCGCCGGGCTGCTGGTCCGCAGCTTCCAACAGTTGCATGGCATGGACCCCGGCTTCGACGCGGCCCACGTGGTCACCTTCACCGTCTATCCCGGCCTTTCCGGCTACAGCCAGGAGCAGTGCGACAAACTGCGCCTCACCCTGCTGGAGCGCGTCCGCGCACTGCCGGGTGTGGCAGCCGCCGCCAGTTCCTCGCGCGCCGTGATGCGCGGCAGCGGCATTAAATCCAGCATCCGCCCAGAAGGCCAGACCATCTCCGACGCCGACTTCCTCAACACCAGCATAAATACTGTCTCGCCCGGCTACTTCGACGCTATGGGAATGCGCATTCTGGCAGGCCGCGGATTTCAGGATTCCGACCGCGGCGCAAAACCGGCGCGCGTGCTGGTCAACGAGACCTTCGCGCGTCAATTGTTCCCAGGCATCGACCCGGTTGGACGGCGGCTTTGGAATGGCCTCGGGACGCTGTGGGAAATCGTCGGCGTGGTGAACGACGCGAAGTACCGTTCCCTGCGCGAGCCGATGACTCCCACTTACTACAACCTCGGGTCTGACGATGTCTTCATTTTGATCGTGCGCACCCACATGCGGCCGGAGACCATCATCCAGCCGGTGCGCCGCGAACTGGCGGCCCTGGACCCGGCCCTACCCTTCATCGAGATTCACACGCTGGCCGAGGAGGTGGATGCCAGCGCCGCGTCTGAGCGGCTTACGGCCACGCTGGCATCGCTCTTCGGACTGATGGCGGCCGTGCTCGCCGCACTGGGGATCTATGGACTGCTCTCGTATTCCGTGGCGCAACGGCGCCGCGAGATCGGCATCCGCATGGCCGTAGGGGCGCGGCCCGCCGACATCGCGCAGATGATCGGACGACAGTCGCTGGCGATGGTGGCGGTGGGAGTCGCGGCGGGCCTGGTAGCGGCGTGGAAAGCGGCTCCGGCGATTCGATCGCTGCTCTATGGGGTGGCGCCATCGGACGGCGTGTCGCTCGGGGCCGCGGCGGCTTTTGTGATGGTGGTCTCGGCGCTCGCTACCGCGATTCCGGCAGGCAGAGCTACGCGCGTGGAGCCGGCGGCGGCGCTGCGCGACGAGCGCAATTGAATTGGTTTAAGGAAGTAAGTCATGAGATCAGGCACTCTCTACTTCGTACTGGTAGTGTTGGGCGAGGTCGGGTTTGGGTTGGCGCAGGGCGCGGACAAGCTGCCCAGGTTTGAAGTGGCTTCGGTGAAGCCGAGCAAGCCGGGGAACGTGGTCGTCTCTCAAGGCCAAACTCCCGGCCGGCTGACGCTCATGGGCGTCCCAATCCAGGCTCTCATCCAATATGCGTTTCGCGCCCCGCGTTACCAACTCTCGGGCGGTCCGAAGTGGTTGGACTCCGACAAGTACGACGTCGCCGCCACGATGCCTGCCAATACTGTCTACGCAACGCGACGTTCGATGATGCAGAATCTGCTGCAGGAGCGCTTCCACCTGGTCGCTCACCGGGAGAAAAAGGAGCTGCCTGTCTACGCCCTGCGGCAGTCTCGCAATGGTCCGAAGTTTCAGGTGGAGAAGCGCGAGATGAGAGATGGCGACGGGCGCATTGGAGGAGGCGGACCCGGCCGGATCGGCGGCATCAAAGTCTCCGCGTTCGATTTGGCGGAGGTTCTCTCCGATTACCTGGATCGCCCGGTGCTGGACGAGACGGGAATCGACGGGCTCTTCGATTTCAAGCTGATTTGGACACCCGATGAGACGCCGCGCGAGCTGAACCCCGCCGAGCAACACCCGCCGGCCGACCCGAATGGCGCCTCCATCGTCGCTGCGATCGAGGAGCAGCTCGGCCTCCGGCTAGTCCCTCAAAGAGGTTCGATAGACATGCTGGTTATCGACCACGTCGACAGAGTGCCGACCGAAAATTAGACATATGCGAAGTGGCCTTCGACGAGACTAAGCGTGGCTGCGCCCAGGTTTACGAGGGATTTATGCGCAGGCCGGAAATCTTCTGGAATCCCTCGTCGAAACTCAAGATCAGGCCGTCCGCCCGGCTACGTGCCACGCCTAAGATTGCGGCATCGGCGAAGCTCAGGCGCGTTCCAGCCTGGATCGAAAAGGTTTGAAAGGTTTCGAGGAATAGGTCCGAGCAAGGCACAAACTCCAACTCGGCCGCGTCGAGCAGAATGCGGCCGACCCGGGTCGCGACCGCATTGTCCCGCCGCACCAGCAGCACGGTCACGATTTCAAGAAAGATGTATTCGAGCAGTAAGCCCTTCCCCCATTCGCCGGCCAGGAACCGATCCATAAGGGTGAGCGCCGCCCGATGATGCGCGTCGCGTTCGTTGTGATAGCCGATGAGGAAACTGGAATCGAGGACGATCACGCCCGCCGGTCGCCATACGCAATTGCGTCGATTTCCTGGCTGAGGTGCTCATTGCCCTCCGGAAAAGCTTCGGGTTCCAGGGCGCGCAAGGAAGAGGCCAGCTGGGCCAGAGGGATGCGCGCGAGATACGCACGCATCGCTTCGTTCAGGAGGTCGCCGACATTCCGGCCCTGCATCACGGCGCGAGCTCGGAACGCGCGGTAGGTTTGTTCATCAAGATTGCGAATGGTTGTGTCCATGGTGGTAGCCATCTAGTAGTATTTGTAACACAAAGGAGGATTGGAGTCAAGAGGGTCAATGGCTGAAATCGGCGATTACGACGATCTGGTCCTCCGATCGAGTGGCGCCCATAGCCCTGTGCTGCGATAGCGGCCGCGTAGGCGTCAAGGTGTTCACTCAGAGACCCCTGGCGGAGCCGTTCAATCGTGCTTGAGAAAGTGAAGAGTTGATTGATCACTCTCCCTGGGCGCCAAACAGGACGCCGATACTATGCCGCGTTGCCACAGTTCAAACGCCTCTGAATGGCGGCTGGCTTTCAACACGCGGCATAGTCCTGGAAGCGGCATAGTGGCAACTTCGCGACCGCCTGCCGATATGCGTTGTCCAAACCTTACGGCGTCTCAGCGGGCCTTCGCCGGCCTGGCGATTAGGATCATTGTAGAGCGATCTTGTTTTGGGCGCATATGGTGCTGCTAGAATTGGACATGCGAGTCCGATTCTTGCGACTCGGTAAAGATCGGAGGTATATGCCCGCTAAACTAGACAATGATATTCTCGCCGCTGCCATCGAAGGGTTCGAGGATCGGAAGAAGCGCATCGACGCTCAGATTGCAGAGATCCGGCAGCTGATGACCGGCGACAGAACCGAGCCCGCGGCTACGCCGGAGCCTGGGCGCAAACGGCGGAAGGTCAGCGCGGCCGGCAGGAAGCGGATGGCTGAAGCGCAGCGAAAGAGATGGGCGGCCAAGAAACAATCCAGCGAAGCGCCCAAAGCTGCCAAGCCGGAGGCCCAAAAGCCGAAGCGGAAAATGAGTGCGGCTGGGCGGAAGCGAATCAGCGAGGCCACCAAGAGGCGGTGGGCGTTGGTCAGGGCGGCGGCTTCCAAAGCAGGGAAGTAAGGCGTCGCCTGCGCACTAGGAATGCCTATCTAACCCCGGCTAAGCCTGATTCAGGCGTGAATGTAGGCGTAGAACAGAAGCGGTCAAACGCCGCCGTAAGCAACTCAGCGATCTCCGCGGGCTCACGGCGCTTGATCTCACTACGGTGAATCATATACAGCGGCTTGCCGTCACGAAATAGCGCCATGGACGGCGAAGATGGCGGATAGTCGGCGAGAAGATCACGTAAGTGGGCAACGGCGGCTCCATCGCCGCCAGCGAACACGGTAGCCCCGCGTGACGGCCGAACTGGATGTTGAAGGGCCAAGCCAATCGCCGGTCTGGCTCTGCCTGCGGCGCACCCGCAAACCGAATTCACCGCCACCAGCACCTCGCCGCTTCCGGGGGCAAGCAGCCGGTCGAGATCTCCAGGAGCTTTGGCCTCGCCGTATCGAGTGAGGTCCGCGCGCAGATTAGCAATGATGCCAGATGCGTGCGGCATTCAGCTATCTAAGCGATACCTGAGGCTGATAATCCCGAGGCACGGCAGCAAAAACGGAAATCGAGCAGGCCAGAAGCGAATCATCGGCATCCGCGCCTACTTACCTTGCATCGCCGCGATGGCATTTTCGATTCCCTGCCGTGTGCTGGCAACAAACTGCGGCCCCGCAAGGTATGTCAGATCCTGAATACTCGCTCCAGCGGAGTCGTTCGCCTGCTTGAGGATCTTCTCGGCAGCCGCCGCGCGCAGGAAGCCGCGCACGACCTGCTCGGACGTTTGTCCGGTGGTGTACCTATCTACTCCTCCGTCCAGCAACGTCGGCGCGAAGAATGGATGCGCGGCGCCGACACGATTCGCCTCACGATACGCAATCGATCCAACCAGTTCCATTCTCTCCAGCGTAAACGTCTGCGAATCGCCGAGTCCGATGATCAGAAGCTTTTTTGCCGGAATGGTTGCTGGCTTCGGAGTGATCAGAAGAGTTTCTCCAAGCTCGCCGCGAAACAGCGTCGGCTTCCTGATGCGATCAAAAAGTCCTCTCAGTTTTTCGTTCATCTTGATGAGCGATCCGTGCAGCGTGTTCGCCGGGTCCGACCTGAACAAGCAAATGATCTGTAGTTGGGTCTCGGTATCGTCGGGACCTTGCGACAGCACCCGCATAGAAATTGGTCCATTTGAAATTTGAACTTGAGCCGGCTGGATCTGGGCCGTGCCGACTGCGGAGGCCGTGAGCGCAAACAACAGAATTCCGTAATCGCGTCGAAGTATTTTCATACGAAGCCATCCTATATGCACCGGCATGCCACGGCGCAGCCTTTCTCCGCGCTCGATATTATAGTCGTTCCTGCAAGCAGCCCAAATCCCGTTCCGAATTGTTCCTAGAGAGAGGCCTGCGCTGGCATTGGCGCTTCGGGCCGTGTGATATGGATCGCCGCCTGTCGCGCCAGGTTCGCCCACATTGCGCCGGCGGTGGCGCCGCTACAGTTTGGCCACCCGGAGGCGCAGGCTCGCCCAAAAGCCAAATCGTCCGCCGAGTAAGCAACGGGATCTTACACCGCCAGCAGCCCGTTGTCGGCGGCCTCGACGCCAGCTTGCGCACGGCCGTGATCCGCACGTTGGTCGAAACCGCGCCCAGCCGGCGCGCCTCCAAGGCCACGCGCCACGCGCTCACGGTCGCCTTGGTGAATCCGGGCCGGGGGCTCCTGGTCAAACCACGCGCAGAATTCGTCGAGCCCCAAATTGTAGACTCGCTTCGTGATCGGGGGGGAGACCCTGTCGAGCGCCTTGAGCTTGTGGCATTGGTTCTGTTGCTAAACTACAATTAAATCAGTCAGTTAGGTCTTCTTAATGGGCAACATCGGTAGTCCTGTGAACCATACTTCTGGGGCGCGAGGAGTTCAAGCGGAACGCTGAAAACGGCTGGAGTTTCCCGAAATACTGGCGCGATGGGGATCTCGCGACCGAAACGGGGACGCCGCCTTCGAAGCGGCGCAAACGAGCAATTTGGCGCAACGCAGGGCGCCCGTCGGCGCCTCCAACATGGCCTGACCCAAGCCGACTTGTCGGTACCAATCCGCTGGGCGGCCTTTTCCGCCCGGTCTTCCGACCGGACGTGCCAGCGGATCGGTCTATGCTACGGCGGGAAATCAATTTGTCGTCGGCAGTCACTTGGTGGACTGACCAAGAGGCCTCAGCCCACCCAGTCCGAGGACGGCCGGTTGATCAAGCCGATGTCGAAACCTCGCTAACGATCCGGTTCCTCTGGCGTTCCATCGCTTCGAGTCCGACGGCGAACACGACCATCGCGGCGGCCAAATACGTCAGACTATCGAACCGGGCCCCCGCGATTGCGTAACCCGCTCCCACGACAGCGAGCGCCACACACGCGCCTGCACTCGCGGTCGAGAAGATCTGCTTAAAAGTGGCCGCCCCTCGACGCCAGGCGACCATCGCGCCGATCGCGAACGCCGCCAGAAGCACGCCCTGCCAAGTGGGCGTCATCGGAAGGTTGATAATGGCGTGGGCAGTCATCGACGGAATCAGCGATCGCGTCCACGCGAACACCACTCCGAACCCGATCGCGAGCATGAGGAGGCCCACGATCATGCCGGCGTTGTACGCGTTGGGTATTAGATACTGAGTGTGCGCGAAGGTAAAAAGACAAGCGGTTCCAACGATCGCCGGCCCATCTCCCCAATCCTCCGCCAGCCGCCGCTGACAGTATCCACGAAAGAAGAGCTCCTCGACAACGGGAATGAGCGCCCAGCTGAAAACCGCGGAGAACAGCCAAAACTCCCAACGCCGCCAAGACATGTCAAAAAGCGCCTGCCGCCACGGCGCCGTCTCGCCCAGCGGGCGGATGACGTTAATCAGTTCGATGCTCACGACAGGCCATGCCGACAAGGCGACAGTTCCGAGCCCGGCGAGAAGCAAAGCCATCCAGGAGCAACCTGCCCGGGTGAGGCCATAGGATGCCGGACCTCGCCGCCGGTACCACCAGTTGATCGGGAAAATGAGCAGGAAATAGCCGGCGTATTGGAACATCAGCAACACAAACATTTGGCGCGATGCCGTAATCAATTCGGCATCGGTAGTATGGACACTCAAGTTGTTAAGAGGATTCGTGACGGATACGCCGATCAGCTGGCGCAACCCCCATATCACGAGCGGACCGGCGAGGCTCACCCCCAGCACTTCAAGCAGGGCAGCTGCACGTCGTCGCGTCTGGCCGTTCATCAAGCGGAGTATACCCTTTTTCGAGATGGCCAGCCTGCACCAACGCACTTGGCAGGCTAGGGCGAGTCATGCCGGCGCACTTTTCCTGTTGCGATGCCGGCTTCTCATTCCTAATCACTCGGTGAACTGCCCCAAGTCTCCTGCTAAGCGCGTGAACCATGGACGGGCTCGCCGTCGAGCGCCTCCAGCGGAGGGAAGAGCATTGGGTAGTCGCAGACCTTACCGGCAAGGGTGGTCGCGTTCGAACAGTGCCAGTCCCGGCATGGGTCAAGCTTGCCGTGGACAACTGGTTGACAGCCGCGGGTATCTCGACCGGCCCAGTCTTTAGAGCGATTAACAAGGCCAGCCGAATTGCTCCGAGCGGCTTCGGTCCGAAAGCCGTCTGGTATGCGAGTCCAGTTCTTGCTCAGGCGTGACAGCGTTCAGACGACAGGGCTATACCTTGGCTGCAAGCAGCGGCTGAAAAATGCGGTTAACGACAAAATCGGTCTTGAGCCGGCCGAATCGTGAGCCGTCTCCGCCACGCTGGCCGGCTTGCGAGTCGAAAAGCAGCGGGCGAATGTATACTGAAGTGCCGGGAAGCTCAAAATGGAAATCCCGGATCATACCCGCAACTCTCGTATCGGAGGCTCGATGCGATAATGACGAAAGCCGCTACTGGAGCAATCGAGGCGCGTGGCGCCAGATTTTGGGCGCTTGCCGGGTGTGATCTGGTTGATGGTATCGGCCTTGCCGCGGCAGGTGGCGGGCCGGGGATGGTTCATCGCCTTACAGGGTTCGAGCAGTTCCATACGCAGGGACGTCTACCTCCGGGAAGGAATAGGAGATGCCGGAATATGCCCGGCAAGGCAAATAGGATAAACATGAAAACGAGAATCGATCTTGTGCTAATGCTCGCACTGGCGCTCACGCTGATTGGCGCCACGTTGACGATGGCCGAACAGGCCGGGGCGGGACCCAATGTTCCTCCGCCCAGGCCGAAAGGCCCATGTGACATCTACGCCGCCGCCGGCGACCCCTGCGTGGCCGCCCACAGCACCACGCGCGCGCTGTACGCCTCCTACAACGGCCCGCTCTACCAGGTCCTGCGCCAGTCGGACGGCAAGACCTTGGACATTGGCGTCGTCCAGCCCGTCGCGTCGCCGGTCCCGGATGCGGGCGGATACGCCAACGCGGCCGCGCAGGACGCGTTCTGCGCCAACACGTACTGCTGGATCGCCACCATCTACGACCAATCCCCCAAGCACAACCACCTCACCCAGGCTCCCCGCGGCGGATTCAGCGGCCCGGCCATGGGCGGGTTTAACAACCTCCCGGTCGCCGACATGGCGCCGATTACGATCATGGGCCACAAAGCCTACGGCGTCTTCATCGCGCCGGGCATGGGCCTCCGACAGGACGACGCGAAGGGTACCGCAGTCGACGATCAGGCGGAGGGGCAGTATTGGGTGATTAACGGCCAACACTACAACTCCGGCTGCTGCTTCGACTACGGCAACGCCGAGATCGACAGCCGCGACGACGACAACGGCACCATGGAAACCACCTACTACGGCAACGCCGGCGCCTGGTATCACGGGCCCCCCGCCGGCCCGTGGATCATGACCGACCAGGAGAACAACCTGGTGGGTTGCGTCAACCCGGATGGATCCAAACTCTGCGTCAACCTGCCCAACATCGCCTGGCGATTCGTGACCGCGATCGCCAAGGGCGAACCGCACCACTGGACCTCCATGGGCGGCGACGCCCAGCGGGGCGCCCTGTCGGTCATGTTCGACGGACCTCGCGTCAACTCCACCTATGACCCGATGCGCAAGCAGGGGGCCATCCTTCTGGGCAACGGCGGCGACAACAGCGTCGGCTCGCAGGGCACCTTCTATGAAGGCGCGATGACGGCCGCAGGCACGTTCCCGACGGATGCCACGGACCAACTGGTGCAGGCCAACGTCTTGGCTGCCAAGTACGACGTGCAGCGGCTGAGCCTGGCGCCAGCGTCGGCAACGGCCACTCCGCCAGGACTCCAGACGTTCTCACCGGGATCCTCGCAGGACACCACCGTGACGTTCACGAATACCACCGGGGCTCCCGCGGCGGGCGTCAAGTTGAGCATTTCCGTGCCCAGCAAGCAGTGGACCTCCGTCGTTCCGGGCGCCACCAAAACGTCAGTGACGATCGCCGACCCGGTCGCGCCGGGTGCGAGCGTGAGCGCGACCTTCAAGGTCACCTCGGGGCCGGCGGCCTTCAACGGCGACCTGGCCGGCAACGTCTCGTGGACGAACCAGACCTCTGGAGGCACGGCCGGCGGGACGCATTCCGAGACAACGGCCGAGAAGGTGCGGAACGTCAGCCCCATCAAGATCAACGAATTCCGCGTTAGCGCCCCCGGCAACTCAACGAACTCGTTCATCGAGCTCTACAATGCCGGCGTCAGCGCCGTCGACATCTCCAACTGGACTCTGACCGGGCACTCCAACCAGCAGGCCATCTTCTCGGCGGTAAAGATCCCGGCCGGGACGAAGCTCGCGGCTCGCGGCTTCTACCTGCTCGGCCTCTCGAGCTCCGGGCTGGCGGTTCCCGCGCGCGCGGGCGATGCCGCCATCCACGTCAGGAGCACGGCCGGCATCTCGATCGGCGATACGATCACCATCGACGCCGGCTCCGGCTCCGTTTCAAACGTCGAGACCCGCAAGATCGTAAGCATCGGGACGGCGGCCGGCAACAGTACGACGCTGTGGCAACCCCTCCCCGAAGGTCCGGTGATGACGATCCCCGCCGGCTCCGCCAACTTGCCTGTGACGAGCGTGGCCGGCTTCGTGGCCGGCGAGAAGATCGCCATCGGCTACGGCGCCACCTACCCCGCCGTCGCAAGAGACCTTGAGCGGTACGAGGTCGCCACGGTCACTGCTGTCGGCAAGCCGGGCACGCAAGCCCTCCTGGGAGCGGACGCGCCCGCCGGCTCAGCCAACATCAAGGTGACGTCCGTCGCCAACATCTCGGCCGGTGACAAGATCCGGTTGGACATCGACAGCGTCGGCCATGGCGTCGAGACCGTCACGGTCACGCGCGTCGGAACGCAGTCGAACCGCACGGCGCTCTCGGCCGATGCGAGCGCCGGCGCGGCCAATATCAAAGTCCGCGGCGGGCGGGGCGGCGGCCCCCAGGCCGGTGTTCCTTTCGCTGTGGGCGACAAGATGACCGTTGGCACGCCCGCGAACCGGGAAACGGTTACCATCACCGCGGTCGGCGCCTCGGGTCCGGCCGGCGCCGGCATCGACTTTACGCCGGCCCTCGCCCAGGCGCATCCCAACGGCGAAGCGGTGGTAGATCCGGGCACGGGCCTCGACCTGGCCGCCCCGCTGCGGTTCGGCCATGCGGCCAACCTCCCCTTCAGCGTTAGGGGAACGGGAATCAGCTTCGCGCCGGAGACGGCCGCTACCCACTCGAGCAATGAGCCCGTCCAGCCGCTCGGCTCCGGCATCACGCTCGACCGTCCCCTGACGAAGGACCACGCGATCGACGCGGTTGTGC
This sequence comes from Bryobacterales bacterium, assembly GCA_003135055.1. GTDB lineage: Bacteria > Acidobacteriota > Terriglobia > Bryobacterales > Bryobacteraceae > PALSA-243. The sequence continues at coordinate 82,529 of PLDF01000424.1, read as the reverse complement.
GTGACGCCGCGGTCACAACCGCGGGCTACCAAGGGACTCCGGCGCCCAACCAGTGGTTCGGGGGCCCCGCCCTCTCCCCCAGCGCCGGCAACATGGTGCTGCGTGACGCCGCTGGCCTGGTCGTCGACAGCCTCAACTACGGCGGCCTCGTCGACCCATGGGCCTCCGAGGGTTACCAAGCCGCCTCCGGATCGGGGCAGAGTGGCTGCCGCGTGCCTGCGCCCGGCGCGGCCGGTGGCTTCGGGCCGGCCGCTTCGACCGCCGGTGCGACCAATAGGAGCGCGGGCCACTTCCCGGACGGCCTCGACACCGGCAGCAACTGCACCGATTTCCTGTTGCAGCCCGCCACCCCCCTGTCGGCCGCTTCGGCCGCCGGCGCGACCAATATCAAAGTCGCCAGCGTGGCGGACTTTGGCCCCGGCCAGACGATTACGATTGATGCGGGCGAGAACCTCGAGACCGCCGTCATCGCGACGGTTGGCACGGCAGGCGCCACCACGGAGGGCGCCGCCACCGACGTGGGCGCGACCGTTATCCCTGTCGCCAACGCGGCAGGCTTTAGCGCCGGCCAGACCATCGCCATTGACAGCGGCGCGAAGTCTGAGACGGCGGTTGTCGCCTCCACCACCGGCGGCGGCAGAGGCGGCGCCGCCAGAATCACCGTCGCCGCGCCGCTCACTTTGGCGCACGCGGCCGGCGCACAGGTCTCCGGCACCGGCATCACCCTCACCGCTGCGTTGACCCGGGCGCATGCCAGCGGGGCGCAGGTCGCCAGCGACGTTCCCACGCCCGGTGCGCCCAACAAATATTACAGGCCCCGGTCGCGTATGTAAACCAGCTTTGGTCATGATCCTATGCGGCCATTCAGAACGCGGTGAACCACGTCAACACGGGAGCAACGGTGACATCGCGGCCGGTACTTAATAGCCGACGATCTTACCTTTAAGAAAAGCAGGCCCCCCGTGAGCTATGCTGTATCCCATGAAGTGTTGGACCTTAGGTCCTTCTAGATGGGGAATGGTTATCGTCGGACTGATACTGCTTGCGGGCGCAGTCGTTACGGCATTTGCCGCGGATTCGCCGCTGGCGGGAGCATTGCAGCTTGATTCTGAGGAGTCGGCGCGGGCCGCTCTATACCTGTTCACGCCACCGCACTGCAGCATGGTATTGGAAGCAACCGACCGGCCGGATATCGCAGACGCGAGCAAGGCAACTGCGGACCAGTTGCGCGCCATCTGGGGACCGCTGCTCGCCAATGCGGGAACGTACGAAATCTCGGGCGACTTGATCACGATTCACCCCCTCGTTGCGAAGATTCCCGTCGTGATGAAGACCGGCGCAAACGAGGTTTATCGGTTCCGGATTGAAGGCAAGACGCTGACGCTGAGGCAGGTGCGGAACGCGCGAGGCGTTGCCGTAGACTCGGCGCCCGCATGCAAGTTCGTTCGCGTGGAATAATTCGGCACGCAAGAGCCAGGCGCTTGGAGATGCCCGCCATCAGGATTGCTCCTCGATTACGGCGCAACCGAAGTTAGACCATCTCGGTTCGATCCTGTGCCAGGCAACGGAGGGAAGCCCGTTCGGCTGCGGCGTTAAGTACCAATATCGTCCGGGCTGGGGAATTGGACTGGATCGAGGTCCTCGGCTGTGACGAGGGGTCGGGCGCCTTCTGGAGAAATGTCGAGCCATTGGAACGTATGCAGGCGCGTCACAGGCTTTCGCCCAGCGCGCTCCGGGAGCCGCAACGGCGCAAGCCGGCAGCGACGCGATTCCGGTTCCGAACGAATCCAGTTCGGTCACAGGCCACGAACTCACTCTTGATGGTAAGGCCCCACGCGTTCACGCGTTCTTTTTTTCTTGACTTCTCTACGGTTCCCTGGTACTATCGGCTCCGTAAAAGTCAAGGGAGATTGCGCATTGCGCAACCGGGCAACGACGACGCAGTCGGGCCACGCAGCAACGCGACAGGGGAAAGAAGAGGTTTCAGTGACCAGGGCGTCATTGCGCCACATTCCTATCATTGTGCCTTTTTGCGCCGCGGTTCCCACCGCTTACGCTCAGTTGAACCGAGGCTCCCGCTTGGTTCGCCATCAGCAGCATGATTTTGGGCCACCGCCCTTACGGATGCTCGCCATTTCTGCTCGCCATTTCAACGATTGGGCGGGCAATGGGCCGGCGCTCAAGCGCCCAGTCGTGCGGGAGTAAACAGTTCAGAGGAGATAACGCGAAATGCAAACTAAGCTGCGAGGGAGTCTTCGTTTCATTCTATTGGCGGCGGTTACTGCGATCCCGCTGCTGGCGCAGGATCGAGGCGACATTACGGGCACCGTGAAGGACGCCAGCGGCGCCGTCGTGCCCGCGGCTCAGATAACGGTCGTTCAAAGAAGCACGAACGCGTCATACAAAACCACGACCAGCACCGCGGGCGATTACACTGTACCCTCCTTGCCCGTCGGCGATTATCAAGTGAAGGTCAATGTCCAGGGTTTCAAGGCGTATACAGAGACAAACGTGGCGGTAAACCCCGGCGGCGAGACGCGCGTGGACGTCAACCTCGAGGTGGGCACGGCGCAACAGAGCATCGAGGTGTCCGCCCAGGCGCAGACGATACAAACGGAGAACGCCAGGGTGGGCACGAACGTATCGAGCACCTTTGTGAATTCACTGCCGGTCCAGGTGAACGGCACTTCGCGCAGTCCCTTCGACCTGGCGTCCGCGGGCGCGGGGGAAGTGAACTCGGCCGGCACCTTCCGGATCGGCGGCGGCAACGACACCGTAGGCGTGACGCTCGATGGCACCTCTCTCGCTGGAACTAAGATCGGCAGCGATGCTGGCGATGGAGGCGCGGCCGCGATGAATAGCCCGTCGGTGGAAGCTCTCACGGAGTTCAACGTGGTAACCAGCGGCTTCAAGGCCGAGTTCGGCCAAGCCTCGGGCGGAACGCTCAGCTTCGTTTCAAAATCGGGTACGAACCAGATCCATGGGAGCGCGTTTGAGTTCATGCGCAACCAGGACTTCGATGCCAAGGGTTTCTTCAATAGCGTGAGGCCGATTTACAAGCAAAACAACTTCGGGGCCACGGTCGGCGGGCCGGTTTGGATCCCCAAAGTGTATAACGGCAAGAACAAGACGTTTTTCTTCGGCTCTTACGAAGGCTTCCGGAACCGCGTGGGCGCGGGCAACGGTACATACTATAGCGTGCCGCCGCCGGCGTTCTATACCGGCAACCTGTCCCAATTTGTAAACGCGAGCGGGGCGATGTACCAGGTATACGATCCGGCATCGCAGGTGGAAAACGCGAACGGAACGTACACCAGGACCCCTTTCCCTGGCAACGTCATTCCGCAGAATCGATTCGATCCGACCATCGTGCCGATCCTGAACTATGTGTCGGGCATTATCACGCCGAACCGCCCGGGCATCGTGCCCGGGACGTCCGGGTACTGGAGCAACAATTACTTTAACAGCACCGGCACCAGCATTGCTCCGAACAACAGGTGGAGCCTCAAGTTCGATCAGAACATAGGCTCGAAACACCACATTTCGTTTTTAATGAACCGCTATAGGGATGCCGCCGAGTGCGGGCCCGCCGGTTGTCCCGGACTGCCATTCCCGCTCAGCAGTTCCAGTTTTGGGTACGACGCGACGCAGGTGTATCGCGGCAATTGGGATTGGACTATCACTCCAACCCTCCTGAACCGCTTCTACGGCGGGTTCAACCACTATCGGGAAGATCACGGCTCGCAGGCTGTAACAACAGGCTCCCCGCAAAGCGAGGGGATACCCAACTTGTTGGCCACGGGGTACTGGCAAACGAAAGGGATCTGCCTGCCGGGTTTTGACCTATGCGACAATTTTCCCATTATCAGCACGGGCGACTTCACCGGCTGGGGTACCTCCGCCCCGAACGGCTCGGACCGCTTGGTCTTCGAGTTGCACGAGGACATGACGAAGGTCATGGGGGCGCACACCTTCAAGTGGGGATATTTCTTGGCCGACGACCACTACGACGGCTTCGGAATACAGTATGGGTCCGGCGGCGTCACCTTCAGCTCCCAAAACACGGACAACGTTGCGCTCGGGACGGGTCTGGCCGAGTCGACTGCCGGCGGCAGCGGGTTTGCGTCGATGCTGCTGGGGCAGGTGGGTGGCTTCAACATGGATACGCCGCGCTACCTGCTCGCCTACTATGTAACGCACCAGGCGTTTATCCAGGACGATTGGAAGATATCGAGCAAACTTACGGTGAATTACGGCTTCCGGTATCAACTGAATATGGCGCCGCACTCGCCAAGCGGCCAGTTGAGCACCCTGAACTTTACCGAGCCGAATCCGGCCGCCGGCGGAATTCTGGGCGCCACCGAATTCGCCGGGTCCGGCCCGGGCCGGACGGGCAGCAATGCGCTGGTCGGCAACTGGTACGGCGGGTATGGGCCGCGTCTCTCTCTCGCTTATGCGATCAATGACAAGACCGTGATCCGCGCCGCCGCCGCTCGCACCTTCGGGCCGCTGTCCGGCATCGGGCAGTCGTCGCACCAACTTGGCTTCGCGATACGGGACACGGTCAATAACCAAAGCGGCGGCCTGTTGCCGACCTTCATATTGTCGCAGGGTCCCGGCATCAATTTGACTCTGCCGGACGTCGACCCCGGCGTCGGCGTCGGCATGAATCCGCCGTCCTACGGGAAAAACGGGAACGATTCGGCCAGATCGGACGCCGAGCTGAACTACTCGTTTAATATTCAACGTAAGATTACGAATACCGCGTCCGTCGAGGTCGGCTACGTGGCGACGCTGGCCAGCGACATCACGTCGAACATGCTGGCGTTTAACCAGGTGCCGTTCAATTCCCTGCCGCCCACTCTGAATCCGTTCACGACGGCCGGACGAACGGCGCTGAGCTCGCTGATCACTTCTCAAACGGCGATTAACGCCGGGGCCAGGGTGCCATGGACCTGCGGCGCGGGCTCCGCAAGCGAATGCGAAAGCTTCACCCAGTTGTGGGGCACGGGAGCGACCGTGACGCAGGCCTATAGGCCCTATCCCCAATATGGGACGATCGATACGATTGACGGAGGCGGCGATCGGATCGGCCATTCCACCTACAACGCCCTACTAGTCAAGTTCAACAAGCAGCTGGGTAATGGGCTGACGATCCAAGCCTCCTATAGTTTCTCGAAGATCCTGTCCGACGCGGACACAACCTACCTTTCCGGGACCGACTATGGCGACATGTACAATTTGAGCCTGCTCAAATCGATCGCCATTTTCGATCAGACAAGCGCGGTGAAGCTGACATACGTGTACGAGCTTCCCGTCGGACACGGGAAGAGATACTTGTCGACGGGCGTGGCGGGCGCGATTGTGGGCGGCTGGCGCATCTCAGGCATACAAACCTACGCCAGCGGATTGCCGATGAACATCGGCACTAATGCCCCTAGCTTCCCCATCGGCGAATTCAGCAACACCCCCACGATTAGCACATACCAAGGCTGGACCCTCCCCTACTCCGGCAAGTTCCAACCTTTCCAGGAGAGCTATCTCCAACCGCAGACCTTCTTCCCAACGCAGTCGTCAACGTCGTTCGGGAATTCCACGCGGTACAACCCGGATTTCCGCAGTTGGCCTCAATTTAACGAGTCTCTGGGGTTATCGCGGATCTTCGCCATTAAGGAGAGGGCGCGCATAGAGCTTCGTGGCGAGGCGTTCAACATTCTGAATCGCACCTGGTTCGGCCCCATATCGGGCGCTACGACGCTCGGAAACGCCAACTGGGGTAAATGGCAAGCGCAGGCGAATTCGCCCCGCCAGATGCAGTTGGCGGCGAGACTGAGCTGGTAATTGTTTGTGAGAGGCTGCGCGTACCGATTCCGCGTGCGCGGCGCGCATCTTCCTGGCGGCCGGGCGCGCCATGGGCTGCTGACCGCAAATCCGCGTGGTGACGGCCGCGGACGAATACTTTCACGCAGATTCATGGTGGCGCGAAAGGGAAGCGCAAAAGACGGTTTCCTTCGAGTGGTCGAAGACCATCGCCACGGCGCTGGGAAGATGAGGCTATGGAGCTTGGCTATTTATGCAGGGACCGGGAACGGCAACCGGCATATGCGCTAAGATAAGGCCTTTCTGCCAAGGTTCGGCCCCGTGGCTTAAGGCCTAATCTCCGTTGTTCCGGTCGCTAACTTCCAGAGCCGGATCTCTTGGGTTTTTGCTGGCGGGAACAACGGATTTCGGGACAGCTGGCCGACCGATGCGTCATTTCCCAGATCGCCCTTTATACGGGACCTTGCCGAACACGATCAGTTCCGCGCGTCGAGCGACTCATCCAAGAGGGTGTCTCTCCGAGCGACTAAGAGGCAGGGCCATGCGGCCAATTGCCGACTCCCGGTCACCTCTCCGTCCGGGCGGTCAACCGTTCTGTATGAGATCGCTTGCCTTTTTGGCTAAAGCGGCCGCACGGGCTTTTATGAAATCGGCATAAACTCTCGATCCCCTGCGGTCCTCTGCGGGTACCAGTGCGCGATCAAACACGTCCGTAAGGATTTCCGCAGGAATTTCCGGATAGTAATCTTGCGGAGCGCGATCACTGACGGCGTTATTATCGGACGCGGTCAGCATACAGATATTTGCGATGACATTGGCCTCATGGAACGGGATGCCTTGGCCCCCCAAGTATGCTTTTGGATATATGTGGTGGAATTCGCGCGCATCGTATGCCGCGAGGGTGTCGCTGAGATCGACCGGCGCCCCTGTGATGAAGCTCTTCGGATCCAGTTGAGCTAGGAGGCATCTTGCGGCCTTCGCGATGGTGGAATTGATCCGCCACGTCTTCAAGAATGCTGTCGGATCCACCGTTGGCTGGAGGTGGCCAAAAGCGGGCTGACCAGACGCTAACTCCGATATCTCCGATAAATCTTCCATCACAAGCCGGTTAGTGCCGGCCTTGTATCGCTGGGTAAATGCGCAGTGCCAAAACCAACGGCGCAGCGCTTTTCGCTGATCTGCTGTGGGTTTGAGCGTAGCCGCATAAAAGCGACCAGCGGCACTATCATGATCGGGAAGGGCACAAAGACGATGTTCCTGATGCGGATGCCCTTTTCGAAAAAGTCAATTGCCGCGAACATCGCTTGCTTAAGCTTCGACATTCCAGTTACCAACACATCATGACTTTATGTCGACCTGTCGACCAAAGCATCGCTATCGATACTGTCATTTACGATTGCCGTTATACAGCGCATGACCTCGGTCTCGTCCAGGTCCCCGTAGCCCCTGTCAGCGAGGCGGTCAAGTAGGGACTGAATTTCATTACGCAGGTCGAACTCTTCAGACCACGTCCATGCTGCTAACAATTCCAAGGCGCTGAGTGTGGTTCCAGAGGAGTTAATCCGCTGGAAGACACGACAGACCTCTTGATTGCTGCGGTCCTTGATCGTCACCACGGGGAATTCATAGTCCTTGAACCGTTCGGTTAGGTTGGCAATTGTCGTTTGTTGTACGGTGTCGAAGCGCTTCAACTCTGGGAGGAGCTTCGTAGTATCAAGGATGTTGTGCGGATTGATCGACTTCGCGAGGTCAGCCGCGGACGCATGGACGAATTCACCTGAGTCCGGGACAAAGCAGACGTTGAAGCGCTCCGCGAGCTCCGGATCCTGGGTGGCGGCATCGGAGTCGAAAACTCCGTACAGATTCGTAAGCCGTTGCTGCCCATCGAGGGCGTACTGCACAGGATAGTCCTCGGGAGTGTTTGGAAGGCTAAACCCGCCGACACTACGTTCGTGTCTTAGCCGCTCTTTTGTGGACCAGAGCAGTAAGGATCCCACCGGATATCCATGGTAGATCGAGTCGAGCAGGCTCATGACCTGTTCATCCTTCCAGACGAACTCCCGTTGGAATCGTTGGAATACTGGGATTTTAGACTTGAAAAGCGCCGAGCCGCCTTCAGTAAAGTTGCCGGGATTAGAGTTGCTTTGGAAGATGATTGAAGTATTCAGGATGCCGGAATCAATTATGGCGGCTCCGGTTTTGCCGCCAGGTGAGAGCGATGGCGCTCGCGCCGACGGCGGTGATGGACGCGAGTTGCTTGGCTTTTGAGATCATGCTTTCTCCTGTGGCGCTTTTCTCCCGGTCCCTCAGCCGCGGATTCTTGCGGCGGACCGGCCGCCTTGCGCACAGAACACCGGCGGCGCGGGACGACGGAAGGGCAGAAGCCACCGGCTTCTTACCAGGCCGGTCTCAACGCCAGATAAGATAGCGCCTGGCAACTAATGAAAGTTCTAATTCATCATGCCCGGCAATCTTATAAACTTCTATCTTTTTCCCGGGCGCCTGGTAAGGAGCAGTACAAGGGACGATCTTGCTGGTGCGGACCCCATGGCGATCGGCCGCCAGGGGGCTCGATCTCTGTGGACATCGATACTCTCAAGCCGCCTTGTGGGCCTTGCGCCAGCGCCGCAGCCTTTCAGCGCCCAGAATCAGCGCCGCAAGACCGCTTTCGGCGATAGAAGGCGGTTCTTCCGGACTCAGTTCACCCTCCCCGGCGGCGATGGGCGCGTTATCGAAGGCGTATTGCTCGATGATGAGGTTCGGCCCATTCGATGGCTCACCGCTATTGCTGGCAAACACCTGCATGCTCGCCTCGATCCAGCCGTGTTCCGTGGTTGCATTCCTGGTGAACTCGAAGAGGCTTCCCGATGGTTGCAATTCGCCGCGCGGACGCTACTGACGCCGTTCCCGCGCCGTTCGAAAATGGCTCGAATGAAGTCCGAACACCGAGGCCGCCGCCAAGCATTCTGACCGAGCGAGAACCGACATTATGCCGCGCGCCATCGCGGTTATTGCATGCCCCAACCTTAAAACTTGGCCCGCTCGCGAGTATGGGAAGAGCGTAATCGAAACCCAGTCCTGCTGGTGAGCGGCGCCATCATCCTGGTCGTCGCCCTCGCCGACTGGTGGACGAAACCGTTTGTTGCGTTTGGCTTTCTTTATTGTTCCCCATCATGCTTGCAGCGGGGCTTCTACCAAAATGGGTAATCGCCTTGCTTGGCGCCGGTTGCGCAGTCCTGAGCGAGCTTTTCAGTTCGTTGGATCAGTCAACCGTTCGTTTGGCTTTTGAGACGCTCGCGCTTGCCGGCTGCTGGCTGTTCGTCGCGGAATTAGTGCGCAACCGCCGATTTGACCATGGAGGCGCAGGAGCATTTGAAAGTTCTGGCGGAGACGAGTCCGGCGGCGATCGTAACGTCCGCGCTAGACGTAACCGGCGTGGTCAGCCCGGACGTATCTCTCCAGGCGCCAGTTCCCTCGCTGGCCACGGGGCGAATCGTAGAGATCGACGCGCGGCTTGGCGACACAGTGAAAAAGGGCCAGCTTCTGTTCAAGGTGCGCAGCACGGACATATCGGGCGCGTTTTCGGACTACCGCCAGGCCATCAAGAACGAGCAATTGACCAAGGTTCAACTTGACCGCGCCAATCTTCTATTGGAGGACGGGGCGATTCCGAGAAGCGCTCAGGAGGTAGCCCAGAATGCCGAGGACGACGCTCTTATCATTCTCGAAGCTACCAAGGAGCATCTCCACGTACTTGGGTCCGACCCGGACCATCCTACGGGAATTGTCGAGGTGTACGCTTCGGTATCCGGAGTGATCACCGATCAGGAAATCACGGACTCCTCGGGCGTGCAGGCTCTGACTCCGCCGAACCCTTTTACGATTTCCGACATATCGCACGTCTGGATTATCTGCGACGTGTATGAGAACGACATGGCGCAGGTGCATCTGGGAGAGAAGGCGGACATTCATCTGGCGGCCTATCCGAGCCGGATATTGAAGGGTCGAATCAGCAATATTCTGCCAATCATGGACCCCAACATCCGCACCGCCAAGGTTCGGTTGGAAGTGGAGAATCCCGGTCTGATGCGGCTCGGAATGTTCGTCACGGCGACGTTCCACGGCCTGACCCAGGAGAAGCACGCGTCGGTTCCCGCCACTGCGATTCTGCACCTGCACGACCGTGAATGGGTCTATATGCCGTTAGGAAACGGGCGTTTCCGGCGCGCGGAAGGTGCCGGCGGAGACATGCTGCCCGGCAACCTGCAGGAGGTCGTCAGCGGGCTCAAGCCTGGCGACCGGGTTGTATTGAATTTGAACGCTCTGGTTTTCCAAGACATGGTGGAGCAGTAGATGATTCGCAAGTTCGTCGACTTCGCTCTTCATAACCGCTTCATTGTTATTGCCGTAACCCTCATGTTGTTTGTCTGGGGCGGAATTTCGTTCCATCAGCTTCCGGTGGAAGCGTATCCGGACGTCGCGGACAATTACGTTGAGATCGTTACTCAGTGGCCGGGCATCTCCGCCGAACAGATGGAGCAGCAAATCACGATTCCGCTCGAGATCGTGATGAACGGTATCCCACATGTGACGCATTTGAGATCCTTCTCTTTGTTTGGTCTCTCAGACATTAAGCTCATCTTCGACGACGAGGAGGAGAATGCCTGGGGCCGCGAGCGCGCGCTCGAACGGCTGTCGCAAGTCAATTTTCCGCCGGCCGCGGTTGCTGCCGGCGTATCGGCGCAATTGCAAACGGATTGGAGCCCCGCGGGTCAGATCTATTTCTTCACGCTGCACAGCACGAATCCAGCGTACGACGTAATGGAACTGAAGTCGCTTGAGGACTGGACGGTGGAGAAGAATTTCAAGTCCGTTCCCAACGTCGTCGACGTCGCCAGCTTCGGCGGACCCACCCGCGAATATCAGGTGCGCGTGGACCCCGATAAGCTGATTTCCTACGGACTCAGCATCGGCGAGGCAGAGCAACAGCTCACCAGCAACAACGCCAATGGTGGAGGAAGCTTCATCGAAGCCGGCCTGCAACAGGTCAATATCCAGGAAGTCGGTCTGGTGCGCGACGTGAAGGACATTGAAAACACCGTCATCTTCACCAAGAACGGCACGCCGATTCATGTAAGAGACATAGCGGTTGTCGCGCAGGGCCCAAAACTCCGGCTGGGCCAGTTCGCCCGGGCGATTCGCCACGAAGACGGAAGCTGGTCGACAACGACGACGTAGTATCCGGCATCGTACTGCTGCGGAAAGGAGCCGACGCAGACACAGCCCTGCAGGGAATCCACAAGAAAGTTCAGGAGTTGAACGATTTCATTTTGCCCGCGGGAGTCAAGGTGGTTCCCTTCATCGACCGCGCCGATCTGGTGCACTATACAACGAATACCGCGCTGCACAACCTCAGGGAAGGCATAATCCTCGTGGTGATTATCCTCTGTCTGTTTCTCGGAAACATTCGTGGCGCCATCATAGTGGCTCTCACCATCCCGTTTTCGCTCTTGTTCGCCGCGACGTGTTTGAACCTGAAGGGGGTTCCGGCAAACTTGCTGTCTCTTGGCGCGCTGGACTTCGGCATGGTGGTGGATGGCGCCGTGGTTATGGTGGAGAATATCGTCCGCCACCTCGGCCGCGTCGACGACGCCAAATCGCCCAAACAGAAGATCGCCGACGCCGCGCACGAGGTCCAGCGGCCAGTGTTCTATGCGATCGCGATCATTATCACAGCATATCTGCCTATATTCACGTTGCAGGCCGTGGAAGGGCGATTGTTCAAACCCATGGCATGGACTGTGGCCCTTGCGCTGTTGGGCGCGCTGCTTTTTTCGATGCTGATCGCGCCCGCGCTCGCCAGCCTCTTCTTCCCCAGAGGCACGCACGAGTGGCACAACCCGGTAATGGTGTGGCTCACGAATGTGTACCGGCGCGCGCTCAGGCTGGCCATCCGTTTGCGTTACGTTACGGTCGCGGTGGGAGTTGCGGGACTCGCTGTAGCGCTGTACCTGTGGCTGGGCGGCGTGATCGGCGCCGAGTTCCTTCCGCATCTGGATGAAGGCGCACTGTGGGTGCGAGGCACTCTCGCCGCCAGTACCGGACAAACTGAAGGTATCCGTCTATCGAATCAGGCCCGTCTCTTTAATACGGAGTACTTCGTCGACCTGAAGCCCAAGGAACAGTGGCGAACGGACTTTCACGAAAACAAGGAAGAGTTAATAGCGGCCATGGACGCTGAGCTTGAGAAACTTCCCGGCGTTGTCTGGGGATTCTCGCAGCCTATCGGGGACAATATGGAAGAGGCGGTTAGCGGAGTCAAGGGGCAGCTTGCCACAAAGGTCTACGGCGACGACTTGAAAGTTCTCGAGGACAAGGCCGCTGAAGCGGTCAAAATCATGGGGAAGGTCGGGGGGATTCAAGATCTGGGAGTGTTCCATGTCCTGGGCCAGCCGAACGATAACTTCATAGTCAATCGTCAACGGGCCGCGCGATATCAACTGAATGTGGCCGACGTGCAGGATGCCATTAATACGGCTGTAGGCGGGAATGCTCTCACCCAGGTACTGAAAGGCGAAGAGCGATACGACTTAGTGATGCGCTATCTGCCGCAATTCCGCGATACAAAAGAAGCGATCGAGAGAATTCGTTTGTTAGCTCCCACGGGCGAGCGAGTCTCGCTGGCGCAGCTCTGCAAAGTGGAAGAACGGGACGGCGGTTCCGAGATCTACCGGGAAGGAAACCAGCGGTATGTCGCCATTAAATACAGCGTACGCGGCCGCGATCTGGGCGGCGCCGTTGAGGAAGCCATCAAGAACGTAACCGAAAAAGTGAAACTGCCGCGTGGGTACCACATCGGCTGGGAAGGCGAATACGATAGTGAGGTACGCGCGGACGCTCGACTGGCGAAGATAGTGCCACTCACTATCCTGCTGATCTTCATCATTCTCTACAGCATGTTCCGTTCGTTCAAATGGGCTACTCTCATTATGCTTAACGTGATGTTGGCGCGTGTGGGCGGCTTGCTCGCGCTGCTGGTTACGCACACTAACTTTAGCGTGTCGTCGGGCGTCGGATTTCTCGCGCTGTTCGGCGTTTCCGTACAAACCGGAGTCATCATGCTCGAGTACATCAATCAACTTCGCGCGCGTGGACACACCGTGTTCGATTCCGCCGTCGAAGGAGCCGTATTGAAACTTCGTCCAATCACGATGACGATGCTGGTGGCGACCCTTGGCCTGCTGCCGGCCGCCATGTCCCATGGAATCGGATCGGACTCGCAGCGGCCGTTCGCAATCGTGATCGTGGGCGGTCTCATCTCCGATCTGGTTATGAGTATTTTCCTGCTCCCCACTCTGTATGTGTGGATGGCCGGCGAGCGTGACGTGCTGCCGGCGCGGGAAGCGGAGTTCGATGAGGAGGTGTAGTAAAAGAAGCGTAGTAGAAGAAGCGCAGTAAGAGCTATCGCCACAGTTGCCACCATGGCCGTGGCGTGGGGTAGCCATCGAGCAGCCACAGGTCCGATTTCATAGTCGCCGCCGAGGTGGCCAGACTCTTGCCGTCCGGCGCCATGCTCAGGCGGGTGTGGAAGGGCAAGCCGAGGCGCTGATGGTCAGTTCCGGTCCGTAATCGGCCAGATCGTGGATGGCGCCGGTGGCTACATCGATGGATTTCAGAAACGCGCGGCTGCGATCTTTGCCCGCCGCGAAAATGGTTTGGCCGTCGCGGGAGAAGGCTACGGCCGCAGCATGTACCGTGCGCACATATTTCGACTTGCCGCCATCAGCCATTCCCCGGTGGGGGACCAGTCGAGCGGCGTCCAACAGATGGGCGAATTGGGGATCACGTGCGCCGACATGTCCGCGCCCACGCCCATGATCGCGGGCTGTGACGAGCTTTCGCGCTGTACCAACCCCGCTATGGAACTGCCGTCCGGCGACCACGCGGGAGATTCGATCCTCTCATGCGTGAGGCGCACCGGCGCGCCACCTACCGCCGGCTCAACCCATATGGTTACCGGTTCATCGGTGGAGTAGCGGACAAAAGCGAAGCGCTCCCCTCCGGGCGAGAATACGGGGTCGGCCAGCGCGGATGTGGTCCCGGGCGGAAACTCTCGCGGCGTCACCAATGGCCTGGCTTAGAACGACCACAGCGCGCTGGTGTAGCCCGTATTGGCGTGGAAGTTCTGGTTGTATCCCAATATGTGGAACATCTCGCTGTAGTCGTAGAACTGCCAGCCAACGTTCCAGCGGACCTTGGGTGAAATCTTAATCGAAAAGCGCGCCAGCGGCGATTGGTAAGTCAGCGGAAACGTCTGCACCGAATCGAGTAACTCCGTGGTGGGGTTTGTCACGTCCGCGGGAACCGCGGCGGCGCGTCCATCGCCCGTATCCTTCACGATGCTGTAGCCCACGTAAACATCGGCGCGGCGGCCGATTCCGAAGCGTGCGCCCAGATTCCCGGAATGGATGTTACTCACGTAGAGCGACGAGCCTGTCACGAGCTGCGAGCCTACCGTACTCGAAAAGAACGCCAGGAACGACAGGCTATCCAGGTGCTGCCGCGAGTAACTGGCATCGAGAGTGAACCAATCCTTCGGTGCCCAGGATGCATTCGCCGTGTAGTTGCGGGAGTGCGCGCTGGTAAGTAAGAATCCGAACTGCGGGTTGGCGTTGTATACCTCTTTATATCCGGTCGAAAGCTGTAGCCGCTTCACGCGGTAAGCGACGCGTCCGCCGAGCGTCTGATAGTGCGCGGGGCTGATAGTCGCCAGCGGATGGTTGGCGCGGTCGATCTCGCCTTCCAGGTTGATGGTGAGACCCTGAATCGGCACGATGCGCACGCCGGCCGTACCCGCCTGCACGATATCGATAACGTTGTAAGTGTTCGCGCCGAAGGAGCCGGCAACCGCTTGCTCGCCCGCGCCTTCAATGGTGCGCACCAGACGGTCAGAATAGTGATATCCGGCATAGAAACCGATCCACTTCTTGAGGCGGTAATCGACGTCGGTCGAATTGACCACGGTGCGGACGCCCAGATACCGGAAGTTGAGCGTTGTGCCCAAGTTGCTGCCGTTGTCTACTTCGGTATAGACCGAATCGCCGCTCATCCGCTGGCTCATCACGGATGTGTTATTAGAAATAGTCAGACGCCCGGTTGGGAACAGGCTGAGGTTAAAATCTCCGATGAAGTCGGGGCGCTCGGCATCGCCGCCCACAGCGATCTGGCGGGTCGCGGGCGAGCCGAACTGACCGATTCCGGAAGCTAGCTCGTTGATCGCGAAATCGCCCACGCCATCCACATAAGTTGCGCGCGCGTTGACGCCCCACCACTTACGGCGCGTAAATAAGTTGCCCAGCCACGCCGGGCTGCGGCCGTGCAGCGGCGACGAGCGTGTGAACTGCTGTAACACTGTCTGATCGTTGACGCCGGTCGCGGTAACGGCGCCATCGGACGTGTAGGGCGAATCGTCCTTGAAGTATTCCCAGCGATGCATCAGGTTGAAATGGAAACCGGCGAAATCGCCATCGGCGCCGATGCGGTATTCGTTGTACTGCTGCTTCACGTTGGTGAACACGGCGAGGCCTTCGCCGCTGGTGTTGAACTCCTGCGCAGTCGAAAGCGCGGGTCCGTCGTCGGTGTTGCGGCTATAACCAAAATGAAATCGCACCTTCGATTGCGGCAGCAGCGTAAAATCGTGGTCCTGCATGCGGCGGACCGTATCCATAAGGTGGGTTCCGCCGGCAATAGTAAGTCCGGGATTGAAGTAATCGTCCAGGCGCCAGGTCATGCTGTATTGATACAGGCCATTCTTCTGGATGCGCAGGTTAACGGACTGATACGGATCGTTGCCAAGACCGATAGTAGTAAGCAGGATTTGGTCGAACAGATGTCCGTGGCCGTCCTTGGAGTCGATGGACAGGCTGCTGCCCAGCAGACGGATACCGTTACCGTAGTTGACGTCGCTGCGATACTCGCCGATGTCGCCGAAGACCTGGCTGAATCGATACCCGGTCTCGAACGACTGCGTAATATTGTAGTCGCCCGTATTTTCGCCGCGCGGCGGCCCCACTTGATCGGGCGTGGGCGCCACCACTTGCTGCGCACTGAGTGTGCCGGCGCCGGCGATCGCGAGGATGAGGCAGATTCTTTTCAATGGCATCACCTCAGGAAGAACTGGTCGGCGTTCGATCCGTGAATCTTGACGTGGCAGGTGGTGCACTTCTGGAATCTCGGATCGAGCAGGTTGTGGTTGGCGGTTTGTATATCCACGCCGTGGTTGCGCGTGCCCGTGCCGCCGCCGTTGTGGCATTCCAGGCAGAGGGTGAAGACCACGGGACGCGTGAGCAGTTTCGCGTTGGTGGAACCGTGCGGATTGTGGCACGCCTGGCAGCCTTCCACGCGTACCGACGGATGCTCATAGACGAACGGCCCGCGCTTATCCACGTGGCACTTGAAGCAAGGCGGATCGGTGTCGAACGCGCGCTCCACCATGGTTGGGTGCAAGCTATTGCCTGAAGTAGCGGCGAACGAGCCATGCGGATTGTGACAATCCGTACACTGCATGAAGCCTTCGTTGACGCGATGGTGCGAGGGCATTTCAAACTGTGCGCGGATATTGGCATGGCACCCATAGCAGGTCTCGTTCTGCTTCTTGGCCAGCAGAAATTTCGGCGTGGACGAGTGATGAATGGAGTGGCAGCTGGTACAGGCTACGCCGCTGAGCGTGTGCTCCGATCGCTGAATATTGGCCTTGCTCAAATCGGCCATATGGCATGTAAGGCAGTCTTCCAGCACGGCCTTCGGCTGCATCAGCGAGAACGCGTGCGGAATGGTGGCCTTGCCGCCGCGCGCTTCCACGTGCGCCTGGGCGGGTCCGTGGCAACCCTCGCAGCCCGTGCGCTCGGGCACTGCCTTGCCCATGGAAATCGTCTTATAGTGGGGGTTCTTGTAGAAATTGCTCCAGACGTCGGCGTGGCACGTCTTACAAACGTCGCTGCCAACATAGCCCGAGGCCGGCGCAAGTGGCTGCGCGCAGGCAATTGGAAGCACTGCCGGCAGCAGAATCGTCATCAATGAAATCGCGGCGGCGCGTGCCATACTCAATGATGATAAACGACGCCACTTACCGCGCAGCCTTATGGTAGAGAATTTTACGAACTTATTACCTCGCGCCGTGCCGCGCGTGGACACGCGTTACCGCAAGATTGTGACGGATCTTCCGGTCCCGGAGTCGATTCCGATTTTCGAAGAGATGTACCGTACCGAGCCGCGGGCCATGCGCGGCCAGTTGCCGGTGGTTTGGCATCGCGCCGAGGGCTTTCAGGTCTACGACGCATGGGGCAACCAGTGGATCGATTGGTCGTCGGGCGTGCTCATCGCCAACGCCGGGCATGGACGGAAAGAGATCGTGGACGCCATCGTCCGGCAAGCGCAGTTGCCTCTGCTCACCAGCTTTTCGTTCGCCAACCAGCCGCGCGCCGAACTGGCCGCGCGGCTGGTTTCGATTCTGCCGGAGCCGCTCAAAAAGACGTTCCTGTTCTCCACCGGATCTGAGGCGATCGAGTGCGCGGTGAAAATGTGCCGCACGTTTGGCGTAAAGACCGGCGGGCGGGGAAAACACGTGATCGTGTCGTTCGAGAAATCGTTTCACGGGCGCACGCTGGGCGCGCAGCAGGCCGGCGGCATTCCGGAGTTGAAGGAGTGGATTGTCAATCCCGACCCCGGCTTCGTGCAGGTCCCGTTTCCGGATGGTTACCGCACGCGCGAAACGTCGTTTGAAAGCTTTGAGCGCGCCCTGCGCGAGCGCGGCGTCGAATCGCATACGGTAGCGGGCGTAGTGATGGAGACCTACCAGGGCGGCAGTTCGGCGTTCGCGCCCACGCCTTACATGCAGGCGCTGCGGCAGTGGTGTACGGGCAAGAAAGCCCTTCTGGTATGCGACGAAATTCAAGCCGGCTTTGGGCGCACGGGGACCCTTTGGGGCTTCGAGCAATACGGAATCGTGCCCGACCTGGCGGTGTTCGGCAAAGGCATTTCGGGGTCCCTGCCGCTTGCCGCGGTGGCAGGGCGGCCGGATGTGCTCGACCTCTATCCGCCGCTCAGCATGACGTCGAGCCATGCCGGCAACCCCGTGTGTTGCGCCGCGGCGCTGGCGTCCATCGAGATCGTCTTAAGCGAAAAGTTGGCGGAACGGTCGGCGGAGACTGGCGCGGTGTTGCATCGCAGACTCAACGCGCTGGCAGCGCGGCATCCGCGGATCGGCTGCGTGGCTGGTAAGGGTCTGGTGGCGGGGCTCGCGTGCGTGCTGCCGGGAACCACCGAGCCCGATAGCGCGCTCGCATTCGATGTAGTGCGGCGCGCCATGGAGAAGGGCGTTTTGATGTTCGCGCCAGTGGGGGCCGGCATGGCCACGGTGAAGATTTCGCCGCCGCTGGTGATTTCGGTGGACGCTGTGGAAGAGAGCTGCGACGCGCTGGACGAAGCCTTCACCGAAGCCGTGCTCGAGCGTACGGCGGCTGCGTGAAACCGGCGGAGGTATTGGACGTATTGATTGTGGGCGGCGGCATGATCGTCCACGATCAGATTCTGCCGTCGCTGTATCACTTGCAGCGGCTGGGGCGTGTCGGCGGAATCGCTATTTGCGCGCGGCGCAAGGAAACATTGCAGGCGCTAACGGACGCGCCCATGCTGCGGCGCGCGTTTCCGGGCCAGAGCTTCAGTGCAAATCTCAACCCGTTTGCGCATGCGATGCGGCAAATGGAGCCGCGTAACATGGTGTTCGTGGCTGTGCCGGACCAGTTACACCACGAAGTCATTATGGAAGCGCTGGGCCGCGATCAGCATATCTGCACGGTGAAGCCGCTGGTGCTCGAACATCGCCACGGCGTTCAGATCGCCGAAGAAGCGCGACGCCGCAGCCTGTTAGTCGCCATCGATTATCACAAGCGCTTCGACGACCGCAGCCTGATGGCGCGTCGCGCGTATCGCGAGGGCCGGTTCGGCGAGTTCCGTCTGGGCACTGCGTGTCTGCTGGAGAAGTGGTATTACCGCCGCTCGAATTTCCAGAACTGGATGACCAAGGAACACTCGGACGCATTCACTTATATCGGCTGCCACTATGTCGACTTAGTGCACTTCATCACCGGACTGACGCCCGTGGCAGTAAGCGTGTACGGAATCCGCGACCGCTTCCCGAATGGCGCGGAAGGTTATCTCTGGACCGATGCGCGCGTGATCTGGGATAACGGCGCGTGCCTCAACGTCCAAAACGCGCTAGGTTACCCGGACGCCGCGCCGGGAGGGAATACGCAGGGCCTGACGATGTACTGCCAGGGCCGCGAAGACGGCGGATTGATCGCGCATTCGGATCAGTATCGCGGCGTGAAGTACTCTTATGCGGAGCCGCCATCGTATTCGGAGCCGAGTCCGGATTACTTCCAGTATGTCGAATGGGACGGTGCGGGATTAGCGCCGGCCGGGTACGGGTATCGATCCATCGAACAGATGGTGAGCGCGGCGATACGCGGTCAACTCGATGGCGGCTTGCTTGCGACGGCCGCGAATAGCGGGTTCAACGATCGCGTCATAGAGGCGGCGAGACAGAGCTTGCAGGAAGGCGGCCGCGAGGTCCGTCTGAGTTAGTGGGGCAGCCAATCCTACCTGCAGCCGGCTCTCTTCACCTGCACACCCCTCGGTTTCTGCCGCCTTGCCCAAAGCATTTCGTAGGACATGTGGAGGGAGATTAGCCCAACTTCCGCACTCGTACGGCAGCGGGCGCATTAGCACGCCGTAGACCAAGCTGAAGATGGCGGTGTTGACGCCGATTCCGAGCGCGAGAGTCGCGATGGCGACTGCCGTGAAACCCGGATTCTTGATGAGAACCCGAGAGCATAGCGGATATCCTGGAACAGCATATGGCGAGTTCAACTATATCGCGTGTCTCTGTATTGTGTCAAGACGCATTTGTGGGGCGGCAATCGACAGGCCGGGAGGCCTGTCCCACTCAGACCCCGCGCCGGTTCCCGTAAAGGTCCACGTGCAGCCTGGGGCTAAAACGGAAATTTTCGTCCTTGCAGATCTCCGCCAGCCACAAAGCCCTCTCGCGCAGACGTACCGGGTCGATTCCTTCGGGCATCAGGACAATGCGCTCCGCCGGCGCGTTCCAAGCCGCCGCGAGCGATTTCACCTCCGCCACGTCTTCCGGTCTGGCAATCACGAACTTCAACTGATATTCATAGCCGGCCATCAGCTTCCCCAATACGTCCGCTTGAAGCCGCAGCCGCTCGTGCTGCGCCGCCCAGGGACCCTCCGGCGTCGAATTCGCAAGCTTCGGGCTGATGCTCATCAGATCGCAGGCGACCGGCTTGAACAACGTGCCTGCGGTCTCCACCGTGATGTGCAGCCCCAGCGCCCGCAGGCGTTCCGTCAACGCCACGATCTCCGGCGCGATCATGGGTTCGCCGCCGGTGACCACTACATGGCGAGCCGGATGCCGCGGTAAAGCGCAGATCGCGGCGCAAATATCGTCCAGGCTCATTTCCGAGCCCTCCGGCTGCCACGACGTGTAGGGCGTATCGCACCATGAGCAGCGCAGGTTGCAGCCGCTGGTGCGGATGAAGAACGAGGGCGTCCCGATCAGCGACCCCTCGCCTTGCAGCGAGTAGAAAAGCTCAGCGATCTTCAATGCCGGCCTCTTCGAAACCCTTGCGGCGCAGCAGGCAGGCGTCGCATTCGCCGCACGCGCGGCCATCGGGCGCCGGGTCGTAGCAACTGTGCGTCATGCCGAACGGCACGCCGAGCTGGCGTGCGAGTCTCACAATGCCGGCCTTCGTCAAATGCAACAGCGGCGTATGAATCTTGAGACGCGTGCGGCCTTCCACGCCCGCTTTGGTCGCCAGATTCGCCATACGCTCGTAAGCCTCGATGAATTCGGGGCGGCAATCGGGATAGCCCGAGTAATCGAGCGCGTTGACGCCGATGAAGATATCGCAGCTTTCCAGCACTTCCGCCCACGCCAGCGCGTACGAAAGAAAAATAGTATTGCGCGCGGGTACGTAAGTAACCGGAATTCCAGTCGCCATCTCCGCCGCGCTGCGCGACTTGGGCACGGCGATATCGCCGGTGAGCGCCGACCCGCCGAAGACGTCGAGGCCGATGTGCGCCACCAAATGCCGCGATACGCCGAACGCCTGCGCAATGCGCGCCGCGGCATCGAGCTCGTTCCTGTGCCGCTGGCCGTAGTCGAACGAGAGCGCGTAGCAGGCGAAGCCGTCGCGCTGCGCGAGCGCGAGGCAGGTGGCGGAATCGAGTCCGCCGCTCAACAAACACACCGCTTTTGGGGAGCCTGGCAAGGGATAATCCAAGGGGTGATTCTCTATAATTATAGCTGGCGCTAAATTTGCGTATTCGTTTTCTCACGTCCACGCCGCTCGATATCCGGCGCGGCAGCGGCACCTACGCCGGCATCACCGCATTGGCGGGCGCACTGGAGAAGCTGGGTCACGCGGTAACCTACGAAACGCCGCGCCGCCACTTCCCCAATTACACTTTCGAGCGGCTGGCGTTCAACCGCTCGCTCAAGCGCTCGGCCGAGTTCGATCTCACCGTCGGTTTCGATATGGATGGTTACCGCATCGCATCCGGCGCGCCGCATGTGGCGTCGCTGAAGGGCGTGATTGCCGACGAGGTTCGCTTCGAATCGGGGCTGACGCGGCTCACCATGTCGATCCAGGCGCGTTGCGAGCGCCTGCACGTGAACCGCGCCGCGCGCGTGCTGGCGACCAGCCGCTATTCCGGAGAGCGGGCGATGGAGTTTTACGGGCTGCGCGAGATGCCGGCGATCGTGCCGGAGCTGATCGATCTCGCCGAGTGGCGGCGCCTGCTGGCGGAGCACCCGGCGCAACGGAGCGGATCGCGAGGGCCCGGCCCGGGAATGCCTGGCTGCACGGTACTCGGCTGCACGGTACTCTTCGTGGGCCGGTTCTACCATCGCAAGCGCGTTCCGGTGTTACTGCGCGCGGCGGCGATATTGCGGGAACGCCTGCCGGAGCTGCGCATACGCATCGTCGGCAATGGCCCGTGCAATGCGGCGTGGCGCACGCTCTCGCGGGACTTGCGGCTCGATAGCGTGGTGACGTGGCTGGGCGACGTTTCGCGCGCGCAACTCGCCGAAGAGTATAACCGCGCGGACGCGTTCTGCCTTCCGAGCGTGCAGGAAGGTTTCGGCATCGTGCTGTTGGAAGCGATGGCCGCGGGAAAGCCCATCGTCGCAGCGCGCGCCGCGGCCATTCCGGAGGTGGCGCCGCACGGCGTGCTGGTGGAACCGGACAATGCGGAGGCATTGGCCGCGGGAATCGAGCGGGTTTTTCGGTCGCCTCAGCCTCCCTCGAACTGGGTAGAGCAGTTCGATGCGCCGCTGGTCGCGCGGCGGTTTTTGGACGCCGTCAGTGATCTGCGCTAGCCGATGTGGCGCACGCACTCGAGAACGCAAGAGTGCGCGCGCCACGTCGGCCTTGCGGATTTGTGGCAGCGCTGTTAGCGTCGCCCTCCCGATCACCGGGCGTAACGTGCGAAGCAGCACAAACGCTCCAGCCATATCCGGCCAGGCGGAATTATACTTTTTTGAAGGAGGGCAAGAGAGCATGGCCAGCAAGAAAGTTCCGCTCCCGGGCAGCGAACGGCTCCCGGCCGGCACGCGCACAGGCGACGTGCCGAAAGACGAAGTGGTTGAAGTTTCCGTGATCCTTAAACCGAAGACTCCCATGGAAGCGCCGCAGAGAGGCGGCGACACAATTTCACGGGAAGAATTCGCCGCCAGACACGGCGCCGATCCAGGCGTCATCGATCAAGTCAAGGCACTCGCTAAGGAATACAACCTTACGGTGATCGAAGTCGCGCCCGAGCGCCGCACGGTCAGGCTGCAAGGAACCGCAGCCGATATGTCGAAGGCCTTCGGCGTCTCATTCGATCGCTATGAACTCGAGGGAACCAAATACCGGGCGCGCACGGGCGCCGTACAGGTTCCGGCGGAAATGGCGGGGTCCATCGAGGCTGTGCTCGGCCTCGATAACCGGCCTCACGTAAAACCACATTTCCGCGTCAAAACCAATGCGGCCAGCGCGGTCTCCTATACGCCGCGGCAGGTTGCGCAACTCTACCAGTTTCCATTGGATGCCGACGGGACGGGGCAGACTATCGGCATTCTGGAACTCGGGGGCGGCTTTCGTCCGGCCGATCTGCAGAAATACTTCCCCTCGATCGGCGTGAAAGAACCCACGGTGATCGCGGTATCGGTGGACAAGGGGAAGAACAATCCGACAACCGCGAACAGCGCCGATGGCGAGGTGATGCTCGATATCGAGGTCGCGGGGGCAGTCGCGCCGGGCGCGCGCATCGCCGTGTACTTTGCGCCCAATACGACCGCCGGCTATCAGGACATGCTCACCACGGCGATTCACGACGCGACCAACAAGCCCTCGGTGATCTCCACCAGTTGGGGAGGGCCGGAATCGGGGTGGACGGCGCAGGCGATGAGTGCCTTCGATGCGGCCGCGGCGGCCGCGGCCTTGCTGGGCGTGAGCATCTGCGCGGCGGCCGGCGACGACGGTTCGAGCGACGGCGTGAAAGACGGGGGAAACCATGTGGACTTCCCGGCATCCAGCCCGCACATTTTAGCCTGCGGGGGAACCAATCTGCAGAGCGCCAACGGGGCGATTACGAGCGAGACGGTATGGAACGACGGCGCGAAAGGCGGCTCGACGGGCGGCGGGTTCAGCGTGCAGTTTCCCTTGCCCACCTTTCAGGCGAGTGCCGGCGTGAAGCCTCCCACGGGCGGCGGGCGTGGCGTGCCGGACGTTTCAGGGGATGCCGACCCGGAATCGGGATACCAGGTGCTGGTGGATGGTACATCCTCTGTGATTGGCGGCACCAGCGCAGTGGCGCCGCTGTGGAGCGGGCTGATTGCGCTGCTTAACCAGAAGCTCGGGCAACCCGTGGGATTCGTGCTGCCGGCTCTATATAAGCTCTCTGGTTCGACGAAGGCATTCCACGACATCACGCAAGGGTCGAACGGCTCGTTTTCGGCGGGCCCGGCGTGGGACGCCTGTACTGGACTGGGGTCGCCCTCAGGCGAGGATCTGCTCGCAGCGCTGGGCGGCGCGGGCAAAAACACACGGCGCAAAGGTAGTAGCGGATCGTAATCGTGAAGAAACCGAGCGCGGCGACTCGCCGGTGCGGCTGTGGACCTGGCTGAAAATGCTGTGTTAACACAGCCTCCGAATTGTCGGCGCGCTCAGTGAGCCGGATGGGCGATCGAGCGGATTCGCGAAACGCAGTGCGAACCGCGTTCGTGGAGCAGGTTGCTAACCAGATTGGTAACGTGCGACGGATTGTGAATCCGCCTGCCGGAGTCAAAGCCGAAGGAACTCTCCCGGTGGTTAAATGTAGAGACTCGGAGCCCGCCTTTGTCTTACTCGCAAGGGCGGCTCAAAGCCGGCCGGCGGATTCACAATCCGCCGCAGATTGACCATCGGCCCCACAAAACCCGTGCTGGCTGCGCGTTCCCAAATCCGCTTAAGCACTCAGTGAGCCAGACGGGTGGAGTACGGTTTAGCTTGTCATCGCCGTCGTACCGCGAAAGCGGCACGCGGCGAGCATCGCTCGGCCGGCGGCAAGCCACCCCATGCCCCACCTCCGATGACGCGTTTGCGCAACAACTTTCGGCGTCGCGCTCAAGATTCGGCGCGTAGTAGGGCGGCGGTTAAAGCGCCAGGAGATACGACCGGCGGGAGAATGGCAAGTCGAGTAAGCATAGGTCGCATTCATGGCCGCCTATCCGCGACGGCCACCGCTGACTTTACCCGCGTCGGGCCGTTGTGCGGTTCGCGCCGCGAGCGCCTTCAGAGTGTCGAGATTCCGCCGGTCGTCGCCAGGTTCATCGACGGGAGTCTCGAGGATGAACGGCTTAGCGCGCAATTTGGGGTGAGTGAGAATGCGGCGGAAGGCTTCGCGGCCGATATGTCCTTCGCCTATGTTGGCATGGCGGTCGACGCGCGACCCCAGAGGCGCCTTCGAATCGTTGGCATGAATCACGCGGACGTTTTCCAGACCCAATATAAGCTCGGCATGGCGAAGAGTGCTGCGCAATCCCGCGGCCGACGCGATGTCGAAACCGGCGGCCAGCAGATGGCACGCGTCGAAACAATAACCCACGGGCAAGCTGGTAAGACGGCGCGCAAGATCGCGGATGGATTGCAGTTCTTCGAAGCGGCTGCCGAGCGTAGCGCCGGAGCCGGCGGTGTTCTCGAGAAGCACCGTCACCTGCAGCGTGCGTAAACCCGCGGCGGCGTCGCGCAGGCCGAGCGCGACGGCGGCGATGCCCGCTTCCACGGACTGGCCGCGGCAGCTGCCGGGATGCACCACCAGATACTCGGCGCCGATAGCGGCAGCGCGCTCGATCTCGCCTCGAAAGCCATCAATGGACTTGGCGCGAATCGGCGGATCTTGCGAGGCGAGATTGATCAGGTAGTTGGCGTGAACTACCAGCGGATTTAGATCGAACCGCTCGCGCGCGGCGCGGATAAGGCGGATCTGCTCCGGTTCGGGAACGCGGGCGCGCCACATACGCGGGCTGGCGGAAAAAATCTGAAAGGTATTGGCGCCCAACCCGGCGGCAGTGAGCGCGGCGCCTTCAAGTGAGCCCGGTGTGGAGGTGTGGATGCCGAGGCGCAGAACGCCATCGTAGCAGAATGCTTTCGACGCGGAGGCGCAGGTCGTGAGAAAGAATCGAGTTTTTCGGGGTCTTCCACAGCGCAAGTCGTTGAAACATGGTTCGTCGAAAATGATTTTGGTCGATTTTTTCTCACAGCCGCCGGGGCGCAGAGGCCGCGCAGAGAAGACAAGACCTCATTCGCTTATGTTTTCTCAGCGCCGATATCCGCGCCTTGGCGTCTCAGCGTCGAAAGGTCGCTGCCTCAACTCTCCACACCCTCCCGCTGTGAGAGATAGTACTCCGGCGCATGCTACCATTGCCTGCACATGGCAGCCGTCGAGATCGCGTCAGTTACCAAGACCTTCGGTTCCGTCACGGCCGTAGACAATCTCACGCTAACGGTTCCTGAGGGGTCCGTCTACGGTTTTATCGGTCCCAATGGGTCCGGCAAGACCACTACGATGCGCATGATCGTCAATATCTTCTATCCCGATTCGGGATCCATTCGCGTCCTGGGCCAGCGGATGACTTCGGCGCGCTCGGAGCATATTGGCTATCTGCCGGAAGAGCGCGGACTCTACAGAAACATGGCGGTGAAACCGCTGCTCGAATTCTACGGCGAGCTGCGCGGCGGCCGCAGCGTCTCGGCCGAGGTGGATCGGTGGCTCGAACGGCTCGGCCTCGCCGAGTGGGGCTCGCACAAGGTGCAAGCCCTCAGCAAGGGGATGACGCAGCGAGTGCAGTTCATCGCCGCCGTGGTCCCCGAGCCCAAGCTGCTGATTCTCGATGAGCCCTTCAGCGGCCTCGACCCTGTGAATGCGGAGGTGCTGCGCGACGCGATTCTCGACCTACGCCGCCGCGGCGCTACCGTCATTCTCAGCACTCACGATATGCGCGTCGCCGAGACCATGTGCGATTCCATCTTCATGATCTTTCGCGGCAGGAAAGTGCTCGACGGGACCCTTGAATCCATTCAGGCCGAGTACGGCAACGATACCATCCGCGTTTCCGCCGAAGGTGGGGCGGCGGTAATGCGGGGGCTTCCCGGAGTCGAAGAAGTCCGCGACTTGGGGCAGGTGCAGGAACTGCGTCTCTCGCGCGGCTGCGACACTCAGCAAGTGCTGTGCGCGTTGGTCTCGCGAACTCGCATCGCCAGCTTTTCCGTGACCAAACCTTCACTGCACGATATCTTCGTTCGAATCGCCGGCGCGCCGGCTGCGGAGGCCGCCAGTGCTTAATCTTTCGCGACGCGCGCTGCTCATCGCCAAGCGCGACTATCTAATTTCGGTCCGCAGCAAGAGCTTCCTCTTCGGCCTGATCGTCTTTCCGCTGCTGTTCGGCGGCAGCTCGCTCGGGGTTGCGATCCTGAAGGCCAAGCCCGATCTTCGCGACCGGCATATCGCGCTCATCGACCGTACGGGCAAGCTCGCCGATTTCGTTGTGCAGGCCGCGGCCGCCAAGAGCGCGAAAGAGATGTTCGAAAAGAAGACCGGGGTGCAGATATCCCCGCGCTATATCGTCGAACCGGTCCCACCTGAGTCCGGAGATCCCGATCTGCAGCGCCTGGCGCTTTCTAACCGCGTGCGCAATGGCGAGTTGTTCGCGTTCATTGACGTTGGCGCATCTCAGAATGCCCAAGGCGACCCCCAAAAAGCCAACATCGCGTGCTACACCAACGCCGGCGCCATCGACAAATTGCAGGCGTGGATCGGCGGCGCGGTGAACGACGCCATCCGGACCGAGCGCCTTACCGAAGCCGGAATCGATCGCAGCCGCGTGCCTGCCATGCTGGCCGTGGCGCCGGTCGACAATCTGGATCTGCTCACCAGAGACGCGAAGACTGGCGCCATCCACGAACCCATCAAGCGGGACGAACTCGCAGTCTTTATCGTGCCTTTCGGCGCCATGATGCTGCTAATGATGATCGTGATGATGGGGTGCGCCCCCATGATGGCCGCCGTTACCGAGGATAAGTCGCAGCGCATCGTGGAAATGCTGCTGGGCGTGGCGACGCCGCACGATCTGATGCTGGGCAAAGTGTTGGCCGGCGTGGCGCGGTCGCTCACCAGTTCCGTTCTGTATGTGACGGTGGGAACTGTCGCTTTGATTGCGGCCGAGGCGTCCGGCGCGACGCCGTTGAGCTTACTGCCGTGGTTTTACGTATATCTGGTCGCCGAGGTGACCATGTTATGCGCGCTCTCGGTGGGGCTAGGCGCCGCTTGCAACTCACCGCAGGAGGCGCAGAATTTGATGCTGCTGGTATTGGCGCCGATCATGGTTCCCGTATTCCTGATGTTGCCGGTGCTGGACCGGCCCAATGGTCCCTTGGCGATCGCGTTGTCGCTGTTTCCGCCGTTCACGCCGATGCTTATGGTCTTGCGGCAGGCGATGCCCGGGGGCGTACCTTTGTGGCAGCTTTGGATCGGTTTGCTCGGCGTGCTCGCGTGCTCGCTAGTGGGCGTGTGGGCGGCCAGCCGCGTTTTCCGCGTAGCGATTTTGATGCAGGGCCAGCCGCCGAGATTGGCCGACATTGTGCGTTGGGCCGTCAAAGGGTAGGGCGATTAACCGAATCGTGGAAAGCGGTCCCGTGACGCACGGGGCGCACTCCGAGCCCATGCGTGCAGCGTTCACAACCGTGTGAACGTGTTTTCCCAGGGAGCGAATCTCGCGACAGAGGCCGCCAAATCCTCAATGCTGTTAAGCACTCCCAAAGGGTAGCTTTTGCCCATATTAGCAAGGGTTCGCGCTAATCGCGGAGCAGGCGCTTCCGCCTACCGGCTTGCGACTGTAATTCCTCGTACCGTCTACTGCGTGACCGGCGCCGTTGAGGGAATGGACAGTTCGCCACACGTTGGCGGCTGCCTCTGCCACGGAAACGTACGGATCTCCCCATTTCACTTCGAACACGTGCAAACATTTTGGGCAGAGATACCGCCCGTGAATCGGCCACATCGCTTGGCGGCGATGCATTGTCTTGCACCAAACCCCGGAAATCCAGTTCGGCATAAGCGCGTCCTAACCTCGGCAAAATGTTAGCAATTCTACGGCCAAGGAATGCCCGAATTTCGGCGTTCGGCTGGAAGCCCGGAACGATCCCGTCATGTTTCGGGAACAACCATCCGTCCCGATCTTGCGAAGCCGAACCCGAAGCGCAGTCGAATACGCGCGGCTGCTGGCATGAGGGAAGTAGCAGCCGCGAACGGGTGCTTAACCCGGATTTCTCATCGACTATTCCGCGGCCGCAACCCCCAACTCCCGGGATTTAATTTAACGCTTCGTTTACCGGAACGGATGCTTTACCTTTGCTGCAAACGCCGCCTGCCGTACAATCGAAATGCTTGCCGGGAGGATAGGGCAACGCAGCGATGCGACCCGACCGCCGATGCAAATCCGGAATGAATGGCGGCTTCACGCCCGCCCTCTTGGTCAGCCTGCCACGCCATCTAGAGGACTGCCCAAATTTGTCCGGGCGTCGGGGTCCGCCTCACTTAAGGCGGGCGGCGGGTATATTTAAAAGGGCACGAACCGAGAATTGTGGGATTTGCTCTATTGGCGGTTAGACTTCTCCTGGCAGCCGTATTTTTTCTCGCTGGCCTCACGAAGCTCGTTGACCGTAGAGGGTCGAGCAAAGCTCTGAATGACTTCGGTCTGCCGCCGGGGCTCGCGCAACCTTTGAGTCTATTGCTCTCAGCAGGAGAGATTGTGGTTGCGGTAGCGCTGGTTCCGGTCGGTTTCGCCTGGTATGGAGCTTGCGCGGCGCTGGCTCTACTCAGCATCTTTGCGATCGGCATCGGCGTCACCTTAGCGCGAGGGCGCAGGCCGGACTGCCGCTGCTTCGGCCAGTTGCATTCGGCTCCCGTGGGCTGGCCAACCCTAATTCGCAATGGCATACTCGCCACCTCCGCCGGCTGGCTTGTCTCCAGAGGGCGACTGCAAGCGGGTCCATCTCTCTGGGCGCATCTTGCTATGGCAGGCGGCATTGAGCGCAGGGTATTCATCGTCGTGGCGTGTGTGGCGTGCTTCCTCTTTTTTCGCGCGCTCCGGGGCAGCGAACCCGCAGAGGCTGAGAGCATGACGATGGAACCACGGCTCGTATCGGAATCGGAGCGCGTTGATGAATCGCGGCGCGCTCCGGCACGTGATCGCGAACGGCCGTCGGCGGAGCGTCGCGCACCGAGCAAAACGCTCTCCGGCCGCATTAGCGCAAACACGGCGCCAGCTCCGAAACTCCAACCGGGGGTCCCGGCGCCGAGGAGAATCCTTCCGACCGGGATTGGTCTGCCGATTGGAACGCCGGCGCCGGAATTCGCGCTGCCGGGCATGTCGGGCCGGAAACGCTCGTTAGGGTCGCTCCTTGAGCAAGGGAAGACTATTTTCCTGGTGTTCTCCAGCCCGTATTGTGAATCTTGCCAGGCGCTCTCGCCAAACATCAGCCGTTGGATGCGTGAGCACGAGGAGTCGCTAAACATTGTTCTCGTCACCCGTGGCACCGCCAAGGAGAATCTGGCGAAACTGAAGGATTTTGAAATTTCGCAAGTACTGCTTCAGCAAGACTTCGAAGTCGCTGAGGCCTATGATTGTGTGAGTACTCCGGCCGCAGTTCTCATCGGCACAGACGGCCTGATCCAAAGCGATCTTGCGGTGGGTGGGCCAGCCATCGAACAATTGATCGCTTCCTCATTGCCGCGATTGGCGCCTATTAAGAAGCAGCCTGGGACGTCTAATTCTGCTCTTTGATGCCGACTTGACGCCGGCCAGGGATGGCCGGCGTCCAGGTGGCCGGAGGCTGCGGGCCGGTTCGGGCATCTTGCGAAGTGCGCGCGGATCTGACGCCCGATTAGTTCGGCGCTAGCCGTCGCCCATATCCGCTGTCCCCGCGCGGATATCCGCAGATCTCGCCCCACCCGCTAAAATGGTTCTTCAAACCGAAAAGCCCGGCGCGATGGCAGGGCCTTCTCGACTCCACCCCTGTTGCTTCAAATCGCGTATGTTCATAACGTCCTCCAGGTTGAGCATTGGGCTCCTTGGTCAGGCCCAAGGTTTTCGCACCGGGGATTTTTCGACCGGCGCTTTTGGACAATTTTAGCCCGGCGTTGACAATCGTGGGCCGCATGAACATCATCGCGGGCTTGGCGGGCTTAAGGCTGCAACTGAGACGACCAAGGTCCTGTCGACAGGCCCTGCGGGGCGGCGCCAAATCGGGCCGGAGCCAGGCGGCCGAAATCGTTGAGCGGACCGGCGAAATTTATGGTAATGCATAGAGTGACGTCGAAAAACCTAGCGGCGTTAGCAGCCGCTGCCGTAACAAGGAAAACACCGTTATGAAAACTCTCATCACCCGGCGCGCCATGATCGCATCGAGCGCGGCGATCCCGCTCGCTCTGGACATCCGCACCGCCAGTGCGGCGCCAGGTCCGCCGCCTTACACCCTGTCGATCAACATCGAAATCATGTTCCCGCGAACCATGCCGCGCGCTGAACG
The DNA here is from genome assembly GCA_003135055.1 of Bryobacterales bacterium. Lineage (GTDB taxonomy): Bacteria > Acidobacteriota > Terriglobia > Bryobacterales > Bryobacteraceae > PALSA-243. The sequence continues at coordinate 51,516 of PLDF01000424.1, read as the reverse complement.
TGTCCGGATCGTTGCCGGCCAGGGCTTCAAAGCTTACAGCTTCTGGAACGCGACCGAAGAAGAGCAGGACGCCATGCTCAAAGTGCAGCAGAGCACCGGTCTGAAATGCGCCAGCATCACCGGTCCCGGCTCGTCGGGTCGTTCGACGGGGCTCACCAAACCGGGCCAGCAGCAGCTTTATCTGGACGAAATCGCCGCGCGCGCCAAAATGGCGGCGAAGTTCGGCGGCGCGCAGCCGATCATCTTCGTAGGCCTTACCCAGACGGACGTCCCGTGGGAAACGCAACGCGCCCAGATCGTCGCCGGACTGAAGCAATGCGGCGAAATCGCCAAAGAGCACGGCATCGTGCTGGTAGTGGAGCCGCTCAGCACCGCCGCCAATCAGGGCCGCATGGCGCTCGACACCGCGGCCGGGGCCTTCCCCGTGATCGACGAAGTAGCGCATCCGAACGTGAAAATCTGCTTCGACATGTACCATCTCCAGTTGATGGAGGGAAACATCACCGCCCATCTTCGGCAGGGATTAACGAAAGGCTGGATCGGACTCGTGCAGATCGGCGAGGTGCCGGGCCGTAAGGAACCAGGGACGGGCGAGATCGACTATGCGTACATGCTCCGCGTCCTGCGCGAGTTGAATTATAAAGGCTATCTCGACACCGAAATGGGTACGAGCACCACCCCGGAGGCCGCAATGGAACTCACCAGAAAGATGTCACTCGAGAATTAAACCTGCAGGTTCATCTCGCTGGCTTGCGCCGCATCCCGCCCGCCGTGAGTTGGGCGGTAGGCCAGCCGTACCGCATTCGCCCGCCCCGGCGGGCGGCCAGGCTTAACTTTCGAGTTCCTGGCTCGGCCGCTACGTGTCATGTACGACAGACCTCCCGGTCTGTCGTCTTCCTTCGTCCGTCTTACCTGGTCAGAGGCTGCCGGCCGCTTCGGGCATATTGCGAAGTGCGCGCGCATCCGGCGCCCGGTAAGCCCGGCGCCGAACCCGGCTGCATTTCATCCGCGGCAGGCGTCCGGCGAGCTGGAGTCCCCTCTCACCTTCCAGTCCAAACCGGCGCCAGCCATGCCATCGGCTTGGCCGGATCTGCCCCCGGGGCCTCGCCGCCCCCCGCGCTCCAGACCCGCACGAAGAAATACGTGGCGCTGGAGTCTTCAATCGCCGGCCTCCAGCGGATCGAATAGCCCGGGCTGGGCCGGAATTCCTGCACAACCGCACCGCCGTCCTTCACGATGTCGATCTTAGTAATCGCATCCTTCGGATTGGAAGAATCCGGGTCGCTCACCAGGATGTCGAACTGGAAGGTCTTCTCCCGATTAAGCGTAGACCCCATAACCGCGCCGTTCACGGCGTACCGGCACTCGATGTTCTTGTCCAAGGCGGCATAAGTACGCCGATTTTTCATAGCGTCCAGGATGGCGGCCTTCGCCGGCTCCTTCGCCAGGACGAACGTGCGCGAAACGTTTCGACTGATTCCCGCCGTGCCGTGATTGTCGTTGCCGCACACGGGCGAAACCTTCCAGCCTTTGTCGAGAGCGTTCACGAAAGCTTCATAATGGATCTTGTTGTTTGAGTTAATCACTTCCAGCGTCGTGATAATGCCGGTCACTTTTGAATCGCGGTAATCCCAATTGTTGTACTGATCGGCCGCCGGGTGATTGAAGCTGGCGAGGACTGGTCCATCGCCGTTCGCTTCGGCCGTTGCAAGCCACTTATAGAAGTATGGAAGGTCGATCCCCGGCGCGAGCGCGTTCAACATTCCCGAGCTGTTGAACACGTTGATGTGTCCGGTGCCTCCCGGGCCGTCGTTCTCCGAGTACTCGAAGCCCGCCAAGGCTACAAATCCGCCGCCCGATGCCATAGCCGCGTCTCGTTTGCTGGCCGCCCACGCCGGATTTGACGAGCTCACCGGTTGAAAGGCGGCTTCCTGCGAATGATCGGTGGTGACGTAGAAATCGTACCCGTTGGATTTCGCGAGACTGAAATGCACCGACGGAGGCCCCTGGTATTCCTTCCAGTCCTTCTTCACGGTGACGCTCGGACTCGGGTATTGGAATGAGTTGATGACGTAGATGCCGGCGCACCCGTCCGTGCTCTTGACGTACCCGTCGGACCAGGTAAAGGCGAGGGGCGAAGCAGCGTCCGGACCGTAGACCATAATCCCGGCACAGCCATTCTTGGTGAACTGGTCGCCGTGGGACCAGGTGTAAGCGGTATGGGCGTGCGTGCTCCCCGCGTAGATACGATATTCAGCGGCCGGCGGCGGGACTTGGGCCGTCGCGGAAATCCCGATCGGAATCAGAGCGCAGACCAGCGGAGTCCATGAACGTGACATCAATATAACCCCCGGATTTATTAATCTTCGCGCAATAGCGAGAATAGAGGAACGGACTCTGGCTGTCAAACACGGGGCGCGAAAGACGCAGGCGGCCTCTGCATCCGGTTCATGTACGCCCACATGCACGCACACCGCTTCTTGTCGAGTTCCTGCCTCGCCTGGGGTGCTTACACGGTTTCGGGAAAGGCCGGCTAAAATGACCGCTCCCTGACGGCTGCGGCTCCGTAACTATCTTACAGACACACGCAGTCGACACGGGCCGTGAGGGAGCGGGATTTCGCGGCTGAGCGAGGAAATCCCAAAAGCGTTTAAGCACCCCCTCGCCGGCCCATGTGGTTGGAGGCTGCCTTCAAAATGCAGCGGCACGATAGTGGCACTGGCGAATGCGCGGGCGGCTTCGACAGCCTCGCTCGCCGTCATTGTGAGACGGCAGGGGCACGCGGGCTGCTCCGAGATAGGATCGCTCGCCGCTTTCAGGCGCGCACAACTCGGCCTCGTTGGGATAAGCTCTCAATGATTTTGCGATATTTTGCCAGGATCTTTGGAATTGCCGGGGTTTTCGGTCTCTAATTAATAAACTTATCATTCGAAGTTATCTTTGGTTAAGCGGAAGTACCTGGATTACATTATCTCCAATTGATTGTTCCGCAAATACTCTGTACTCTCGGTATGGATAAACAAACTCTGATGACTTGGGCAATTGCAATTTCGCTGTTAGCCGCGCTAGCGCTGGTTTCCGCGCTGGCCTTCCTCCTCCGCAAAGTCGGGTCCGGTAGCCATGGACTTCCCGTAACCTCCGAATGGATCGACGATCTCTCGTTAAACCGCTACCGTCCCATGCTGCGGATGCTGGATGGGCGCGATATCGCGTTCCTGCGCACGCAACCCGGCTACACCCCGGACATCGCTAGGAAGCTTCGCTCGCAGCGGACGCAGATCTTCCGCGGTTACCTGCGTAGCCTCGAAACCGATTTCGGCCGGGTCTGCTCGGCGATCAAGGTGGTCATGTTGCAGTCTAAGTACGATCGGCCTGAGCTCGCGGAAGCGCTGCTACGGCAGCAGGTGACGTTCGCCTGCGCCATGGTTTCGGTCCGCGCCCGCTTGTTCCTCTATAGCGTGGGAGTCTCTGGCGTAGAGGTTTCGAATCTAGTGAAGATCTTCGATTCGATGCGACTCGAGTTGTTGACCCTGGCGCCCGCAGCCGGGCGGATGGCCGCATAAGAACCCGCGGCGTATGGCCGTATAGGGGCGTGTACTGAGTACGTTGTGGACCCCGGCCGTCAGTGGCATCCTGCCGATATGTACAGCCGTTGGCTTGGGGCGGATCGATTGCAGCCACCCGGCGAACCTTTCGCTTTTCCTTAGGACGTTCAATGCGGTCACCAGGTGCTGCATCGCTGCGGCGGAGGGACCGGCGCGACCATCTTACAGGCAATCGCGAACCACGGTCTCGTAGCAGCTTGACCGTTCGCATGCCTGGTTCGCGCAGCGGGAAGAGCCGTGGGCGAGGGGCAGCCGGACACTGACTGGCGCCTCATGAGCCTCCGCGCACCTCGTGGGCGCAGGACAGGCCGGGAGGCCTGTCCCACATAAACCGACTGGCGCGTCATGCGCCTCCGCGCACCTTGCGGGCGGATTCCGCCCCAAAGACCGGTAGCCCGGGATCTGTCAGTAATCCAATCTGCTTTAGTACCGAGGCCTGATCCCAGTAGATGTGTTCATGCGCAAGCTTGCCGTCGCGGAAGCGCACGATCGCGACCAACGCCACTTCCACATAGCGATTGGTGGGCGGAATTCCCGGCAACATCCATGGCATTTCCCGTGTGTGCGTGAACGAAAAGATCATTTCATCGACAAGCTGATCTTCTCCCACCGTCCGGGAAATAGGCGTGAGCTTGGTGTCGGGCGGCATCCTCGGAATAAAGTCCACCGAATAGAAAATGCGCAAGGCGCTTTTCCCCGCGCCACCCGTCAGCACCGGGACGTGATTGACGTAGGCGTCTTCCACCATGGTGGCCAGCGTCGACTCCGTGTCGCGCGTTAAGAATTCATGATTGGTGTGTTCTTCCCATAATCGGGCCAAGTCTGCTTGGGTCATGCAGCAATTTTAGTCGATGGCGCGGAGTTCAAACCCCGCGGGCAACCGCGGCCATCGTGGGCGTCCGATGTAATGGAATGCCGGCGCGAAGATCGCATCCACCGGGAGTAACGACGAGCGCGGCATCCGAACTGAGGCAGACGAGTCTGTCTCGATGGCTCGCATAGCGACCCTCGAAACCCGCGTGACTGCCGTTGAGGAACGCCGGAATCGCCCGCCCCAGCAGCAAATCCCGAACTTCCCGGCCCATAGAGTTATGATCGAAGCACTTTTTCGCAGTAGTGCAAACTGTTGAGGATTTCCGTCAACTGGTCGAGGCCTGGGAATGTGTAAATGCGCTCGATGGAAAACGTGAACCGATATTTTTCATTTCTCGCCAGCAGCAGCAGTTCCCGGGTGGGTGTGTCGCCTTCGCCGAAAGGCGCCCAGATTTGCGGAGTCTGATTGAGCTTCCGATCGTGAAAGTGCAGCGTGGTGATGCGGCTGTGAATCCGTCTGAGAAACGCGACCGGATCGGGTCCCCAATTGCGAAAAAGATACAGATCGGGGTTGGCGTATATCCGCGGCGAGATTTCAAACGCCTTCAGGTAAGAGACGCCCGATCCGATGCTATTCGGGTCGCTGGCGTTGCCGTTGGGGTGTAGGCCCACCAGCAATTTGTGCTTCTCTGCGAACGGCGCCAGCCGCCGGGCGACCGGCAGCGTAGTGGAGGTATTGAGCACGCGAGAGCCCAGGGCTTGCGTCATCAGCATTACGCGGTCGATTTCTTCGTCGGTGAACGAGCCATCGATGGGGAGCGAATAGGCATAAACGCCGATGCCTGCCTGGTCCAGCTTCTTGCGGATGGTCTTCAACTCGTCGAGTTTCACCGTCAGCCGCCATTGGCGCAGCGCCTCGCGCTGTGCACGAGGCAGAGCAGGCTCGACGAAAGGCGACTCCAATTCGATGCCGCCGATCTTGGCCGCGGCGACAATCCGGATGATCTCGTCGAGTTTCAGTCCGCGGAAGGAGTAAGTGCCGACACCGAGACGCACTCCTTTGCAGCGGGTGCCGTGGGCCCCCGCTATGCGTGCGAGAGCGAGCCCCGCGAGAGCCAGTCCGCCGAACTCGCGCCGGGTAGGTAGCATAAGCACTCTCAGCTTATCTCACCTCGACGCCTTATTCGCGCAGGACCGAATCGGGGGGTGCTTATGAACCGATCTGGGGGAGCCGGCTCCCGGCGACCGCTCCCTCACGGTCGCGGCTCTGTAAGATCTGAAAACACGCCGAGTACGAAACGGAGCCGTGACCGTCAGGGAGCGGTCATTTTAGCCGGCCTTTCCCGAAACCGTGTAAGCACCCGGCCGAAGCGGCGAGGAAGGGCCGCGAAGCTTCGGGGCAAGGATTTCGACGAAATGTTCCGGGACAAGCCGAAGGACGATCGGCCGAAGTTCCAACCAACGTTGCGCGGCTAGTCGTGGCGCTTCGCGCACACCGTTCGCCAGCCCGGTATCTTGTGAAATGCGCGCGGCTGGCGACAGGGGCGACCGGCGGCCCAGGCGCACAGGCAAATGCCGCGGGTCGCAGGTTCGTCCGCATCGCCGCAGCCTCCCGGTAGCTGATGACTGTGGTACCTTTCCTGTTGCATCCGATGGCGGCAGCCTCCAACCCCGGTCTGGTCCGGTCCCTGCGACGTTGGGATCTGGTTGCCGTGGTTCTCAATGGCGTTATCGGCGCGGGGATCTTCGGGCTCCCTTCCCGCGTGTTCGCCCTCACCGCGGATTACAGCTTGGTCTGCTTCGCGGCATGCGCGCTGTGCGTTTCCCTGATCGTCCTCAGCTTCGCGGAAGTGGCCAGCCGGTTTTCCGGAACCGGAGGGCCCTACCTGTTCGCGCGCGAGGCTTACGGCCCGCTGACCGGCTTCGTGGTTGGATGGCTCGTGTGGATCGCTCGCGTCACCTCTTTGGCTGCCAACTGCAGCTTGCTCCCGGCCTATCTCGGTTTCTTTTTCCCGGCGGCGGCATCCGGTCTGCCGCGTGCGATTATCGTGGCCGGCGTAGTGACGGCGCTGGCGGCAGTGAACGTGAGAGGAGTTCGCGGCGCCGCCGATGCCAGTAACGTCATGGCGGTGGGCAAATTGCTGCCCTTAGGCGTGTTTGTCATTGCAGGTCTCTTCTTCATGCAGCCTGGCCGGTTCTCCTTCGCTGCCGCGCCCACCTACCACGGGTTTGCGCAATCCGTCCTTTTGCTGGTATACGCCTTTACCGGCTTCGAGATGGCGGTGATCCCGGCCGGGGAAGCTCGGAGTCCGGGCCGGGACCTGCCACGCGCACTATTGATGGGCATGGCTGTCGTCGTGACGTTCTACATGCTAATCCAGCTCGTGTGCATCGGAACGCTGCCGGGGCTGGGCGGGTCGCAGAGACCGCTAGCCGACGCGGCAGCGACTTTCCTCGGAACGTGGGGCGCCGCGATGATCACGGGCGGGATCGTAGTTTCGCTCGCCGGGAATCTGAATGTTCTGATCTTGGCGGCATCCAGGGTGCTGTTCGCCATGGCGGAACGAGACGATCTGCCGGCAAAGCTAGCCTCCATTCATCCTCGGTTTCGCACGCCCGCGGCGGCGGTGCTCGCGACCACGGCAATCATGCTCATCCTCACTCTGTCCGGCACGTTCATCCATCTGCTCACACTGAGCACGATCGCCCGCCTGGCGACGTACTTTGCCACCTGCGGCGCACTGGTGGTTCTGCGGCGCCGCGAGGGAGCGCCAGTCGCGGTTTTCCACGTGCCTGGCGGCGTCTTCGTCGCATTTGCCGGGATGCTTTTGTGCATCTGGCTGCTTTCAAGCAGCAGCCTGCGCGAGGCGCGCGACACTATGCTAGCCGCGTCGGCCGGCTTGGCCGTCTACTGGTTACATCGGAAGATTCGCAGCGCGCGGGTTTTGACACGTTGATAAAAAGCGGCCTGGTTTCGCCATCTGCACGGAGCCCGTTCCAATGCTGGGATTCCGCGAACCATGTTGCGATTCGGAACCCAGCGACGCATCTTCCATGGAAAGTCCCGCCGTTTACAGATATACTTCCGTAATGCATCAGCCAAATACGGTTCGCTTTGCGTCGATTACGCTGTCGTTTCTGCTGGCGGCGGGGCCGGCATGGTCATGGGGACGGGAAGGGCATCGAGTGGTGGCGTTGGTCGCCGCGAAGAACCTGACTGCGGCGACGCGGGCTAAGCTCGCGGCGATTCTAGGAACTAACGATGCGGGCTTGGAAGCGGCAATGATGGCGGCGGCTACCTGGCCGGATCAAATCAACAAGACGGCAACCGGGACCGAAGCCTGGCATTTCATCGATGTGCCGGTGACGGTTCCCTTCGCGGTGGGAACTTTATGCGCCGGGCACGATTGCGTGATCGATCAGATTCTGGACATGGAAGACCGGCTTCAGAATAACCGGACCGGCTTCGCGCTGAAGAGCGTGCCGAGCCCTCCGCGCTCGATGACATCGCAGGAACTTGCCTTTCTGATCCATTTCGTGGGCGATATTCACCAGCCGCTGCACGCCGCTACCGACGGAGACCGCGGCGGGAACTGCGTCAAGCTGACCAAGCCCCTTACTCACAGCGATGGCAGCAGCGCCACCACAGAACTTCACGCAGCATGGGACGTCGATGAGGTGATGGCGGTGTTCGCGGCTCTCGGCGACGAAAACGCCACAGCTACGGCGCTATTTCAGACGTTCAAAAGCGGTAAGACGGTGGCCCAATTGACCCCGGTGGATTGGGCGCATGCGTCCAACGATATGGCCAGGAAAGACGTGTATCAGGCGTTGAGTCTTCCCAACCACACCGCTGCCGCCAACACATGCGCTCCGGGCATCGCAAAGGCGACCTTGACTCAGACGTATCTGGACGGCAACAAAGCCGACGTGGAACTGCAACTCATGAGTGCGGGAATTCGGCTGTCGAACGTCTTGAACCAAATTTGCGCGGGCTCTGGTTGCGCGGCGAATCCGGGCAGCTGAACGATAGGCAACGCAAATAGCGGCCAACAGCGCTCCTCACCGGGCGCTTGAACGCTTTCGGGATTTCCTCGCTCGGCCGCGAAATCCCGCTCCCTCACGGTCGCGGCTCTGTCAAGGCTGCGTGTGTCTGCAAGCAGCTACGGAACCGCGATCGTAAGGGAGCGGATTTGAGCGGCGTTTCCCGAATCAGTTCGATCGTTCGATGTCGTAACGCCAAGTGTTTCCGGGCGCCCGTGATCCATTCCTTATCCGTTAGCACGCACGCTGAGGTAGGGTAGAATTATTCGACGCGCCGTGCCCTTAGCTCCCGAAACCCGCCTCGGTCCGTACGATTCGCCCATTGGCGCGAGTGGCATGGGGCGACGGGCGAAGATTGGGGGATGACGAACGATGGCAAATCACCGCCGCAGCCGTAGAGAATTCATGAGCCTGACCGGAGCTGGCATAGCCGGTTTTGCCGGCGGGCTATGGCCAGGCGCCGCAGCCGCTGCCGAAGCGCAGGACGCCGATCTCGTCGTCTTCAACGCCAAAGTCTACACGGTCGATTCCCGCGCACCGAAGGCGGAGGCGTTCGCGGTTAAAGCCGGCCGGTTCGTCGCCGTGGGGAGCAGCGCAGACATCAGGGCGCTCATCGGCAAGGGGACCCGGACGTTCGACGCACGGCAGATGACGATCGTGCCCGGGTTCATCGACTGCCACAATCACGCGCCCGGTAACACATTGCTCTACGACGTAGTGGTCGGCAACCCCTACGTGGTGGAGTTCGTGACCATCTCCAGCATTGTGGACAAACTCCGCGCGAAAGCCCGCGAGACTCCGCCGGGCGCCTGGGTGGAAGGGTACTTCTTCGACGACACCAAAGTGAAGGACAATCGCCAGCTGAACGTTCATGACCTCGACCAGGTATCGATGGATCACCCGGTTGCGGTTCAGCATCGCGGCGGCCACACGTCGTTCTATAACAGCAAGGCCCTCGAGATGGCGGGCATTGACAAGAACACGCCCAATCCGCCTGGCGGAACTTTCGACCGCGATACCAACGGCGACCTCAACGGCCGCGTTACCGACCGGGCGCGGAACGCGCTTAACAGGGTGGGCAAGCGGCAGACCTTTACCGCGGAGCAGACGCTGCAGCGCAACCGCGACGGGCTGGCATATATCTCCAAGCAGTTCGTCCGCTATGGCCTCACCAGCGTACACCACGAGGGTGGCGACCTATTCGCCCTGCAACAGGTACGGGCGCGCGGAGATCTTCTGCACCGGGTGAGCTACGAGGCCAGTGGCAAAGTGCTTGAGGCGATGATCTCCGGCGGCATCACCACCGGCTTCGGCGATGAGTGGATCCGGTTAGGAGCCACATCCGAGCACACCGTCGACGGGTCGTTCTCCGAACGCACGATGGCGCTCGGTACGCCGTATCCTGGCATCGCGCCGCCTTACAAGGGCAACGTGATGGAGACGCAGGACACTCTCAACGCATGGATCGAACGGGTGCATCGGGCGGGCATCCAAGTCAACTGCCACGCGAATGGCGATACTGCCATCGACATGACGCTTACGGCGATGGAGCGGGCGCAGCGGCTTTTCCCGCGAGCCGACGCACGCCCGAAGATAACCCATTGCACCCTGATCGACGACGATCTGGTGCGGCGCATCAAGGCGGCCGGCGTCGTCCCCGCGGCGTTCACGTCGTATGCCTTTTACAATTCCGACAAGTTCCATTTCTTTGGCGAAGAGCTCATGAAGCGGTGCATGGCCTATCGCAGTTTCCTCGACGCCGGAATTCCGGTGGCGGCCGGCTCCGACTTTAGTCCGGGGCCGTTCGACCCGCGCATGGCCATTCAGGGAATGGTGACGCGCACCGGGTGGGACGGACAGACCTGGGGAGCTAACCAGCGAATCAGTGTGGAAGAGGCGCTGCGGGTCAACACGATCAACGGCGCTTACAACTCACATGAGGAAGCGATCAAAGGATCGATCGCACCGGGCAAACTGGCGGATTTCGTCGTGCTGTCGGAGGATCTTTTCACAGTGGACAAAGAGAAGATCAAGGACATCGGGATCGTCCGCACGGTGGTAGGCGGCTCAACGGTCTACCAGGCGTGACGTCTCCGAGCGTAACCGCGAATGGGCCCCTTCGTCCCGCGGAGCTCGACTGCGCAAGCGCCATCGGCCAAAATGGAGATATGCGCTATCTAAAGCGGCCGTGTGGTCTTCAACTTTCGAAGGATTCAGTTGGCAGTCGAGAGCGCCTGCCCCACAAAAGAGCAGGCGCACCAGCGTGGGACAGACGCTTTCGTCCGTCAGCCCGGCGATCGCCGAATCTCGCGGTGACAGAGCTAACTCTTGCATTCATCCTGGCAACCGGCGCGGCCGCCGCCGATCAGGATTGGCCCACTTATGGAGGCGATGCCGGCGGCACGCGCTACTCGCCGCTCAAGCAAATCACCCGCGAGAACGTTTCGAAGCTGAAGGTGGCTTGGACTTACCACACCGGCGCCTTACAACCCGAAACCAAGCTCAATGAGAAGGCGGCGTTTGAGGCGACGCCGATCCTGATCGATGGCACGCTCTATCTCAGCACGCCGTTCAACCAGGTGATGGCGCTCGACCCGGCCAGCGGCGCCGAGAAGTGGAAGTTCGACCCGAAGGTGGCCCGCACGCACGATTATTCCGAAGTAAGTTCGCGCGGCGTGGCGGCGTGGACGGATTCGAAAGCCGCGGCGAATGCGCCATGCAAGCTGCGCATTTTCGAAGGGACCATCGATGCGCGGCTGCTGGCGCTCGACGGCAAAACCGGCAAGCTTTGCGCGGATTTCGGCGTGGCCGGGCAAGTGGAGCTGACGCGGGGCGTCGTCTACGGTCCGGAGTTTCGCGGCGATTACGAAGTCACGTCCGCTCCCACGGTGGTGGGCGATTTGGTGATCGCCGGCTCGTCCATCGGCGATAACGGCGCGGTGGACATGCCGCGCGGCGTGGTGCGGGCCTACGACGCGCGCACCGGAGCATTGCGCTGGACGTGGGACCCTATCCCATGGGCCAACAAGCAGCAGGTGCGTACCGGCGCGGCGAATGCCTGGTCGACATTTGCGGCCGACCCGGCGCGCGATCTGGTGTTCATCCCCACGGGGAGCGCAAGCCCCGATTATTACGGCGGCGCGCGCCCCGGCGACAACAAGTGGGCGAACTCGGTGGTGGCGTTGAAGGCTTCCACCGGCGCATTGGCGTGGGGCTTCCAGGTGGCGCATCACGATCTTTGGGATTATGACGTTGCGTCTCAGCCCACGCTGATCGAGTTCCACGGCCGCCCGGCAATCGCGGTGACTACGAAAATCGGCAACGTGTTTGTGCTGGACCGCATCACGGGCAAGCCCCTGCACACGGTGGAAGAGCGCGCCGTTCCCAAGAGCGATATCGCGGGCGAAGACGCTGCGCCCAGCCAGCCAATTCCCGTCTGGAGCGCCATGGTTCCGCAAAAGTTGACGGCCGCGGATGCGTGGGGACCCACGCCCGAAGCGCGCAAATGGTGCCAGCAGAAAATCGCGTCGCTGCGCAACGACGGCCTCTTCACGCCGCCTAGCTATCGGGGGACGATTTCATTTCCCGGCAACGTCGGCGGAGTGAATTGGGGCAGTGCGGCATGGGACCCGGTGCGCAACATTCTGCTGGCGAACACCAACCGCGTGGCGGCGGTGGCGCAACTGATTCCGCGCGAGGACATGCAAGCCGCCATGGATCACCCGAGCGAAATGGCTTGGGGCGGCGAGTTCGCGCGGCAAAGGGGAACGCCATACGGCATGCACCGCGACTGGCTGGTTTCGCCCTCGGGTCTGCCCTGCAACGCGCCGCCGTGGGGCGCGCTGGTGGCTTTCGATCTGAACACCGGGAAACTGCGGTGGGAATCGCCGATCGGCAATCTGGCGCCGGGCGCGCCGGCCGGATCGCCCGGTTTCGGCGGACCCATGGCGACGGCCGGCGGCCTGATTTTCACGGCTGCCGCGTTCGATCCGCACCTGCACGCAGTGGACGCGGATTCCGGCAAGGAGATATGGACTGCGGAACTGCCCGCGAGCGCGCAATCGACGCCGATGACCTACGCGTGGCGCGGGAGGCAGTACATCGTGATCTGCGCCGGCGGCCACGGAAAGTTCAAGAGCAAGATGGGGGATGCGGTAGTGGCCTTCGCGTTGGAGTAGTGGGGCGGGCAATCCTGCCTGCAGCCGCCTTTCCGGTTTATAAGTTCGAGTCCTACCTGAGGAGCCAATTTTTTTCTAATCCTTTCAGCACATGCCTTAGATAACCCGCCGTTTGGCGCGTTGTGCCGCGCCCGCGGCTGGAATGTAATGTAAATTTCCCCGTCCTCACCCGTATTTCCTGGTCCTTACCCCCGAGAGCCCCCCAGTGAACGGCCAACGCACTTCGCAAACGTGCGCGCCGTGTCGCCCAGCAGCGGCTGCATGGGACGACGATACCGCCGGCGTCACAAAAGGAAAATGGTCCGAACTTCCGAATACTCTGGAGTTGGCCGTTGGAAAACGCAAACGCGTTTAGCTGTGCTGCCGTAAAGGCCTCGGGTTTCCGGGCCTATTTGTGAGTCACGGGTTCTGCCACGTCGATTCCCCATCCTTTAAGCGTCTGGTATGCGTAGCGGCGATTGGAGTCATCCTGGTCAATGAGCGCCTCCGTCAGCAAATGGATGTTCTCGTCCGACTTAAAGAATCGAAGCGCATTTATAGCGATGGGGCGCTCTGCATCTGCTCCCCTTCGGAGGATTGCGCGGGCGCGTTCTTCCAGTCGTTCGTCCACCGGAAGGATGATTTGATAACCGCAGAAAGGGTCGCCTTTGACGTTGTAGCCGGGCGCCGGCCATTCGAAGAAATCGACTCGCCTGGCCCCCGCCAGCCATCGCCGGATCTCGTCTTCCGCGGCCCGGATCACCTCGACGGACGTCTTCAGGACGACGAGATCGGCGCTCATTACAGCCAGCGAGGCCGCGTCGAGGTCAATTGCCGTGATCCTGGCCGGACTCGCAGCGTCATTGCGCAATGCAACCAAGAGCCGGTGGGAATAGGGTAACGGGTCTGAGGTGGCCGGGTAGAACTCCCCTTTATAAAAAGAGCCAAAGTTCGCGATGGGGAGATCGAGGGGTCCTCGCACCTGGTCCCCCTTTAGGGTCTTCTCGACCGCGAGGACGATCGTTCCCGCCCGTCTGCCTTCTCCGTCTTGTGTCGTCACGCCAGTGTTCAGAATGCGTCCGACGACCACTTGATTGGCATTGGCAACGATCGAGTCGACGCTCAACGATTGCGGGTACTGGGCATGAAGTGGCACCCCTGCAACATGGGCGAGACATCCAGCGATGACCGCATTTAGCAAGAAGGGTCTCATCGTCACTATCGTCACTCCCGGGCTTAGCTTCTTCCTAGTCGAACCGTCTTCACGGTATCACGATCAGCCGCAAGCTGAGCGACGGCGCGATTTGCAGGTTGGCTGTCACGGGCACGCAAAGAGCGAACGCTATTCCGCGGCGTCAGTTATTCAGTGAGTGTTCAGTCACTGAACACTCTGCCGCCGTCATCGCGACCGCGGCTGTCGGCGCGTGTCCGGTATCCCGACGGATGAGCTGCTGAGATACAGCTGGCCCGGAAACGTTCGTGAACGGCAGAACTTCATCTATCGAGCGGTGATTCTGCCTCGCACATAGTACTACGGGCTCCGATTCGCCGAGTTGGAGCCGATCACCGGTCGCCGACAATGGCGGCGAGGTAAGCAAGAGGCAATCCGTAAGCCCCGCCCGCGCAAGCTACGCGGGAACGCCACCCAGATGAAGCGCGGCGCTGCTGTTATCCAGAATCCCCCTGGTCATGCGCGCGGGAGCGGTGGACCTGTCTGGCGTGGATTTGCCGATCGGAACGTGGGCGGAATGACGCGCATTACGTTCAGCGCAACCACGATGGAATTCCTGGCGGGCCGCCTGAGAGTCATTCTCTCGTTCTGGGGATCAGGCGGTAAAGAACGACTCTCAGGCTGCATCTCCTGCAACTGCATATGCGCGAGATTGCGCGGCAAGAAGGACTCCGGCGGGCGCATTAGCGGTAAAAGTTTCGAAATGCGTCCAACGTGGGAGGCAATTTGCATTCGATTCATTCCATTGAGCGCTGAGCCGGCCAAACGGGCTAAATCGTATTCAGGTTCGAATCCTTGCTGGGCCACTCGGAATCCGCACGGAGAAACACCGGAAGGCTCGGTTTGGCCATCTCGCCAATTCACCGGCGTATTTAGATCCAGCCTGAAGTCGACAGTCTCTTCGGATGGATGCCAGTTTCCGGATGACAGGTTCGTGAAGTTGATAGAGGGGTCCGTGTGGGAGGGCCTTGCTGACGGTTTTTTCCGGAAAGTTGGACTGAAGGATTTCAGGCATCCAAACGACCGGATTTCAGACATGGTACGGATGCGCCAAGACTCACGTGGCGCTCCGGACCGGGAGATGGGCGAGGTTGACCGCGCGAATTCGTTCGCACCAGTGCTGAAGTTCCTCATCGAGGCTGTGACACAAATCTTCCGCCGTTACCGGGGCCCATTCCGTGATGATGTTGGCGGCCCTCAGATCCTCGAATGATGAGCAGGATGGGAGGATGGGACGGTGAACACGCGGGGACGCTCGCCAGGTCTTCGAACGTCGTACTGCCGAAGCCTGTAGCTTCCACCCCGCGCCGACAGGTGCAGGAAGGTATCTGGCGCCAGGGTCGGGATTAAAACAAAGAAGGCCTCCCTCGATCCCTTGCCGCGCGCCTTTTTTTGTTCCGTTCTCGCCGCCGCGTTTGAGGATTGGCCGGCATCGCTATCGCGGAACTTCGCTGTGGTCCAGCGTGAGCGATCGGCATCCTCCCCGAACATGGCAGCCACCGCTTCACGATTCCGGGCGTTGTCTCCCGAAAGATGCAGCCATTGCCAGCGCAAACGCGCATCCTCCAGAACGAAGAACGCGATCAGGTATGATCGGTCGTTCGTGCGCAGGCACTCCGGTAAAAGCGAGAACGCGGACTCGAACTTCCGGATCAAGGTGTCGAGAGTCCTGCCGCCAGCGCGATGCAGCGTATGGAACCACATACCTGTGGTTCTCTCCCGCAGCAACTTCTCCAGGTCCTTTCGGATTGCCTCGATGGCGCAGTTGTGTGCCTTCAGCTCAATGTGAGCAACCGGCTTGCGGTGAGATCCGAGAATGGTCAAGTCGACTCGGGCGCTCATCGGAGTCTTGCCTTTCTGCTGGTATGTCTCGCCCGTCGGCGTCTCCACGGAAAAGCAATAGCGCCTGTCGACCGTCAGGTATTGCACGAAGAGGAGCTTTGCCTCCTGTTCGCTGATTCTGAGCGTGCCATCCCGTTTGCTCGGAAAAATGAGGCCATACTCGCTGGGCTGCTGCTCCGAAGGATACATCCGGGCAAGGTCCGTGCAGACTTGGTTCATGAGACCTGTAAGGTACTGATCGAGATCCGTCATTTTGCTCCGCGGTAGCGCTCTGACCAACCGCCAACTAGGGCCATAGGAAGAGATCAGCAGGCACGTGAAAGATCTCGGCGAGCTTCTTTGCCTGCGCTTTGCTGATCGCTCGCTTTCCGCTCACGACCTCAGACGCAATACCGCGGGAACCAAAGACGTCGAGCAAATCGCGCTGCCGGAGGCCGTGTTCTTCCATCAGGCTGCGCAACCGGCTCTCGGGCGTCGATCCTTCGAGGGCATAGTGAGCATCCTCGAAGGCTTCGATAAGCACGGTCAGGAGTTCGGAGTACTCCAGCTCTTCCGGCGTGAGTTCGTCATGGCGTTTGTCCATCTGCTCCAGCTCTGCGATGAGGCGCTCATTCTCTTCCTCGGTACGAATGACCGCCGGTAGCTTGCGCGCCAGAAGACGGCCGTAACGCTTGGGATCCACTTCGAGCACGGAGTTTTTCATCGCTTCTTCCAATCCTCCCTACTGTATGCCTCGTGCGTCATCACGTGGCGGACGTAAACCTTGCCGGTTCGATAGTTAATGTACGCCGCCAAGCGGTACTTGTTTCCGCCAATGTTGAAGACCGTGAACTCGCCAACCGCATCCGCGTGTGGATAGGTTTTGCGCACATCCACGAGACTTGTCCACCGCAACCGCTTTGCTGTCCGATACCAGTCATCGAGCGGCGTCTCCGCGTCCTGGTGGGCGTCGACAAACTCGCGAAGGGCCTTGCGGCTGATGACGCGCACGTCAAATATACTCTCAAAATGAGAGTGCGTTGTCAAGAGAGCGTCGAGCCCGAGCCTGCGCGCCTCCAGGAGCAGAGATTGCTTCAATTCAACGGCTCGCCTGAGAGCGGACTTGACGCGAAGGCCGATTAGTACTAATTTCTTAGTATGAGCCGCACCGCACACAACAGGGGTTATTGGAAAGCCCGCTTTTGGGCAATCTGGGCTGCGGCGGTTGCGATCGGCCTCATGCAATCGCCCGCAAGCCGGGCGCAATCGCAAGCCAATGGCGCCGCGCGGCCGCAATTCGAGGTCGCCTCGCTCAAGCCGGGGCAGCCTGTTCCGGGCGACAAGATCTACATCAATCTGGGCTCCTTAAGCCACGGAACGCTTACCTTGACGAACACCTCGCTCGCGGATTGCCTCAAGTACGCATTTGGCTTGACGAGCAACGACCAGCTCTCGGGTCCGGACTGGATCAAGTCCAAGACGGTGCGATTCGATATTGTCGCGAAGGCGCCGGCCGATACGCCGCTCGACCAGATCCGTCTGATGCTGCAGACCCTGCTGGCGGAGCGTTTCCTGCTTGCGCTTCACCGGGAACCAAAAGAGCTCTCATACGTAGCGCTGGTAATCGGAAAGAAGGGGCCGAAGCTCCAGGAGGCAATACCGGACTCGGACGCTTCCGGCAACAAGTTCCTCATCGGGCGGATCGTCTCGAACCATATTTCTATGAACACTCTGGCCACCTTGTTCGCGCGGTTTACGGGCCAGACCGTCCTGGACATGACCGGGCTCACGGCGTCGTACGACTTGAAACTGGAGTGGACGCCGGAAAATACGCCGGCATCCGCGGCGCCGGGACGGGGGGCAGACGCAGGAGTTTCGATGGATGGCGAGTCCGGGCCGTCTCTCTTTGCGGCTGTGGAGCAACAACTCGGGCTCAAACTGGAGGTGCGCAAGGGACCAGTGGAGATCATCGTTATCGACCATGCGGAGCGAGTTCCGGCTCAGAATTAGTCGCGAATCTCTTACATACTGCGACGCGACCGTGGCCGTGGCGCGCAGGCGCGAGCATGCTGGGAGTGCTCTTGCTGCAGGACACTCCCTTAGGGTCGCGGCTCCGATCAGAGCCGGGCCCAGAGGCGCCCCGTTAGCAAGCGGTTTTGCGGTAGCACCGAATCTGACGGTTGCCGAACAGCTGCGCCAAACATGTGGATGGGTGAGATTGCAGAGGTTATAATTGAGTTATGTTCCGGTGGCTTCTGGCATTGATCCTGATTGGTCTTGCTTCTGCATTTGCGCAGAGTTCGCAGCCGCAGCAAACGCCGCCCGGCGGTTCACCCGGCAACCCAGCCGGCAACCCAGGGGAACTTCAAAAGCAGCGTCCGCAGCCGAAGACCTCGGACAAAGACGCGATTCCCCCGGAAGAGGATACTTCCATCGGCTCCACCACCTATTCGTTCAACCCGCTGCAGGCGAAGAAAGATATCGAGATCGGCAACGAATACGCTAAGAAGCACAGCTACCGCGCGGCGGCCAACCGGTTTCTTTCGGCGACCAAGTACAACGACGGCGATGCGGACGCCTGGCTCAGGCTGGGCGAGATGGAAGAGAAGCTGCGGGATAAGCCGGCGGCGCACGACGCCTATGCGAAGTACCTCGAACTGGCCGCCGACGCGAAGAACGCCGCCGAGATCAAGAAGCGCGTGGACAAGCTGAAGTAATCAACGAATCATGCGCACAATGCCATAGCAGGCCATGCACAACCAGAAGTTCACAGCCAAGCCCCAGTCGATCCGGTAGAGATCGTGCTGCGCGCGCAGCGGCAGATAGCGTTCCACGCTGTAGTAGATGAGATTGCCCGCCAGTACGGCGATCAGCGAACGCCAGAAGTTTAGCTTCATCGCGTTGCGGAACTGGAGGCGATATCGGGCAAGCCCTTCCACGGCTGGTCGAGCGCCTGGCGCACCGTTTCTAACAGCGCGGTGGCAGTGAATGGTTTCGCGAGGAATATAGGCGGCATGCGCTCGAAGTTGCGGACCATCGGGTCGTCGCAATAGCCGGACATGAATACGATAGGCAAGTCCGGTCTGAGCCGCACCAGATGGCGGCCCAGCTCGGCTCCTGTCATTTTAGGCATCATCACATCGGTCAGCACCAGATGAACGGGCGCCGCGGTTTCGTCCAGCATCCGCAAGGCGTCGACGCCGTCGACGGCTTCGAGGCACCGATACCCCTGCTGGGCGAGCATGGCGCAGACCAGACTACGGATAGCTTCGGCGTCTTCCACCACTAGTATGGTTATGTTTCCGAACACGGCCGCAGATCCTCCGGAGTATGCCAGCAACCAGATTGCCAAATGACCGAAATGTCCGAAAATTCACCGATACATGCGGCAAACACCTGACCCCCTTTGCGCCGTTAGATTGGCATGCTCCAGCTTCGCCAACCACCTCGAAGTTTCCAGGTGACGGCGTCCGGCGATGGGACCCAGATCGTAGGCCATTGATTCGAAGTTGCAGGGTCGATTTGGGAAGTAAGCGGATTACCGCTTTCGATCCTCACAATCTGCATGATCGCGCGCAGCGTTTCGCGATCGGCGTGATGCCGAAACGAGCGTTGGAATAAATAATTAAATAAATATAAGAGAGAAAACGGGCTCCCCAGCGCCACTGATCTCTTGTAGTCCTGTTGGACGGGCCGTTCGCAAAGTTCTGAGCCCCATGAGATTCCTTCACACCGCCGACTGGCATGTCGGCAAGATGTTATTCGGACGCTCGCGGCTCGATGAGCAGGAGCAGGTGATCGCCGAGACCGTCGACATCGCGCGGCGAGAGCTCGTGGATTGCGTACTGCTCGCCGGCGACGTATTCGAATCAACGGCGCCATCTGGCGATGCGCAGCGTGTAGTCTGCGATGCGCTTGCAGAGTTCGCGGGTGTGGGTATTGCGGCCATAGTAATTGGCGGCAATCACGATCATCCGCCAAGGCTCGCCGCATTGCGGAAACTTGGCCACCCGCTGAAGATCTTTGTGCGAGCCGAGACGATGCCGCCGTCGGATGGCGGCGTAATCTCATTGCAGAAGGGTGGCGAGCGGGCGTTGATCGCCGTTCTGCCGTGGGTGCAGGAGTTCAAGATCGCCGAAATCTGCCAGACGATGAAGCCGATGGATACCTGGCACGAGGCTTACTCGGACAATGTCGCGGCGATGTGCCAACATTTGGCGGCGGGATTCACCAAAGCGACCGTGAATATCCTGGCCGCGCACTTATTCGCCTTCGGCGCCGAGACCAGCGGCACTGAACGGGCGAGCCACGTGGCGCGACCGTTCGCAGTAAAGCCCGGACAATTGCCGAAAGGGGCGCAGTATATAGCGCTGGGGCACATTCACAAGCCGCAGGAGGTAGGTTCGGCGTCGAGGTGCTTTTACTCCGGTTCGCCGCTGCAACTCGATTTCGGCGAGCGAGGGCAACAGAAGCGCGTGTTGATTGTCGATGCGAAAGCGGGTTCTCAGGCGAACATCGAGAGCATCAACCTGACCGCGGTCCGTAGGTTGCGCGACATAACTACGACGATGGACAAGTTGCCGTCGCTGAAGCGCGAATACGGCTCCGATTTTCTGCGCGTTGTCGTGAAATCGGCAACCAAGATTTCAGGGTTGTCGCAGCAGGTGTGCGAGGTATTGCCAAACGCGTTAGATATTCGGCAGGAGGCGTCTGGCACGCTACCACGGCCGCGCCGTCTGGATTTAGGGGCAGTCAAGCCGGTCGAACTGTTCGCCCGTTATGTGAAAGAACAGAAGAATGGAGTCGCATCGGCGGAGATGCTGGCGAAATTCGAGGAGCTGTACAGCGAGGCAAGGTATGAGGCCGATTAGTTTAGAACTCGAAGGCTTCACGGCGTTCCGTAAAAGGTGCGAAATCGACTTCTCCAAATTCGATCTGTTCGCGATTACGGGACCGACCGGAGCCGGTAAGACGTCGATTCTGGACGCCATGACGTATGCGCTTTACGGCAAGACATCGCGGCTGAACAGGGCGGGCAGAGATCTTATTAGCCAAGGCGCGAAAAGTATGGCCGTCCAACTGCATTTTCGCGTGGGGGCCGAAGAGTACCGTGTACGGCGGGCCATTGGGGCGGACGTAACCGCCCGGCTGGAAAAGCGCGATAAAGGCAAGTGGAAAAACACCGAGGCCAATCTCGCCAGAGTGAACAAGGAAATTGAGCGCATCGTAGGTCTGGATTTTGGCGGCTTCACGAAGACTGTGATCCTTCCACAAGGCAAGTTCGATGCATTCCTACGTGGCGAGCCGAAGGAACGCCGGGAAGTGCTTTCCGAATTGCTCGATGTGGACGTTTACCATCGAATGACGAAGTTGGCTAACGGGAGGGCGAAGGTCGCTGAAATACGCACGGACGAAAGGGAGGCAAACGTCGATGCCGCCGCGACTCACGAAGCCAAGGCGGAGCGCGAACGACAGCTTGGAGACCTTTCGGCGCAAGAGCGAGCCTCCACCACGCTGTGTGACAAGTTACGGCAGCTACTCCCCGGCGCGCATGCGTTGCGGGAGAGGCGAACGTCGCTTGCGGTTAGCCAAAGCCAATTGCAAGCTGCCACCACCAGGTCGGTTGAGGATCGGGAGGCCGCAAGCAATGCCAAAGCCATTGTGGAAATTCAGGCGGGCACGGTTGAGGACCTCGATCGACTGATCGAATCGACGCCCTACGATGGCGATGCGCACCTTCGGCTGAATGCTCTATTGCCTCAAGCGCAGCAATGGCGAACATTGAAGGACCAACTGACCGGAAAGCGGAAGGAACGCGAGCGCCGGGAAGTCGATCGTCCGGATGCGGAAAGGGATGCGCAGAAAGCCCTGGATCTCCTGGATGCCGCGAGCGTTCGGGTGCGGGAAGCGGACGGATTGCGGCGTTGCGCGGAGTCCGTATTCAAGGATCTGCGGACAAATCGCGGATCGGCCGATGCGATTCAGCAGATCATCGACGATCTGGAAAACGCCCGGAAGGAAGCGGACGGCGTTTCCGCAATTAGCGAAAAGTCTCGACAGTGGGAAGCCCGCGCTGAAGCATTAACGACCGAAGTGGAGACCGCTTGTAAGAGTATCGAGCAGGCGAGATCGGACTTGCGTGAGTCCGAAATAGCATATGAGCGATTGCAGGCACGCGACCATGGAGCCGCGCTGCGTCATGGTCTGAAGCGTGGCGACGCCTGCCCTGTTTGCGAGCAGACGGTTCACAGCGTTCCTGAAGCGCCCGATGCCGGAAACCTCGCGAAGTCGCGCGGACTTGTCGCGCAGGTAAAAGCGGAATTGCAGAAAGCGCAAGACGGTCTTCATAAGCTTCACGTAGAAGCGCAAGGCATTCCAGGGAAACGCGAGCTTGCGCTCAAGCAAATCGAGATGCTTGAGAGCAGAGTCGAGCAGGCGACGTCGCGCGCCAGTAAGATTCTCGGCGATCCGGCCGAGGACGCAATGCCCGCGCTTCGGGCGCTCATCGACCAAATTAGGGCGGGAGAACTCGACGCGCAGCTAACACGGGAGCGATACGAATCGGTCGTGAAGCAGCAGGGCGCCGCCGTCAGCGCTCTTCAGAACGCCGAGCACAAAAAGCAATTGATCGAGGCTGGCATCTCCAATATCGCCGGCCAGATCGAATCCTGCGAACTGGAACTCAGCGTACTTGGAGTGGTTCTTCGTAGCGCCCCGGCTCTCGAAGAAATCACCGGGCAGATTTCGGCGCTCGAAGCGGCGAAGCAGCGGCGCGCGGAACTGGAACCTAAGCGGAAGACCCTCGAATTCGCATTTAGGCAGGCCGAAAAGGCTGTCGTGCAATGCGGCCAATCTTCGGCCGCGCTGGATGCCGAATGGACGAAATGCGAAGAGACGATTCAGTCGCTCAAGAAGGATATCGCGAAACGAGAGATGCAAATGCGAATGGGGCTTGGAGACATCGTGCTTTCCGAGACTCCGGACGAAGCGGCGCAGATCCAGCGGATGGAACAATCCAACCGGAAGGAGTTAGAAGCGCGGCAAGCAGCGGTTCAGAAGTGCCAGTTGGGGATTGACGACCTGGCGAAACGAATCGAACGGAACATAGGGTTGAGAGCGGAAGTAGAGCGTCTGAAGACTGAAAGCGCGCTATATCGCGAGATCGGCACATGGCTCAATGCCGGGAATTTCCAAGAGTACCTGCTTTCTTCGGCGGGCGAGACTCTCGCACAAGAGGGATCGAAGCATCTGAAGGAATTGTCGGGCGGGCGGTACGAATTCACATATGAAGGCGACGAATTCATGGTGAGCGATCGCTCGAATGCCGGCGAGATAAGATCGACGAAAACACTCAGTGGCGGGGAGTCGTTCGTGGCGTCTCTCGCTCTCGCTCTCGCCTTGGCGGAGAGCATTACCCAGTTGAGCGGCGAGCGCGGATCTGTAAATCTGGAATCGCTGTTCCTGGACGAGGGGTTCTCCACCCTCGATTCGGAAATGTTGAGCAAGGTTGCGGATGCAATCGAACTTCTTCAAAATGGCCACCGCTTGATCGGCATCATTACGCACGTGCAGTCATTGGCCGATCAGATGCCCGCGCAGATTGAAATCGAGAAATCGGTAAGCGGTAGCCGTGTCGTCCAACCTCGGGAGAGTGCGAAGCGTAAACTCGACGGCGGTGCATCTCCAGCGGCGTGAAATGGGACGACGGCTAGGAATCACAGGCCCGCTTATATTTACTCGTACCTCAGCGCCACCACCGGATCGAGCCGCGCCGCTTTATTGCCGGCCAGATGCCGAAGAACAGGCTAACACCCACCGACATCACGGATTCCCATCACCGCGGCCCATGCGGGCGCCTCCGCGGGCAGCGATGGAAAGACCGTACGGC
Organism: Bryobacterales bacterium; assembly: GCA_003135055.1. Classification (GTDB taxonomy): domain Bacteria; phylum Acidobacteriota; class Terriglobia; order Bryobacterales; family Bryobacteraceae; genus PALSA-243. The sequence goes on along the minus strand of PLDF01000424.1, from coordinate 27,957 downwards.
TAATCAGCGCGATCACCCAGCCGAAGGCGATACCGGCGATGCCGCCGAGGCCCGTGAGCGCGGCCGCTTCCAGCAGAAACTGAATCAGAATATCTATGCGCCGCGCGCCCAGCGCTTTGCGGATCCCGATCTCGTAGGTCCGCTCGGTCACCGATACCGGCATGATGTTCATCACCCCGATGCCGCCCACCAGCAATCCGATGGAGCTGAGCACCACCATCGCCAGGAACGTCATCGCCGTGATCTGATGGAAGTCGGCCACCATTTGCTCGGCGGTGGAAAGCGCGAAGTCGTCGGGCTTGCTGTAGGGCACCGCGGCGGTCGATGCGCAGCGATACCCATGTGTGTGGCGCGAACAATTGCCGTTGCGCTCCCTAGATTTCGCGGCTGACCGCGCGCAACATTCGTTCTCGATATCAAAAGCGAGGTCCGTCGTCCATGGTGATAAAACCGTATCCGGCGACCTGAGCATAGACCACCACCGTGGCAACGACCAGCAGCGCCCGAGAATCAGTACGGCTGCCTTGGCATTCCAGCCCGGCCCGCTGCGCGGAGGGAGCTTCCGGCCCTTCTCTTGCTGCTTCTTTAGCGGGCTCCCAGACAACTCTGCGTCTCCCGTAAATCGAACTGGCGGCGAATGTCGATTACAGGGACGCTGCCAGCCGCGCCTCCGTCCTGCAACACCTCAAGGCCCGCGGCCTGAAGATCGGTTACGCGCCTGCCACTGGAATCCGTCACAACAGCGTCCACCTGAACCACATTGATTCGACGCGGCTCACGGTATTATGGGCTGCTCCTGTCGCCGGGTTGGACCGCGCGGCGAGGTTTTGCGCGAGGGCAGTAGCCGAGGGCAAGGCCATCAAATCAACCTTCAACGAACCTCCGGGCATTCCCGGCGACGCTATCATGGGGACTCGTTCCGCAAATCACTTTTGGGTTTTGCGGATCGCTGCGATCGCACGTATCTCCCGAGCCGGTGGGACACTGGACCGTCACGCTTTTCGCTCCTGTGCCACTGCCGCAGGTGTACGACACAGCGGCCGACGCTTGGGACTCCTCTTGTGTAACGGTATGGCGCCTTACGCGAACGGCTTCCCCGTTACTGCATCTACCGACCTCGATCCCGATTGTTGTGCCGACGTCTAGCTCCACTTCGAAATTGTTCAAGGTTCTCCTGATGTGAGCATAGCTCCGGTAGCTCAGGCAATGACAAGATCGGTCACCGACGACGAGAACCACCATCCGCGAGTTCCCAAAGGACGTCCCTTTAAGCATTCCGATCAAGCGCTGGGCTTGCAATATGTCTCGCGGGTCATCGCCATCAGCAGACACGCAAGCGCCGACCACGCAACAATCAAGAGGAACGCCACTTGAAAAGCGTCCACGTTATAGACGCGAAGGCCATTGTATAGCTGGCCGGACCATTCGCGGTCAAGAACCCGACCTATGGCCGGCTGCAGCAGCATTGGGCCAATCATATTGCCGATATTTACCGCACCGGAGATTGTTCCCAGAAATTGAACCGGCACAGATTCTTTGCCGTATGCAAATCCAATGACGATGGCGCCGCTGGCCACGCTTGTCACAGCGGCGACGAGCGTGAACGTGGACAAAGACAAGCCTCTTGCGTAGAACATAGTGATCCATCCTGCCGTTGAAATGAGGCAACCTAAGCAGTAAATCGGCTTACGGCGGCCGATTTTGTCCGACAGGGCGCCGCAAATCGGGCTGGCGACGGCCCAACAGACGATCATTACCGAACAGACCGCCGCAGCCTTAGTTGGGAGCAATCCAAAACGAGCCTTCAAAAATGGAGCGCCCCAGAGTCCCGTGAATGCCAGGATTGGTCCAACCACGCCGCCCTGCGCAAGGAAAATTAGCCATGTATTCCGGTAGGCGAAGATCCTTTTGAAACCGGCCAACAATTCCAAAATCCTGGGATTCTCGCGCCGCTGCAGCGAGGAGTGAGCATAGCTGATGAAGCCGCTATCGGAAGGATCGTTCTTAACCAGCGCCCACGCCAGAACGCAGACGCCCAAGATGACGATTGCGGAGCCTAATACCACTGCTCTCCATCCGAAGTGCTCGATTGCCAGGCGTAACGGAACCTGGGCCGTGACGGCGCCTACATTTCCAAAAAACAGTCCAAGGCCGGCAAGCATGGCGAATCGCCGGCCAGGGAACCAGTGGGTAGCCAGCTTGAGAAGCACCACCCACCCGACTGCCGTAGAGCCGCCGATGATCGCCCTGCCTACGCACGCAAGGTCGTAGTTCTCTGTCACGCCAAATAGAATAGTTCCAGCCGCAGCCAGGATAGATCCGAGGATAAGGAGCTTTCTAGCTCCCCATGAATCGACCAGGACTCCGGTCGGGATCTGCATGGCAACATAGGCGTAGAAGTAAAAGGCGGACAGGTTCCCGAGATCTTTCGCGCCGATCCCGAAGCTCCGCATCAATTCCGACGTCATTACGGCGGGAGAGACGCGCTGATAGAAGCCCGTGAGATAGAAAACCGCGGCGACTCCCCAGACTGCGAACGCTAGCCACTGCGGTGGAACTTTGCCGGAGGATGATTGCGCCTTACCGGTTAAAAGCAATCAACTCCTTCTTGGCCTGCAACCTTTCGGCGCTCACTCCTGGAACTGTTTTTAATTGCTCAAAATCTTTGAAATTGCCGTTCGTTTCCCGATAATCCACAATCGCCTGCGTCTCCTTATCAGTAAGAAGGAGAAATGTTCCCAGTTCCTTTGCCGTGGCCGTATTCACGTTGATCTTTCCGAAAAACTGCGTGAGATACTGGACTACGGCAGATAGTTCATCGTCGGAGCCCTCCGCTCCGCGCGAGACCATATCTTGCACCATATCCTGCCAACCGATCATGGTGCGTCTCACCTGGATCACGGTGTCCATCTCGTGGCAGCCCTTACAAACCTTCTCCACTGCTTGTTTGCCGCTGCCAGCCGGCAACGGACTATCCTGACCTGCTGCAGCAGAGGCGAATAGAAGCCACGGCGTGAGAAGCGTGAGCGGCAATTGAAAGTGGGATTTGCCAGTCATCTTGATTACGGAAGCGCAAAGGCGGTCATGCTATCGGATTGGCTCTTGTCGCCAAGAAATCCTCCCCCCAGTCGCCGTGATCACCACGTATTGTTTGCCGCCCTTACCTTGAAAGGTAATAGGTGCGGAATGGGCGCCAGCATCTATTTTAGTCACCCATAGCTCTTTGCCGGTCTTGGAGTCGAACGCGCGAAAGCGGCTATCGTCGGTGGCGCCGATGAACACCAAGCCGCCTGCCGTTGCGACCGATCCGCCGATGTTCGCTCTGCCAGTCTTTTGCTTATCCTTTGGCAGATCTTCCGTGATGCCCAACGTGGTTTGCCAAGCGATATCCCCCGTATTCACGTTAATAGCAAACAGGCGGCCCCACGGTGGTTGGTTGCACGGCATATTGCTGTCGGCATTCCAGAACCGGTTGATGCCATTATAGCCGGAGCGGTTGTAGCGCTTGCCATCGCCGCTTTTAAGCCATCGTGTTGAGCGCAGGGTCGAACGATGGAGGATTCCAATTTCCAGGCACGTTCCGATCGGGCTCACTTCTGTCCCTTAGGCAACCGGAACGCAGTGATCTCGTCCGACGTTATCGGCGCGGCGGCGTCGCCCCCGCCGGTTCCCGATACGACGACATACTGCCCGCCGTCCCTGCCCAGATAGGTGGCCGGCACCGACTCCGCCGAAGCGTTGAGTTTGGCGGACCACAATTCCTTTCCGGTTTTGGCGTCGAAAGCACGGAAGTGGTTGTCGTCCGCGGCGCCGATGAATACGAGCCCTGACGCTGTGGTGATCGAGCCGCCCATGCCGGGACGGCCGGTCTTTTGCTTCTCGGGAGGAAGACTCTCGGTGATGCCCAGCGGCACGCGCCAGGCGATATCGCCGGTGTTGACGTTGACCGCCACCAGTTCCCCCCACGGCGGCTGGCTGCAGAACATGCCGGTGGCAGGGTCGCGGAAACGGCCGCTGGGACGGACATTAGCATAAGGGCCGGTGCGGCCGCCCGGTACATTGCTGCCTGCCACGGTGGCGAGATCAATAGGACCGGAGGCCGGATCCTTCACGCCATTGAGCTGGCCTATGTCGTTCACATTGATGAAGAGATAGCCAAGCGCCGGGTTGAACGATCCGCCGCCCCAATTGGCGCCGCCAATTTCGCTGGGGAAAATGACGCGGGAGTGGTTATAGGTTGGCGGCGCATAGGGGCCCATCCCAACCTGGACATTGTTATCGCCGATCAGCTTGCGGCAGCCTGCCTCCAACTCGGGCGTCACCGTCGCGATGTCTTTCATGGTGAAGTCGATCCGCGCCAGCGGCCCCGGCTTGTACGGGAAGGGCTGCGTGGGTGAGGTTTTCTCAGCGGGAACGTCGCTCTGAGCGACCGCCTTCTCGGTCACGTCATAGATCGGCTTGCCGGTGGTCCGGTCCAGCAGGAAAAGCAGTGAGCTTTTCGCGAAAACCGCCACGGAAGGAATCACCTTGCCATTCCTTTTGATGTCCATCAGCACTGGCGGTGATTCCAGATCGAAGTCCCAGATGTCGTGATGGACCACCTGAAAATGCCACAAATATTTGCCCGTTTTGGCGTCGGCTGCCACCACGCAGGTGTCGTAGAGATCGTTGCCGGGACGGTCGCCGCCCCACAGGTCACCCGAGGGTGCGCCGAACGGCATATAAACGATTCCGCGCGCGACATCGACCGTCATAAAGCCCCACACATTGACGCCGCTGCGCTGCTTCCAACTATCGCCTGCCCAGGCGCCGAAGTTGGTTTCGCCGGGCCGCGGGATGGAATGAAACGTCCAGGCCAGTTTGCCGTCATGGATGTCAAAGGCGCGCACATCGCCTGCCACGCCTGGGCCGTTGCCTTCCTGAACATGATCGCCGATGATGATGAGGTTCCGATACATGACAGGCGGCGAAGACACGCCGGCATTGCCGCTATCAAGACCATTGCGGATCTCGGGAGTGTTGAGATCCACAATTCCGTCGACACCGAATTTGGGGTTCAAAACGCCGGTTTTGGCGTCCAGCGTGAGCAACCTGCCGCGGGAAGTTCCGACCACGATCTGGGGGGGAGTCGTCTTGTCGCCGGCGAAATATTCCACGCCGCGCGTAGCCGGACTGTCGCCCGCGGGCATGTTATAGACCCAGATCTGCTCTCCGGACGTGGGATCGAGCGCCACCACCCGACTATAGGGCGAGGCAATATACATCGTTCCATTCACGACGAGCGGCGTGACCTCGGCGGCGCGGAAGCCGGTGTTGCCGCGTCCGCCGCCACGGCCTCCGGCGGGAGGGCCAGCAGCACCCGGTAACGGCGCTTCAGCGCCACGGGCGCCACGGCCACCGCCTCTTCCGCCGCGGCCTTCTGCCGGAGCGACAAAGCCCTCCGGCTTCAAGTGATACGTCCAGGCAACGTTGAGATTGGAAACATTTGCCCGGGTGATCTGCGTCAACGGCGAGTACCGCATGCCGCCTGAATCATGGCCGTACGTCGGCCATTCCTTCGACTCGGCGTAGCTCGCCGGTGTCACGGCGGCCGACGCCGCTTTCTTGTCCTGAGCATAAGACAGGCAGGCAATAGCGGCACAGGTGGCCAAGCCAATGAGAAAGGTTTTCTTATAGCGATGCATGGTATGTACTCTTAAACGCAATATGCTTGCCGCGATAGGTTGGCTTGGCAGATGCGGCTCCGAACCCATACGCGATTTCGGAGCCGCGACTGTCAATTAGAAAGTGAGCCGAAGATTCGCTACAAAGACGCGGTTGCCATAAAAAACCGCCGGCGTGGTAAACGAATTCGAGCCGCCCGAGGAGGGGGCGGTGATGCGGCCGAAGCTGGTCGAATCGATACTGGTTGTGGGATTGGGGAAATGAGGCGTGTTCGTCGCCGAGATGGCGTCCAGGCGGAACTCCATCGTAGCCTTTTCCTTGATGGTGAACCGCTTGAGCAGGTTCATGTCGAAGTCAAACAAGCTGGGTCCCTTCCAACTCGAGACCAGATCCATTGTGCCCGTCTGTCCCAGGGCGGAATTTTGGAAGAGAGGACTGCCGTTGTAGTTAATGGCCAGGTCGGTACAATGGCTCTGTAGATTGTACAGGTTCGTGATGGAGCTGCAGTACGGGTCTTTCACCTGAGTGAATTGGCTGGGGCTGTAATAAACCACGCCGTTCCCGGTGCGGATGACGTGACCCGGGTCGCTGCCCATGGGCTGCAAACTGGTGCAAGGGTCGGTGCCCCCGTTAACATTCCCGGAGCAAGTGAAGTTGAGATAACTTCCTGAGTTCAGGGTGAAGATGCCACCATACTGCCAATTGCCGATGATCTTATCGATGACGCCGGCAGCGCCGGACGTTGCATTGAGGAACTGCTTGCCCGGACCAAAGGGAAGCTCATAGGTTCCATTTGCCTTCCAGGTGAATTTTTGACCGCTAGGCTCTCTTTGCGCGTCCCAGTTCTGGGGATTGAGACTAAAGCCGTTCAGGCTCATGCTCTTGGCCCACACGAAGCTCCCGCCAAAAGTCAGGCCGTGCGAGTAACGCTTGTTGAGCTCGACGACGCCTGAGTTGTAGGTGTAATTGAGACAGGCGCAAACGTCGGTTACGCCGGAATATTGTGGATTGACCACGATGAAGTTCGACGGCAAGCCGCCGTTCCCAAGCAACCAACCACGCACCGGGGTAGTCCCGGCCGGCCCCAACGCCTGGCTGGTGTTGAGAAAGCCGGCTAGACCGCCGGCGCTATTGCCGGCAAAATTGGAGTACGTGCCGGAATATTGAAGCAATGCCTGGGAACCCGTGAGAGTGGCGCCATTGACAGTACCAATTCCGGGGAAGGTGACTCCGTTAAATATCTGGTTGAATAGCGGCGAATTCCCTCCCTGCGCGGTGAGGACAGTTGCGGCGGCGATTCCGTTTTGTTCCACATTGACAGTGTTCATGGCGAAATTTCCGGGCTGGTGCGTGGTGCGGTTGCCCACATAGCGGACGGCCAGAGTGAGGCTTTGAGTGAGCTGCCGCTCCAGGGAGGCGTTCCAGTTCTGTACTACGGTCGGCTTGAAATTCGGATCGGTCAAGGTGATGCTCTGCGTCTTATCGTTAATCGGCCAAATCTGCAAGGGGTTGGAGAATGTCGGCGACAGAGGAAGGCTGATACCATTCAGAAACGTGGGCGCAACCGCGGAATATGTGGCGCTGGTGGCGAATTGCGTCACGTCGCCGCTGATGTCCAGGAAGCTTAGCGTCACGGGGCGCGACATGCCGTATCCTACACGCAGTACGGTCTTGTTTACGCCGAAATACGGAATCGCCCAACTTAAGCCCACGGCAGGTTCAAAGCCCTTGAAATAGTTCTTATAAAGCGTTTGTCCGGGATTCGCAGAGTTCACTCCCACGGTCTCCATCTGGGTGAGAGAGCCTCCGGTAGCGCCGGGCGACCACTGCGAGTTGAAGTTCGTGCCGGAAACGCCGAAAGCGCCAGAGAAGCCATTCGTCGGCTCGAGCATGCGTCCCCATTTTTCCCAAGGCACACCGGCCCAGTCCCAACGCATACCGAAGTTTACAGTGAGGTTCGATGTCACTTTGAAATCGTCCTTGATGAAGCCGTTCGCGTCGCGCTGTTCGAAGGCCGCGCGCGAGGGGTACACAATCCACTGCGGGTTCTTGCCGTTGGCGACGCCAAATCCCTGAGAGATCGACGAGACCGAGCCGCTGAGGTCGGTAAGTATGCCCTGCGCCAAAGTGTCGTTCTGCGAAACCAGCCCTGGAAGCGTATTGATTCCCTGAACCGCGGTGCTGCCGGCGCCTAAACTCACGGCGGGATTCACGTTGTTGTTGATGTTGTAGGAATTGGTCGAAGTGTAGTCCACCTGGAAGCCAAATTTGATGGAATGGCGGCCGTGAGTCCAGCTCATGCTGTCTCCTAGCGTGTACACCGGGTCGATATTCTCGGACTGGATACTCCCGGGGATGGGGCTGGTAAAGCTGGAGAAACCGGGAATGTAGGTGGTTCCATTTTGCGTCGGATATACCTGCGGATAGGCCGCCACGCCGCTGTCCTGTACCAAGTCCGGATGCTGGAGGCCAATCTTGAATTGGTTGAGAAGGGTCGGCTTGATGGTGGAGTCGAGGTTCACCGAAGTGAACCAGGAGACTGTATCGGTAGGCCCAGACACCGGGAGAGTGGGATAAACAGACGCCGTACTGGTGTAATACTGGTGCTCGCGGGTTACCACGACACTGAGGTGATTATTCGTGTTGATGTAGTGATCCACTTTAAAGGTGAATTGATCCAAGTCGGCATTCGACGGGACTGGCCACGTATAACCAGCCGTATTCAGGCCGTCCCCGACGGTGAAGTTATTCGGAAGCGGAGTTTCCCCGACTATCTTGGCCACTAAGCCGCTTGCGTCGGCTGCCGGGCGATTTGGGTCCTTGCCGAAGACGCTGACGGTCTGCAGGGGACCGGATGCGGTCGAAGGCATAATCGGGTTCCCGTTGGCGTCGACCACCGGATTAGTCTGAGTGTAATTGGAGTTGATTGCGCCCGGAAAGTATCTGTAATTACCCGCGCGCGCCGGCGCCGTCAGCACCGTGTTAGTTGCCGTAGCCGACGTTCTCTGCCGATTGCCGTCGTAGAGTACGAAAAAGAAAGTCTTGTTTTTGCGGATCGGTCCGCCCATGCGCGCGGCGAACTGATTCCGGATCAGGGTTTGCCGGGGTATATAGGGTTGGGAGAAGTTGTTCCAGAATGTATTGGCATCAAGGTCGGTATTGCGGAGCCCGTCCACCACGCTGCCATGGAATTTGTTCGTCCCGGAACGTACGATCATCGAGACCGACCCCAAGGACCGTCCGTTTTCCGCGTCGGCCGGACTGCTGGTCACTTTGACCTCCTCCACCATGTCCACGGTTTGGGTCAACTGGAACGAGAGCAGGCCGCCCGCACGGTCGAGGCGGTTATTGGAGACGCTAATGCCATTCACGGTCGTGGCCAGGGTCATGGTTGAGCCTCCTGCCACGGTGACGCCGGTCCCGATGCCGCCTGCGAATTGAGCCTGGGTGAGCGCCAGATTAGCGGCGTTCTGGTCAATCAGGGGAAGGTGCAGAATCTCATCCCCCGTGATGACGCCACCCACCACCGCACTGGTGGTCAGCAGGGGAGATTCGGCGGCCGCAGTGACCGTCATGGTCGTCGTGGCGGATCCCACTTCGAGCGCGAAGTTGAGCCTCACCTGTGCGCTGACGTCCAGCGTGACGCGTTGGTAGACGAACTGCTTAAAGCCGCCCATTTCCGCGGAAACTCGATAGTTGCCTTCCTGGAGGCTGGGAAACTCGTATACTCCGCTGGCATTGGTGGTGGTTTTGGTTACAACCCCAGTCTCGATACCGGTTGCGGTGACCGTCGCATGCACAACCACCGCCCCGCTGCTGTCCGCGACGGTACCGCCTAGGCTGGCGTTGAAGGTCTGGGCGAGAGCGTAGCCCGCGAACAATGATCCCATCAGGATACAGATCGCAACTTTTTTCATTGGTTTTTCCTAGCAGCAGTCATGGCGCAAGTGAAGTCGTGACCTGCTCCAGCAGCCTCTGAAGTAGATGTGGCTTGCTTTCGCCCAGACGCGGTCGCCAAGGCCGCGGCAACGCTGATTCGAACGCTGAATCGCATCGTATAACCTCTCTTCGACTCCTCTGACGCACCCCTCATGTGGCGCGCGAAGCCCGAACTGGCTATGAAAGTAGCATCAGGTGCGGTCGTATCACAATGAAGTAACAGTAGTATTTACGGTAAAACGCCCGGTTGGAACGAACGCGTACACAAGGTTCGTCACCAAACCGGTCAAAGCCTAAACCATTGAAAATAGGTTCCGAAAATCGCCGAGTCTGCACTACATTCGCGAGGAAATTGCAGACGATCCGGCAGACTAAGGCCAAGTTGCCGGAGCAAGGCTTTTTGCTCTGCCGTCGGGTCGGTAATGCGGCGCAGGCGGATTTCGCGACCGGCGGCGGTGGGAAGAACGATGGTCGGCGCTCAAGCTGCTTCATCCGGCTGCGCGGCGTGGCCCTCCAGCGGAGGGGTCAAAAAAGCTTAAAAACTGCCGATATCGTCACGAACCTTGGTTAATTGCGTTGCGCTGGACGCCAAATGCGTCCCAGTCGCCAGCTCATTCTTGGCCGCTTACTAACGAGCTGATGCCCTTGATTGGAGCGTCACTGAGCGCAGTGCGGAGAGCACTATCCAAATCGCCGCGATCGACGATTCGGAAACGGCGTTCGTGCAAGAAGGCTGCTAAATTATGCGGCTCCGAATTGATCGGCGATGGTCTGCGCAGTATCCGGCGCTAACAATATCCCGTTCCGAAAGTGCCCATATGCGGTCCAAACCGAGGTATCGCCAAACTGCCCCAATACCGGGCCGACATCCGTTGCCGGACGCAACCCGTTCCACTGATCGATCGGCTTCGTGCGAGCCAGGGCCGGAAGCAATTTGGCCGCGCGTTTGTGAATGTCTTCGGCTATGGCAGCATTCACCATGCGGTCGAAGCCGGCGTCTTCCATGGAACTCCCCGCAATCAACGCTCCCGATTCGCGCTGCAGCAGGTAGGTATGCCCACTGCGCACGATCGTCGTCAATAATCCCGGCTCCATTTGGAAACACAACAGATGGCCTCGAACGGGAAATACGCGGGGCAATCCGGGCAACAGTGCGGCGCTCCAGGCTCCGGCGGCGATCAATACCCGATCGGAACGATACTCGTTACGCACCGTGCGGATGCCAGAACCATTTTCCAGTACTTCAGTCACAGGCTCGTGCTCGCGAATCTCGATTCCCCTCCGCCTGCAGACGGTCAGTAGTGCGGCGGTGACAGTGCGTGGATCCACTATGGCATCGTCGGGATAAAACCGTGCCTCCCAACCGCAATAGCGGCAAGGCTCCGAAGCGATACCCATGGCGAACTGCCGCACGGCTTTCTGCGTCAATGCCTCGGCGCAAGCATCGTCCATTGCCACTTCGATGGCGCCGTGCTTCCGATATTCAACGGCGAGACCCGACTCCTCTTCAAGCTCGCGCACGAATTCGGGATACATCCCGAGACTCCGCAGAGCCATCTTCGCCAACGCGACATCGGAATCTACCTCACCGCCCGGCGCCAGCATTCCGGCGCCGGCCCAACTGGCCTCTCCGGCCGCTCCTTTAGCATCAAAAACGCTGACACGCCAGCCACGTTGCGCCAGCCTCCATGCCGATGCGAGGCCGATAATACCCGCCCCGGCAATAATGACCGTTTTCATATCTTCGAGGCCAGGGTATTGCTATGCCGGCTCGTTGCGCCACGCAACTCGGTCGACACTCTGCAACTCTTCGAACTTATCCCGCGGGACATCGAGGCCGTTCCAGTCGATGTCCTCGTAGCGTGGCATCCAGCCAATGGGCGCTTCCTTGGCTACCGTCTTGGCTACCGCGCGGCCTTGGCGACGGCTCCTTGATCAATGAAAACTGGAAATCGTTCATAAGGCTATCATCCGAACTCATCAAGAGGCAACTTCTTACGGTAGTGTTACGGTTAAGACGCTCCCCGTGGCATAGCCATAGCGCATTAAGGCGGCGATAATAATTAAGGTATTGCGAACGCTGGCGCACGGCGATCGCCCGGACTGGCGATTCTACGGTACGACGGCGGCGCAGTCGAGGGCGACGATTCAATCCGCGAACGCGATTCTGAAAAGGCCTGCAGGGCCGGAGACCAAGATGGCACGACCAATTACGGAACAAGAGAGGCAGGCCGCCGGCGAGCTGTTGCGCAATGCCCGCGCCGCCATGCAAGAGATCGAAGGCTACGGCCAGGAGCGCGTCGACCGGCTTTGCCGTGCAGTCGCGTGGGCCACGGCAAACATGGACACGGCGACTCGCCTGGCCAATATGAGCGTGGACGAAAGCGGAATGGGCGGAAGAGCTCCAACCCGGCGCGCGAAGGTGCTGGGCATTCTGCGCGATGCGCTGCGGCAGAAAAGCATGGGCGCGATTGAGGAGATTCCTGAGAAGGGCATAGTCAAGTATGCGAAGCCCGCCGGCGTTGTAGCGGCGCTGATTCCCGTTACCAGCCCGTACGTCACCCCTGCGGGAATGGCTATCTATGCCATCAAATGCAAGGACGCGGTCATCTTCTGCCCGCATCCTGCAAGCAGGAAGACCACGAATGAGACTGTCCGCGTGATGCGCGCCGCGCTCAAGAAACTGGGAGCGCCCGAGGACGTTCTGCAATGCGTGGAAGCGCCCAGTATTCCGTTGGCTCAGGAAATGATGGCCATTTGCGATGTAACCATGGCGACCGGGGGCCCGGCCATGGTCCGTGCAGCATACAGTTCCGGCAAGCCGGCCTTTGGAGTGGGCGCAGGCAATGCCACCATGGTGATCGACGAGACCGCCGACGTCGAAGGCGCCGCCAGGAATACTCGCATCAGCAAGACCAACGATAACGGCTCCGGCTGTTCGGCCGATGGCAATCTTCTGGTGGATAGCTCTATTTACGATGCTTTCCTTGCTCAACTTCAAAAGGAAGGCGGCTATGTGGTCAACGAGAAGGAAAAGGCGTTGTTGCAGGCTGCCTATTGGGATGCGGAAGGACATCGTACGCCGGCGACTATCGCCCGCTCCGCCGAAGCAGTGTCCAAACTGGCGGGTTTTTCCATTCCGGCCGGCAAAACGTTTCTTGTTGTTCCGGAGGAGCATATTGGCAAGCAATACCTCTTCTCGACAGAGAAACTCGGCATTGTGGTCGCGATCTTCAAGTACGCCGGCTGGAATCAGGCACTCGACATGGTAAGGCAAGTCTTCGAGACCGGGGGAAAAGGACATTCTTGCGGCATTTATTCTTATAACGACGAACACGTCCACCAACTAGCGTTGGTTGCGCCGGTCAGCCGCATTATGGTTCGCCAACCCCAATCCGCTTCGAATGCGGGAACATTCACCAACGGCATGCCAATGACATCAAGCATGGGATGTGGAATCTGGGGTGGTAACAGCACCAATGAGAACGTCTCGCTTAAGCACTATATGAACGTGACTTGGGTGAGCCGTCCGATTCCGGAAGACCGGCCATCGGATGAGGAATTGTTCGGCGAGTTTTATAACAGCGAGGCGTTCTGACTTAAGAAATTTCCACCCGTTGGTCTGTCGAGTTCCAGTGGGCGGTGCGGCCGGTGCGGATGGACAGATTGGCCATCTGGCAGACCAAGGTTCCACCAAAGGCGGCGCTAACCGGCGCGTGCGCGGATTCTTTACCCCGGACGGCGTTGAGAAAATTGGCGATGTGCGCACGAGTGGCGACGTCTGAAGCGTTTGCGATACGGCGCTGCCAGGACGGTACGGTGAGGCCTGCTTTTCCGCTTGTGGACATCTTCCAGTCTGTGTATTCGCGGGGTGTAATCTCTGCGCGACCGGCTTCACAGTCGATGGATGTCAGCTCCCAACGATCTTCCCTATAGATTGTCGCCCCCGCATTGAGCGACAGCGTGACTAATTGGCCGCCGGGGTATTCAACTGTGATGGCCGCCCGCTCGACGGTATCGAATCCTTCCGCACTTGCGGGGATGCCGCTGGCTTTGACTGTAGCCGGAAAATTAGCGCCCGTCAGCATGTGAATGCCATCGATCACGCGGCAACCAAGATCGGCGACAGCACCCCCTCCGTATTCGGAATAGTACCGCCAGTTCAGGAATCGATCCACGCTGAAGGGTACTCTCTCCGCCGCGCCTGCCTGCCAATCGAAAAAGTTTAGCGGTTCCGGTAATTTGACGCCTCCCCGTTTCAGGACGCCCGGCCGCAAAGAGTTGGAGACGCAATAGGATCGGCCCATCTGCACGCGGCCCAGCGCACCGGCGGAAATTCGCCTTGCTGCCTCGATATAAATCGGACTGCTGCGCCGCTGGGAGCCAACTTGGACTACTCGAGAGAATTCGCGCTCCGCGTTCAAGAGTTCGACCCCTTGCTGCCAGGAGAGGCACAATGGTTGCTCCACGTAGACGTGCTTGCCGGCCTTCAGGGCTTCCATCGTGATCGTGTGGTGCGAAAAATCGGGCGTCGCAACGATCACGGCGTCCAAGTCGCGATCCTCGACAAGGTCCTGATAGATTCGATAGTAACGGGTCTTATGGCCGCGAGCGCGAGTGATGGCCCCCGCACCAAACATCCGCGGTTCATATGTCTCGCAGACCGCGCCAATGCGAATGGAGGGTTGATCGAGACACGCGTGAATAAGCTGCATTCCGCGAAAACCGGCGCCGACGACGCCCACAACGATCTGATCGGAGGGTGGTGGCGGGGCGGCCGCAAGGGCTCCCACACTGCCCGCAAGAAATGCCCGGCGATTCATCGCATTTGAAGTCTAGCGCTGGCCGCTGCAGGAAAGACGCTAAGCTTCGCCCTGTAACAGTGCGGTTACCGTAAAGCTGCGGCGATCGCGCCCAATCGCGCCTCAGCAGCTTCGCCATTCGCGGCAAATGCTGTTACAGTTTAGGCGGACATCTTCCAGGTGTATCTCTGCAACCGCCGCGCCGGACGTCTTTTGGCTTTCTGCCTTGGGCTGACCGCAGTTTCGAATTCCCAAGCGCCGCTGGCGCCGCACCGTCGGCGAGTACTGGCGATCGGGGACGTCAGTACCAGGACTTACCAGCACAGTTCCGTGACGCACGCCCTGGCGACCATTGAGCGTCTGGGCCGCGAAACCGGACTTTACGATACGTGGATCCGCACCGATACGCAACTGATCACCAGGCAGCCTTTCGCTGTACCGGGCATTCGCAATCTCAATGACTTCGACGCTATCTTTTTCTTCTCCATCGGAGAACCGCCGATGACCAGCGAGCAGAAGGCGGATCTGTTAGCCTTCGTTCACGAGGATGGAAAGGGATTCGTCGCCGCCCACACGGGCAACAACATCTTTTTTGATTGGGACGAATTCGGCGAGATGATCGGGGGGCGCTTTGACGACCACCCGTGGGAACTGTTCGACGCTCCCGTGATTGTGGAAGACCGTGCCTTTCCTGGAATGGCGGCTTTTGGTCCGCAGTTCAACATCAACGATGAAGTATACCAGTTCAAGAGTTTTTCGAGGGATAAGGTGCGAGTGCTGGCTCGCCTGGACGCGAGCAAACTGGATCTCGGCAATAAACGCGTGCATCGCACCGACAAGGACTTTGCCGTGGCATGGGCAAGACAGTACGGCAAAGGCAGAGTATTCTACTCTTCGTTCGGACACCGCCCGGAGGTGTGGGACCGAAAGGACGCGCAGTCGATGTATCTGGGTGCACTAAAGTGGGCAATGGGAATGGTGGATGCGGACGTGACGCCACGGCCTTTGCCGGCCCAATGATCCAATGGGTTTCGGCCCTCATCCAATGAAATCTACAGTTGTGTTGCTTCCTCTAGCGGCGCTGCTGCTGTCTTCCCAGCAGCAAAAATCCATTCGTCCGGACACGTCGACCGAGCGCGTGTCGGGGCAGCCTGCGAAACTGATTCTTGCCCTCGGGGACGTTTCCACTGCGGGCGATCAGCACGATTCCGTTTCGCATGCGCTAGTAACTATTGAAACCCTGGGGCTTCGCGCCGGACTGTTCGACACGTTGATCCGTACGGATACGCAACTCGTGACGAAGCAGGCCGTGTCGACCCTCAACGGGACGCTCACCTTCTACAGGAACTTGCTCGACTTCGACGCCGTTCTGCTGTTTACCAGCGGCGAGCCGAAGTTGACGACGCAACAAAAAATGGACTTGTTGTCCTTCGTTCGGGACGACGGCAAGGGCCTGGTCGTAGTTCACTCCGCCATTTCTTCGTTCGGCTCCTGGCTAGCCTACAAGGAACTGATCGGAGCAACCGGCATCGAACCGCCGGGAGAAAGTGAAAACCAAGACGTTCTGGTGTTGGCGTCTGATTTTCCCGGGATGCGCCTGTTTACTCCATCATTCAGAATTAGAGACAGGTTTTTTCACATTTCAATAGAGCATCCGGAAAACACGCACATCCTCGCAAAATCGGAAACCGGCGTTCCTATCGCATGGACGAAACGCTATGGCAAAGGTCGTGTGTTTGTTTCCCAGATCGGCCATGACGACGCAGTGTGGGACCGCAAGGACGTTCAGGGGATGTATTTGGAGGCGATCCGATGGGTGACGCATGGCTCAGCGCCGTCGAAGAACGAAGCTCGGTCGCCCGCGGCAGCCCGGCGGCGGGATTGATCTTGCCGTTGTTTTACCGTCGCGTAACGTAACGATACGGTAACTTCCTATGACATCGCGGCCAAAGCGAAACTTTTCCGCCGCATTACTCGCCACCACAGATGGCGGATTTTGCCCAATATTTGAGCTAACACCGGATGCAGGGTTGCTCGTCTTTCTTGTTCCCGTTCCGGTTGTCCGAGAAGGCGTTCTGCGTTCGAGGGAAGGGTAAGGATAAAGATGAATATTGGAAGGACGCGGCTCACGGGTGTTATGCTCGCCTCCGCCGGTCTGGCTGTGGCATTCGGAGGGTATGTGGCTTTCGCTCAATCGGGAGCGAAGGGTGACCCGAAGGAGTGGCCAACCTATGGCCATGATCCCGGCGGAATGCGCTTCTCACCCTTGAAGCAGATTACGCCGGCGAATGTTGACCAACTGAAAGTCGCCTGAATTTATCACATGAAGCCCCAAGGAGCAGCCGCGACTCCAGGGCGGGACGGCGGGGGAGGCGGAAGGGGAAGGGGCGGCGGAAGGGGTGGTGGATCTGGCTTCTCGCCCGGCGAAACTACGCCTCTGGTCATCAATGGCATAATGTACATTTCATCGCCGTATGGCAGGGCCGTTGCGCTGGACCCAACCACCGGCCAGGAGTTGTGGGTTTTCCAACTTCCCTCTGGCAGTCCATCGACGCGGGGCGTCGAATACTGGCCCGGTGACGGGGCGAGGCCCCCACAGATTGTATTCGGATCGAGCGACGGCAAGCTTTATTCCCTAAACGCGAAGACAGGCAAACGATTTAATCCGCTTAATCCGCGTGCGTTAAGTGAACGGTATTGTCGCTAAGGCTAAGCCAGCGCTTCCTTTATGACTGGGATTATATGAATCGAAGACAACTCATCCAAACGGCTCTTGCCGCTGCGCCGCTGGTTCCCGAAGCGGCCGCCCAAGAGGCCGCGAACCGCACCAACGGCCTGCCTTCGCTCACTATCAACGACGTTCACTCCAAAATGAACGGGATGAACGCGGTCGAGCTGGCGCGGCGCCTGCAGCCGATGCAGATGTATTTCGTGGAGGACATTCTTCCTCCGGAACAGATTTCCTGGTACCGCAACATCCGGCAAATCTGCTCCACGCCGCAGGCCATCGGCGAAGTCTTCTCGCACCCCTTCGAAGTAGTTCCGCTGATCGAGGACCGCCTCATCGATTTCATTCGCTGCCGCGTGGCGGCGATCGGCGGCATTACGCCGTTGCGCAAGCTGGTAGCCATGTGCGAGATTGACGGTGTGAAGACGGCGTTTCAGGAAGGCGGAGAAAACGACCCCGTGAATCAGATGGCGAGTTATTGCATCGATCTTTCCAGGTCGGCCTTCGGCATTCAGGAAGAAAACCGCTTTCCCCAGGTCGCGCACGATCGTTTCCCCGGCATCGGTCAGATTCGCAAAGGATATTTGTACGACAGCGGCAAACCGGGACTGGGCCTGGAGATCGATGAGGCGATCGCCGCAAAATACCCGCTCGGGGAAATCCGGGGCGGCGGCGCCTGCAAGACGGACCGCACGCTCGACGGCACGGTGATCAAGCCATGAGCAGGCTCGCAATTGCGCTGATCTCTCTTTCGGCGATGTCCGCTGCCGCCGATTTCCCCGAAGCCGCGATTTCGAACGGGCAGATCCGCGCCAGGTTGTATCTGCCCGACGCGCACGCGGGTTACTATCGGGCCACTCGATTCGATTGGTCGGGACAGATGCCTTCTCTCGAGTACAAGGGTCACACTTACTTCGGTAATTGGAATCCCGCGCCTTATAGCCCCACGCTGCACGATGCCATCATGGGCCCGGTGGAGGAGTTCCTGACGGCCGGCGCCGGACTGGGTTATGCGGACGCGAAGCCGGGCGGTACATTCTTGAAGATCGGCGTCGGAGTTATCAAGAAACCGGAAGAGCCGAATTTTCAGCAGTTCAAGACCTATGAGATTGCGGACCCGGGTAAGTGGACGGTCAAGAAGAAGTCCGATTCCGTCGAGTTCACGCAAATCGTGGACGACCCGTCTTCCGGCTACGCTTACCGCTACACGAAGGTGGTTCAGCTGGTCAAAGGACGGCCGGCCATGGTGCTGGCTCACAGCCTGAAGAACACCGGCAGGAAGACCATCGAATCGGACGTGTACGAGCACAACTTTTACATGCTCGACGCGCAACCGACCGGACCGGATGTCGTGATCAAATTTCCTTTTGAGGTGCACGCCACGCAGGATCTTCACGGCTTCGCCGAGACCAGAGGCAAAGAGTTTGTGTATCTCAAGGAGCTGACGGGCCGTGATAGCGCGCAAAGCAATCTGACCGGTTATGGCGCCGATCCCAAGGATTATGACATCTCGGAAGAGAATACCAAGACCGGGGCCGGCGTCCGGCAGACTTGCGACCGGCCGTTGGTGCGCATTAATTACTGGTCCATCCGGACCACTGCCTGCCCGGAGGCTTACATCCATATGAAGATCGCTCCCGGCGAGACATTCACCTGGAAGATTTCGTATGAGTTTTACGTCACTAAGTGAAGAATAAGACGGCTAAGGACTTGTCGCGAAATCGCGTTCATACGAGTGATACACGGTCCCTCCGGCGTATCGCGAGGAGAAGAGAGCCGGCTAAAAGCCGGCTGCAGCCAGGATTGGCTGCCCCGCAAAGACAGACGACATAAACCGATCGTCTGTCCCGCCTCTGGCCTGACCGGAATGGGAGATAGCAGATTGTTCAGAAGAAAATGGCGTAGCTGTAGCCATGGCGCTCGAAGCCGAGAGACTCGTAGAAGCGGTGCGCGCCCTCGCGTTTCACATTGGTGGAAAGCGCCAGCTTGTAACAGCCGGCCTTGCGGCATTCTTCGAGCGCATGCGCCATCATGGCGCGCCCGATGCCTTGCCCCTGGCGCTGGGGCGCAACACCCACATCTTCCACAACCCCGGACCGCGCTCCCCGTTTGCCCAGCTTGTCGAGGATGACCAGGGAATAGGTTCCGGCGATTTCGCCATCGACAATGGCCGCCAGCAAGCGGAACCCGGACCCGGAGCGAATGCGAGACAGGTGTGCGCGGGCTTCCTCCACGGTGAAGGAGACGCCGCCATCGATGCCGGATTCGGCCAGCACGCGGAGAATTCCCGCGAGGTCGCCATCGGAGGCGTCGCGAATTTCGATCACGGCCATACAGGTATTTTCCCACTGGCTGCAACGTGCGCCGCGACACGAAGGGAGACATCGGACTAGCGGCAAAATAAGCCAAAGTTCTTGCAACAAAGGCGTGGCCGGCTAGCGTATTAGCTATTATGGGTTCCGCCTTCCGTAACCTCCGGCATGCCGTTCGCTCGCTTATGGGCGACAAGGGATTCACCGTCACGGCGGTCCTCACCATTGCAGTCTGTATCGCCGCCAACACGGCCACCTTCGCGGTGGTGAACTCGGTGTTGCTGCGGCCGCTGCCGGTGCCGGACGCGGGCTCCATCCTGCTGATGTCGAATCGTTACCCCAAGGCGGGCGCCGATTTCGGATACAACAGCTCCGCGGGCGATTACTACGACCGCCTGCGCGACGTCCACGTTTTCTCGGAGCAGGCGTTATTCCGCACCAACGGCCAAACGCTCGAAATAGAGGGCGCCCCGGAGCGCCTCACCGGCATGCTGGCGACGCCTTCCCTGTTCCGGCTGCTACGCGTGTCACCAGCTTATGGCCGCGCCTTCTCCGATGCCGAGGGCGAGCCGGGCGGCGACAAGAAGGCCATCTTGAGCGACGGACTGAGCCGGCGGCTCTTCGGGAGCCCGCAGGCGGCGCTGGGCCGCGACATCCGCCTGAGCGGGCAGCCGTTCACCGTGGTAGGCGTAATGGCGGCGCGCTTCAACTTTATCGACCCGGATGTCCGCCTCTGGATTCCGGCGGCGTTCACCGCGAAAGAGCGCGAGGTGCGCCACTCCAATAACTGGCAGAACATCGGACGGCTGAAGCCGGGCGCGAACCCGCAGGAGGCGCAATCGCAAGTGGACGCGCTCAACCGCGCCAACCTGGACCGGTTTCCGAGCTTCAGGGAACTGCTGATCAACGCGGGATTCCACACGGTGGTGTCGCCGCTGGAGGACATGCTGGTGAAGCAGGTCCGGGAAGCGCTCTACCTGCTCTGGGGAGGAGCGGCGTTCGTGCTGCTGATCGGCGTTGTGAATGTCGCGAACCTGGTGCTGGCGCGCACCACCCAGCGGCGCAAGGAGTTCGCGACACGCCTGGCGCTGGGCGCCGGGGCGGGACGTCTGGTGCGCCAGTCGGTGACGGAAAGCGTTCTGGTGGCTCTGGCCGGCGGCGCCGCGGGGGCGGCGCTGGGCGCAGGATTATTGAGCGCTCTGGCGCATAACGGAATCGAGACGCTGCCGCGCGCGGGCGAGGTTCGCGTGGACGGCATGGTGGTGCTGGCAATGCTGGCGACGGCGGCGCTGGTCGGGATTGTCATCGGGCTGATTCCCTCGGTGCAGGTTATCGGGTCGCGGATTAACGAAGTGCTCCGCGAAGAGAGCCGCTCGGGTACCGGCGGGCGGCGTGCGCGCCGCGTGCGGCAGGTGCTGGTAGTGGCGCAGGTCGGGTTGGCCTTCGTGCTGCTGGCCGGCGCGGGATTGGTGCTGGCGAGCTTCCGCCAGTTGCTCCACGTCGCCCCGGGATTCGATGTCAGAGGCGTGGTGACGGCTTCCACCAGCGTACCAAGATCGCTTTACCCCAAAGACACTGACGCCGGCACGCTGATGGACCGCGCGCTGGCTGCCATCCGCGCCATTCCCGGAGTGACGGCGGCCGGCGCCACCACCAGCATTCCCTGGAGCGGCAGCCATAACGACAGCGTGATCCTGGCCGAAGGCTACATCATGAAACCCGGAGAATCGCTCATCTCCCCCGAACAGATGATGATCACGCCGGGGTACTTCGAGGCTATGCATATCGCGATGGTGGCGGGGCGCCCGTTCGATGCGCGCGATGGCGAATCCGCCCCCGGGGCCATCATCGTGGACGAGCGGCTGGCGCGCCACTTCTGGCCGGGCCTCAATCCGATCGGCCGGCGCATGTATCTGCCGCAGGACATCAACAACCTGCTGAAGACGGACGACCATACGCACTGGATGACCGTGGTGGGCGTCATCCACCCCGTCCACACAGCGGACGTGGAAGGCAATGGGAGTCCGGTGGGCGCGTATTACCTGCCCTACGCGCAGAACGTGCAGAGGGGGTACGCGCTGGCGATCAAGACCTCCGGCGACAGCGGCCCGATCGTGCGCGCCGTGCGCGCCCGGTTCGCGGCGATAGCGCCGAACCTGGCGTTATTCGACGTACACACCATGGAGGAGCGCGGCGACCTGGCGCTGGCGTCGCGGCGGGCCTCGCTGACGCTGGCCATGTTCTTCGGCTGCCTGGCTCTGTTCCTCTCGGCGATCGGCATCTATGGCGTGCTGGCGTATCTGGTGACGCAGCGCCAGCGTGAGATCGGGATCCGCGCCGCGCTGGGATGCACCGCCGGCGGCGTGGTGAAGCTGGTAGTAGGCGAAGCGCTGTGGCTGATGGGCGCTGGGTTGGTACTTGGCGTGGCAGGTTCGGTGGCGCTGCAGTCGGTTGTCGCCGGCCAGCTCTACGGCGTAAAACCGCTCGATCCGATGGTGATGTCGGCGGTGGTCCTTACGCTGGCGGCGGTCGGCTTGGCGGCGTGCGTACTGCCGGCTCGCCGGGCCACGCGTGTGGACCCGGTGATGGTGCTGCGGGAACAGTAGGGAGCCGGTGGCTGAGCCGTGATGTCTTCCTTCTTTTCCTTCGCCGCCGGATCGAGCACATCCATGGCAAGCGTGTTTGTCGGGCGAAGCGGCTTCCGGCTTGTCCCCGAACCGTTCCTAAACCAACGCGACAAGGCAGGATCTAGATTGGCGCGGCCCGGCCGGGAACCTCGGCGCCGCTATCCGGCAAACGGCGCTCTACAGGCGGAACGTCCACACCGCCCAATTTCGCCATTCGCCCGCCGCTGGCCCCAACGATTGCGCGCGCCCTGCGCCGCCACACGCTGGATTACTGCACAGGCCCGCCCGGGGCGCGATATCCACGCCGCCACGAAGCCTTCAGCGGGGGCATGCCGTGCGGAGGGACAAGCTGGACGCGCAGCCTGTGATACTTACCATCGCGCGGGATTCCGCCGGCCGCGAAGCCGAGCACGTAACGATTGCGCAATTCCAGCCCGATTCTGGCCACAGCGTCCTGAATATCGATCGCACCCGACAGAAAAGCCCGGCCGCCTGACAACTCGGCCATCCATCGCAACAAGGGAAAATCGGTGTCGTGGGTTCGGACACAAACGGCGTAGATGAGGACGTCATTTTCTTCCACCCTGTTCCGTAGTTCGGCCTGACTATACCGGCTGTCGTTCTCTCCACCGTCGGAGACCGCCAGCAACGCCTTGCGGCTCAGCTTCGACTTCTTCAATTCTTGCAGGCCCAGGATCACAGCATCGTACAGCGCGGTCGCGCCGCCCGATTTGATGGTGAAAATGTGGTCTTGAATCTTTTCGGGCTCGCGCGTCAGAGGCAGCGTCAACTCCGGATGGGAGGCGAAGATGACCAGGAAGAATTCGTCTTCGGGATTGGAGATGTGCAGGAACAGGCGCGTCGCTGTGGCTTCGGGCTCCATGGCACGGCCCACACTGCCGCTTTGGTCGAAGATCAGCCCGACCGCCACCGGCTCGTCGTCCATGGCAAAGGAGGTGATGGTCTGCTCCGCACCCTCGTCGAAAACACGGAAGTTTTCTTTCCCCAGCCCGGTAACAGGGTGATTGCGCCGGTCGGCAACGGCGACTGGGACCAGAACGAGGTTGGAGTCGACGCGAATTGCCGGCCGGCGCTGTGGCGGAGGCTGCAGTCCGGGTAGCGGATCAATGGTGACCCGCTGGGCCAACGATAGCGGGAGCGCCGCAGCCAGAAAAATCGGCAGGTTGAGCAGGCCTTTGTTTGTCACCGCGGGACCCCTGCGGGATGCCCGGATTTCAAAGCTGTCAGATCGATACCGATAATGGCATCGTAATTTTCCGGCCAGATGGCGGAGATTTGCTCGCCGGGGGTGAACCGCGCGATCAGTGGGCGGCGCAGCCAGTGATCCTGCGGCAGGGCACGAAAATCGATGAAAGAATAGGGTAAGTGCGCGGCCTGCAGCAGGCTCTCAAAACTGTCGTCGAACGGCGAAAGCGATGGTCTCGGGCCGGCGACCAGCACATCAAGCGCCTCGGCGGCTTTCTTAATCTCAGTAAACGCGATGGAGTAGTCGGTGCTTCCGAGAGCCTGCGCGATGGCATCCGCCCCGATCGATGGGACGTGAAATCGTGAAGCGGCCACGGCCTGCTCCTTGGACAGATTTCTCTCTACCGCGGTGTTATTCGACCAGACGACGATCTTGCTGTTCGGGCGCCACACTCCTGCATACCAGTAAAGCGGGTCCGGCGACACGACGTTCAGTCGACCGGCCCTGGGGCCTGCCCAAGCGGCGACAGACCTGAGAGTCAGCCGGTAGAACGAAATCTCCCGCACGTCAGGACCGTTCGCCGGCAGGCGGGCGAGGCGCTCGTCCAGCCTTTCGACAGCCTCCAATCCAGGCGGCACGGTTTTCGGCCAGCGCCGGGACGCTGTGAGGTTTTGCCAGGCTAGCATCTTCCCGATTGCCTCGCGGTCGGCGGGCGGAGCGAGGGCCGGATCGATCCCATCGATGAAGCGAAATAACTCGTGCACATATTTGCTGAACGAGGATCCTACAGCCGCATTCCTGAAGCCTGATATGTGGAGTGCGTTACCAGTCCCGCGAGTAGCGCGCGCATATCCGAGAATGTCGATTGCGTTAGAACCTGGCTGATCCACCACGATCTGTCCGAAGTTGTACCCGAATATCTGCTCGAATTCAGAAAAAAACTGGCGATGCGGAGCTGCCTTCCCGTCGAGCGCGCGATCGGTCTCCTCCGCGTCGAAAAAAGATGCGTTGCACGCCAACACATTGAAGCCCATCTCTTCATGGAGGAAACGAACCAGGCGGTATTTGGCAAACGCTACAGCGACGTCGCCCGAGCCGCCGAGCAGAACGAATCGCGCGGAGCCGATGGCCCGACGCAGGGGGCCCAGATCGGTGAAATTCTCATCCTTGGGATCGATAGTTCGGAACGCAACTGCGTTTTTCCCGATCCAGGCGACCTTATCGGCGGCCGATTCGGCAGTTCTTACGTCGAGGTCCGGGGGGGATTGGGCGGGGAGGAGAGTTGGTGCGGCCGCTGCCGCCGCGATCATGGCCAACAGAAAAGGGCCCACTGCTGGGATTATACTCCGGCGAACCACATTGGCACAGAGCGATTCGTCATCGAAACCCTCTTCTTGTGCGCGACAATCTCCCATTTTCAAGCTCTGCGCGGTGTTTGGCTGATTGGCTTCCGGCTAATTGCCGCCATCGGGAAGTTGGAACCCCGACAACGGCGCTTGACGAAAGTGGCGTACGAGTTCTGACCCGCGATTAACGCCGAAGGGTTTACCAACCACCTGAACGCCGCATCCGTACTTCCGCCGCTCGCCACGCCAGATGCGGCGATTATTCGATCGTCGTCATCCGAATGGGATTACTTTCGCGGCTGGTGGTGGGCGAAGCGCTGTGGCTGATGGGCGCCGGGTTGGTACTTGGCGTGGCAGGTTCGGTGGCGCTGCAGTCGGTTGTCGCCGGCCAGCTCTACGGCGTGAAACCGCTGGACCCGGTGGTGATGTCGGCCGTGATCGTTACGCTGGCGGCGGTCGGCCTGGCGGCGTGCGCGCTGCCGGCCCGCCGGGCCACGCGTGTGGACCCGGTGATGGTGCTGCGGGAGCAGTGAGATGCGGCGGCTCAGCCGTTGATGGCTTCCTGGGACTCGTAGTATTCTACTGCGCCAATCCGGCCCGTTGACCTTCGGGTTTTAAGTGCTGTGACCGGGTGGTTTTGTGCTCTTTGCGGAAAATCACTCCCTTGCGGTCGTGGCTCCGATCAGACCCGCGCGCGTCAGCAAGCGGTTTGCTCGGCTCGCTTCTCACACCGGCGGTGGATTTGGCGGTGTACCCGGTTGGAAAGCGGTGGTAGTGGAACAGCGCGGCCTTGATACGGTTCAGCCATCGGCCGCCCGCCCGCATGGCTACTTCAGCAGCCCTCTTCCTCTTACCCAATCCGCCAGCCGCGCCGGCCATGACGACAATGCTTCGTCTGTGGGCGCGAGGCCCATGCCATGCGGGCCGTGCTCATAGATATGCATCTCAGCCGGGACTCCGGCCTTACGCAGCGCCATGTAGAACATAACGCTGTTTTCGGCGGGCACGGTGGTATCGGCATTTGTGTGGAAGAGAAAAGTGGGCGGCGTCTGCGCGGTCACCTGAAGCTCGTTCGAGAGGTTCTCCACCAATTTCGGGTCGGGGTTGTCGCCCAGCAGAGCCTGCAACGACCCCTTGTGCGCGTATTGCGTAAACGAAATCACCGCGTAGCCGAGCACCAGGAAATCGGGGCGGCTGCCCGCCCGGTCGATGGCGTCGGCCGCGTCCGCCTTGCCCGCATCGAAGTGCGTACCCGCCGTGGCCGTCAAATGGCCGCCGGCCGAGAAGCCCATGAGCCCGACGCGGTCCGCCTTCACGCCGAATTCCGCGGCGCGCGCACGCACCGTGCGGATGGCGCGCTGCGCGTCGCCCAACTCGACGGGGTGACGGTAGCGCGGCCCCAGCCGGTACTTCAGCACGAACGCCGTCACGCCGAGCGAATTCCACCAATGCGCGACGTCGCTGCCCTCCTTTTCCATGGAGAGGTGGAGGTACCCGCCGCCGGGACAGACAATCACGGCCGTGCCCGTGGCCCGTTCCCCGGACACTATATAGGGCGTGATGGAGGGCTTGTCGGCGTCGTCGTTTCCCAACGCGCCGGGCGCGCCCGCGGACCACAGGAGCATTGGCGCGGGCGCCTGAGGCTGCGCGAACAGCGCGGCGGCGGATAGAAGCAGGACCGGCAGAGTGCGTGTCATGCGTATTACGATATCACTCACGTACGACCGGCCTCCCGGCCGGTCGCCTGGTAGGACAGACCATCGCCTTTCGTGGTCTGTTGCCGAGGGCTCGACAGACGACCAAAAACGATCGTCCGTCCCACCTCACGCCACCTCACCGCCGACTTGAACGTAGAAGCTCCCGTGAAGGCCAGGAGGCCGGTCCCACAATTAACTTTTGGATCTGGCGAAATTCCAGGCGTGCTCGACGATAGTCCGCAAGTCCCCGTACTTCGGCGACCAACCCAGTTTGGACCGCAGCTTGTCCGAGCTTGCCACTAACGCCGGCGGATCCCCCTCGCGGCGCGGCCCGATAACATATGGGACCTTCTGCGCGGTGACTTCTTCCACCGCGCGGATCGCCTCCATCACGGTATGGCCCGTTCCCGTGCCCACGTTGAACTGGTCGGACGCGCCGCCCTGCATCAGGTACTCCAGCGCCAGTATGTGCGCCTGCGCCAGATCGAGCACGTGGATATAGTCGCGAATGCAGGTGCCGTCCGGCGTGTCGTAATCGCCGCCGAAAACCGTCACCGGCGTGCCTGTGGCTACCGCGCGCAGCAGCAGCGGAATCAGGTGCGTCTCCGGTTCGTGCTCCTCGCCCAGCCGCCCTTGCGGGTCGCAGCCCGACGCGTTGAAGTACCGCAGAGACACGCTGGTGAGATGGTGAATCGCGCCGAACCAGCGCAACAGCGTCTCTACCATGACCTTGGATTCGCCGTACGGATTCACCGCCTGAAGGGGAAACGATTCGAGAATCGGGGACGCGTGCGGATTGCCGTAAACCGCGGCCGTGGAGGAGAACACCAGATGTTTCACGTCCGCCCGCAGCATCGCGGTGAGAAGCGAAAGCGATGCGCACGTGTTGTTGGCGAAGTAGGTCTCCGGCTCGCGCATCGATTCGCCAACGGCGATAGACGCCGCGAAGTGAATCACCGCCTCCGTACGCGTCTGCCGCATCAGTTCGGTCAGCGCCTTGGTATCGGCGATGTTCATCGCAAAAAGCCGCCCGGCCGGCACGTTGCGGCGGTAGCCCTTCGAGAGGTTGTCTACCACGGCGACGTCGTAGCCCTGCTCGAGCAGCAACTGCACCGTATGCGAGCCGATGTAGCCGGCGCCGCCCGTCACCAGAATTTTTCGGGGAGAAGTCACAGGGATGGTTTAGAACCGCTTGGCGATCGGCGCCATCAGCCTATGATATCGCCACTTCTCTCACTCTGCGTCCGGCCCTGAAACAAGCGAAAACGGCCCTCAACTTCACCCCGATGGATCCGGCTACTGTGGCCGCATCCAGGTGTCTTCGAGCACATCTACCGAAGTCTGTAGCGTCTTACCGCCGACAGTGAGCTTGACGAAATACGCGCCTGGCGCGACCAGTGGGCCAGCGGCAACGCCACCTCGGCCACCACCTCCGCCGCCTCCGCCACCACCACCACCACCGNNGTACGCCACCGCCGCCTCGGCCGCGGCCACCACCCCCGCCACCGCCTCCACCCTGGAAGCCCTGCGCCGCGTCGGCGGGCGCAGCGGCAGTAGCTGGCGCCGCTCCAGCGTTACCAGCAGTTGCACCCGGCGCGGCCGCGCCGGCAGCAGCGGCGGCCCGCCCGGCCCGCC